>JBQGEK010000352.1:0-11376 GCA_052039575.1 Patulibacter sp. | reverse complement strand
GGCGCAGCTGGGCGCCGTAGCGATCGGCGATCGCCTTGAACTCGTCGAGCTGCCCGATGTTCTGGCGGGTGCAGACGACCGACAGCTTGAAGCCCTCGAAGCCGGCGTCGGAGAGGTGCTGCATCGCGGTCATCGCGGTGTCGTAGGACCCCGGACCACGGACGTAGTCGTTGACGTCGGCGGTCGCGCCGTCGAGCGAGATCTGGACGTCGACGTAGTCCGACGCGGCGAGCCGCTGGGCGACCTCGGCATCGATCCGGCTGCCGTTGGTCGAGAACTTGACGCCGACCTGGTGGGCCGTCGCGTAGTCGACGAGCTCCCAGAAGTCCTTGCGGACGGTCGGCTCGCCGCCACCGATGTTGACGTAGAAGACTTGCATCCGCTGGAGCTCGTCGATCACGGCCTTGCACTCGTCGGTCGAGAGCTCGCGCGGGTCGCGGCGGCCGGAGCTGGACAGGCAGTGGACGCACGCCAGGTTGCAGGCGTAGGTCAGCTCCCAGGTCAGGCAGATCGGTGCGTCGAGGCCGGACTGGAACTCGTCGACGAGGCGGCCCACCGGGCGGGCGATCTTGGCCGGCGTGGCGTGGTTGAGGGTGCTCATGAGGAACTCCGGGGAACGATCATGTCGGTGCGGGCCAACGTGCCGAGCGCGGCTTCGTACGAAGCCATCTCGGTGTCGGCCACGCCGACGGTGCGGCAGGCGGCGCGGGCCGTGGGGTGGTCGGCGAGGGCCTCGACCACGGCGAGCAGCTGCGGGCTCTTGAGGAAGGACAGGCGGCGCGTGCCGAAGTGGTACGCGAGCGCCCCGAAGCGTTCGGGGCGCAGCGCGACCTGCGGATTCAGCGTCCACGGCCGATCGAGATCGACTCCCGTCCCGGGCTGGCCGGCAGCGGGAGCGGCGGAATCCTGCTCGGGCGCGGAGGTCATCGTGCTCATCGGTCTTGGACGGCGGCGGGGAGCGGCGGGTCTAGTAGACCCCGCACATCCCGTCGATCGAGACGTCCTCGATCAGCAGCTGCTCGTCGACGAGCGCCTCGCTGGTCTCGACCTCGGCGGTCTCGGTGGCTTCGACTTCCTGGTTCTCGGCGACGGGGTCCGACATCGGATGCTCCTTGGGTTGTGACCGTGCTCACTGACGTTCTATCAATTACGTCACTGAATGGCAAATTAATCGCGAACGCCGTCGACGGCGATGACCGGATACCGGCCCGACGTGGACCCCGCGGCCCCCGCCCAACCGGCCCGCACCGCCGTGGTCGGGCTGCCACGCGTAGTACCCGGATCACGAGGTCCGGAACGACCGGGAGGCCCCGCTGGCGTCGCGGAAGAAGTTTATTTGGCCGATGCAAGCGGTCGCTGTACACGTCCTCGCCCCCCCGGCGGAGCTGATGCGGGTTTGGCCTCTGTGGGAGGCGGAACGCGCATCAGCTCGGCGGGTTCAGGCGGACTCGGCGGTCGTCGCGTCCAGCAACGGCACCACGCCGTTGCCGATCGCTCGCAGCGTCGGCCACGGATCGGGCATCGTCAGCGGCGGAATCACACCGGTGATACCGAGCGCGCCCAGGCCGTTGATCCGGTCGGCGACCTCGCGCGCGGTACCGGCGATCGCGAATGACTCGACGATCTCGTCCGGGATCGACGCGGCGTACTCGGGGCTGTGCAGCCACTCGACGTAGCCCTGCTGCCCGCGGGCCTCGGAGCCCTTGCGCTCGATCTCCTCGAGCGCCTCGGCCAGCGACGGCGGCAGGTCCTCCGCGGGGATCGCCAAGGCGGCGGCGCGGGCGATCGCGCCGGCCTGGCCGCGAACCTCGTCGCGCGCCCGCGCCGGGTTCTCGTCGTCGACGGCGATCGGGATCATCGCCTTGACCAGGAAGCCGTCGAGCGTCTGGCCCGACTGCTCGCGGCCCTGGGCGACGTTGCGCAGCGCGTACTCCATCACCTCGGGGTGGATCCCGAGCTTCAGGTACACGCCGTCGGCGCTGCGCCCCGCCGCCTGCAGCGACTTCGGCCCGGTCGACGCGAACAGCACCGGCACGCGGCGCGCGCGCCAGTCCTGGGTCAGCGTCGCCTCCTCGTACTCGACGGCCTCGCCGGACCACAGCCCGCGCATCAGCGCGGCGGTGTTCTCCATCCGCTTGATCGTCGCGCGCTTCTTGCCGAGCGACTGCACGGCGGTCTCCCCCGTGCCGACGCCCATCTTCAGGCGTCCGCCGGAGAACTCGTCGACGGTCGCCAACGCGCTGGCGATCACCGCGGGGTGGCGGCTGACCGGGTTGGTGACCCCGGTCCCCAGCTCGACCCGCGACGTCCGCGACGCCGCGACGGTGAGCGCGGCGTAGACGTCGCGGAACAGGCTCTGCGAGTCGGCGATCCAGACGCCGTGGAAGCCGAGCTTCTCGGCTTCCGCGGCCAGGTCGCCGACCTCGACGATCGGCCGGTCCGGGTGGAATCCGACGCTCAGCGTCGGGCGCGGTGCGGCGCTCATGGCTACGGCACCTTCGCCAGCACGCCGCCGTCGACGAGCAGCGACGCGCCGGTGACGAACGACGCATCCTCGGACGCGAAGAACGCGACCGCGCCCGCGATGTCCTTCGGGGTGCCGAGCCGCTTGACCGGCGCGTTCGCGGCGGACGCGGCCTTGGCGGCCTCCGGATCGGGCTGCTCGTCGAAGTAGCCCTGCAGGTTCGGGGTCAGGATGTAGCCCGGGCAGACCGCGTTGACGCGGATCCCGATCTCGGCCCCGTCGAGCGCCATCGCCTTGGTCAGCGCGAGCACCGCGCCCTTCGACGCCACGTAGGCGGCGTCCTGCGGGAACGCGGCGAACGACGCGGTCGAGGCGATGTTGACGATCGACTGGTCGCGGCCCCGGCGGTCGTCGGCGGCCATCAGCGGCCACAGCACCCGGGTCAGCAGGTGGATGCTGCGGACGTTGACGTCCATCTGGTCGTCCCACTGCTCGTCCGTCAGGTCGTGCAGAGCGCCGACGACGGTCTTGCCGGCGGCGTGGACCACGATGTCCGGCACGCCGTGCTCGGCGATCGCGGCGGGCAGCTTGGCGTCGACGTCGGCCCGCGAGCTGACGTCGAGCGGCAGCACCGCGGCACGCTCGCCGATCAGGTCCTTGGTCTCCTCCAGCGCGGACTCGCGACGGCCGACGAGGACGACGAACGCGCCCTCCTCGGCCAGCTTCACGGCCGTGCCCTGTCCGATGCCGGTTCCCGCGCCGGTGACGAGGGCGATCTTGTCCTTCAGACGCATCCGTTCGTTCCTCACATCGGGAGCGCGGGCTCGCCCGCGGTCCAGCCGCCGTCGACCGGCATCACGACGCCGGTGATCGCCGACGCCAGGTCGCTGGCCAGGAAGAGGATCGAGTTGGCGATCTCGACCGGTTGGAAGAAGCGACCCAGCGGCACGCGACGCGACACCGCGGCGTCCAGCTCCGGCGTCATCTGCTTCTCGGCCATCGCCGTCAGCGTGAACCCGGGGCAGACGGCGTTGACGCGCAGGCCCTCGGCGGCCCAGTCGATCGCCGTCGAACGGGTGAACGCGGCGACGGCGCCCTTGCTCGCGGAGTAGGCCGACTGGTGCGGAAGGCAGACCAGAGCGGCCTGCGACGCGACGTTGACGATCGCACCCTGCTGCTCCGCCAGCGTGGCGTGCAGCGCCCGCGACGTGTGGACGATGCCCATCACGTTGACGTCGAAGTTCTTCCGGTAGTCCGCCGCGTCGACGTCCTGGGCCGGCTTGTTCTCGGTGATCACGCCGGCGCAGTTGACCAGGACGTTGACCCGGCCGTGCTGGGCGACGGCGGCCTGGGCCGCTTCGCGCACGGCGTCCTCCGACGAGACGTCGACGACGCGGTGAACCGCTCCGTCCTTCTCGAGCTTGGCGGGATCACGGTCCCACGCCTCGACGATCGCGCCCTCGGCGAGGAAGCGGTCGACGCAGGCCTCACCGATACCGGCGCTCGCGCCCGTGACCACGACGACGCGGTCCTTCATCAAACTCATTCCGTTCCTCCCGGTTCGCGGAGCAGACCCAGCGTGCTCTGCAGCGCCGACTCCATGTGGATGTTCATCGCCTCAGCCGCCGCGTGGGGATCGCGCGCGGCGATCGCCTCGACGACGCGGGCGTGTTCCTCGAAGGCCTTCGGCGCGCGGACGGTCTGGAATCCCGACCGTGCCCGCACCAGCTTCAGTTCCTGATTGACCAGCGCCAGATAGCGGACCAGCGCCTCGTTGCGCGCGCAGCCGACGATCAGCTCGTGGACGTCGAGTCGCTCCGGATAGTGCGGATCGACGGGCGCCGAGACGGCATCGCGAGCCCGGTCGAGCAGTCCCCGCAGCGCATCGATCTCGTCCGCTCCGGCACGCTCCGCGGCGAGCGAGGCGGCCTGCCGCTCCAGCGACGCCCGGACCTCGAACAGCTCGCGGACCTCCGCGACGTCGAGCTCGCGGACGAACGCCCCGCGGTGCGATTCCATCCGCAGCAATCCGTCCCGTGACAGCCGTTGAAGCGCTTCGCGCACTGGACCACGACTGACCCCGAGCTGGAAGGCGATCTCGACCTCGTTGAGCCGCTCGCCGGGCAGGCGAGCGCCGCGGATGATCTCGTCGCGGAGCGCCGCCTCGACCTTGTCGGCCAGCGTGTGGCCGACGCGGTCGAGCGCCGCACGACCGTTGCTGCGCCGGGTGCTCATCGGCCCGGCCCCGCGGGGGCGAGCTTGATGCACACGGTCTTCTCCTCGGTGTAGTCGTCGAGCACCGCGTGACCCATCTCCTTGCCCCAGCCGGACTGCTTGGTCCCGCCGAACGGCAGCGCGGCGTCGAACACGCCGAAGCAGTTGACCCAGACCGTGCCGGCCTGCAGCGCGTTCGCCATCCGGTGCGCCTTGCCGAGGTCCTCGGTCCAGACCCCGGCGGCCAGGCCGAACGGGCTGTCGTTGGCGGCGTCGACGACGTCGTCGACGCCGCGGAACGGGATCACCGAGACGACCGGACCGAAGATCTCCTCGCGAACGATCGACATCTCGGGCCGCGCGCCGGCGAAGACCGCTGGCGACAGGAAGTAGCCGGCGTCGCCGACCGTCTGACCGCCGGTGACCAGCTCGGCACCGGCGGCGACGCCCGCTTCGACGTAGCCGCGGACGACGTCGCGGTGCTCGCCGGTGATCAGCGGCCCGACATCGGTCGCGGGGTCGAACCCGTCGCCGATCTTGAGCGCCCTGGCGGCATCGGCGACGCCAGCCACGACCTCGTCGTAGACCCCTTCCTGGACGTAGAGCCGCGATCCCGCGGTGCAGACCTCGCCCTGGTTGAAGAAGATGCCCGCCGCGGCGCCGGCGATCGCGGTCTCCAGGTCGGCGTCCGCGAAGACGATGTTCGGGCTCTTGCCGCCGAGCTCGACCGAGACCCGCTTGAGGTTGCCGGTGGTGCCGCGCACGATCGTCCGACCGGTCTCGGTCGACCCGGTGAACGCGATCTTGTTCACGTCGTCGTGGGCGACCAGGGCCGCGCCGGCTTCGTGGCCGAAGCCCGGGACGACGTTCAGCACGCCCGCGGGCACGCCGGCCTCGAGCGCCAGCTCGCCGAGCCGCAGCGCGGTCAGCGGCGTCTGCTCGGCCGGCTTGAGCACGACCGTGTTGCCGCAGGCCAGCGCCGGCGCGACCTTCCACGCGCTCTGGCCGAGCGGGTAGTTCCACGGCACGATCAGGCCGCAGACGCCGACCGGCTCACGCCGCGTGAAGGTGTGGAAGTCGCCGGGGAACGAGATCGGGATCGTCGTGCCCTCGAGCTTGGTCGCCCAGCCCGACATGTAGTGGAACAGGTCGGCCGCGCCGGTCACGTCGTACGCCCGCGCGCTGGCGAACGTCTTGCCGTTGTCCAGCGCCTCGAGGCCGGCCAGCTCGTCGAGGTTCTCGAGGATCAGGTCCCCGAGCCGCCAGAGGATCCGCGCCCGCTCGTTGGGCTTGATCCGCGGCCACGGACCGGACTCGAAGGCCCGCCGGGCGGCCTTGACCGCCCGGTCGACGTCCTCGCTGCGGCCCTCGGCCACCTGTGCCAGCTCGCGACCGGTCGACGGATCGACGGTCGCGAAGGTCGCACCGCTCGACGCGTCGACGCGCTCGCCGTCGATCAGCAGACGGGTGTCGCCGATCGACGGTGCGTGCTCGCGCGGACGGGGGATCTGCACGCTCATTCTCGCTCTCCCGGATCAGCGACTGGTCAGTCGCCGATCTTGATGCAGACGGTCTTCGTCTCGGTGTAGTCGTCGAGCACGACGCCGCCCATCTCGCGACCCCAGCCCGACTCCTTGAACCCGCCGTACGGCATTGCCGCGTCGAACACGCCGTAGCAGTTGACCCACACCGTGCCGGCCTGCAGCCGCTCGGCCATCTTGTGGGCCGTGCCGACGCTCTCCGTCCAGACGCCCGCGGTCAGACCGTAGGGCGTGTCGTTGGCCCGGCGGATGACCTCGTCCTCGTCGTCGAACGGCAGCACGTTCACGACCGGGCCGAAGATCTCCTCGCGGACGACCTGCGACTCGTCGCCCATGTCGGTCAGGACGGTCGGCTTGACGAAGTAGCCGCCCTCGGTGGCGTACGTGCCACCCGCGGCCACGGTCCCCTGCTCACGACCGAGGTCGAGGTACTTGGCGACCTTGGCGTGGTGCTCCTTGCTGACCAGCGGACCGATGAACGACTCCGGGTCGAAGCCGTCGCCGACCTTGATCGCCTCGGCGGCCTTCGAGATCCCCGCGACGACCTCGTCGTAGACGCTGCGGTGCGCGAACAGCCGCGACGCGGCGGCGCAGGCCTCGCCCTGGTTGAAGAAGACGCCGTCCGACGAGCCCGCGATCGCGGCCTCGATGTTGGCGTCGGCCATGATGATGTTCGGGGCCTTGCCACCGAGCTCCAGCGTGACCTTCTTGAGGTTGCTGGTGGCCCCGTGCACGATCGCGCGACCGGTGGCGGTCGAGCCGGTGAACGACACCTTGGCGACGTCGGGGTGCTCGGTCAGCGCCACGCCGGCCTCCGCGCCGAAGCCCGGGACGACGTTGAGCACGCCGGGCGGGATGCCCGCCTCGAGGGCCAGCTCGCCGAGCCGCAGTGCGGTCAGCGGGGTGACCTCGGACGGCTTGAGCACGATCGTGTTGCCGGCGGCGAGCGCCGGGGCGCACTTCCACGCAGCGATCGTCAGCGGGAAGTTCCACGGCACGATCAGGCCGACGACGCCGAGCGCCTCACGCCGGGTGTACGTGTGGAACTGACCCGGGAACGAGATCGGGATCGTCGATCCCTCGATCTTGGTCGCCCAGCCCGACATGTAGTGGAACAGCCCGGCCGCGGCCGAGACGTCGCCGTCCCGGGCCTGCAGGAACGGCTTGCCGTTGTCGAGGGTCTCCAGACCACCGAGCTCGGCGGCGTTCTCCAGCAGCAGGTCGCCCAGCCGCCAGATCAGCTTGGCCCGCTCGGTCGGCTTCATGTCGTGCCAGGGGCCCGACTCGAAGGCGTTCTTCGCGGCCTTGACGGCGCGGTCGATGTCTTCCTTGCGGGCCTCCGCGACCTGCGCCAGGACGGCACCGGTCGAGGGGTTGTAGATGTCGAAGGTCGCGCCCTCGGCGGCGTCGACGCGCTCGCCGTTGATCAGCAGGCGCGTGTCACCGATGGTCGGAGCGTGCTCCGAGACGGGGGAATTCGTCATGGGGTGAGGCCTCTCAGGCGGCGGGGTGCTCGTGGATCAGCACGCCGCGGATGTTCTTGCCGGACTTCATGTCGGCGAAGCCCTGGTTGATGTCGTCGAGCTTGTAGCGGGTGGTGACGAGCTCGTCGAGCTTCAGCTTCCCGGCCTTGTACTGCGCGAGCAGGCTCGGGATGTCGGCGCGCGGGTTGCAGTCGCCGAACATCACGCCCTTGATGCTGCGCGACATCGTCTGCAGCTCCTGCGGGTGGACCGGGATGATCTCCGAGTCCGGGCCGAGGGCCACGAGCACGCAGCTACCGGACTTCGCGACGGTGCGGAACGCCTCGGCGATCAGGTCGCCCATCGCGCGGTCGACCGTGACGATCGTCGAGTCGGTGCCCTGCCACTCGGTGCGCTCGTGGACGTACGGCACGGCCTCCTCGATCGTGGCGAAGGTCGCGGTCGCGCCGAACTGCGCAGCGCGCTCGCGCTTGGACTCGACCGGGTCGACGACGACCACGTGGGTCGCGCCAGCCGCGGCCGCGCCCTGCACGGCGTTGACGCCGACGCCGCCCATGCCGACGATCATCACGACGTCACCGGGCTTGACCTCGGCCACGTTGACCGCCGCGCCGAAGCCGGTCGCGACGCCGCACGAGACCAGGCAGGCCACGTCGAGCGGGATCTCGTCGTCGATCTTGATCGCCTGCTGCTCGGAGCAGACGATGTGGTCGGAGAACGTGCCCAGGCGGCAGAGTCCGCCGATGCCGTTGCCCTCGTGGGAGAAGCGGTACGTGCCGTCCAGCGACTTGCCCTGCTCCATCAGGTAGCCGTTCTGGCACAGGTTGGAGCGGCCGGTGGAGCACCACTTGCAGACGCCGCAAGCAGGGATGAACGAGGTGCAGACGTGGTCGCCGACCGCGACGCGGGTCACCTTCGACCCGATCTTCTTGACGATGCCGGCGCCCTCGTGGCCACCGACGAACGGCAGCTCGACCTGCAGGTCACCGTCGGTCAGGTGCGCGTCCGAGTGGCAGAGGCCCGAGGCGTGGACCTCGATCAGGACCTCGTGGTCGTTCGGCTCGCCGAGCTCGAGGTCGACGACTTCCCAGTCCCGGCCGACGGCCTGGATGATGGCTCCGCGGGTCTTCATGCGATGTCCTTTTCGTTCTTGGTCGAGCCGGTGGTTGTTCCGTTACCCGTCTGCGCGGCGGCGAGCGCTGCTTGGCGGGCGACGTTCTGCAGCCTGCGGGCGTTCCGCTTGCGGAGCACCTCGGCGAGGATCACGGCGATGATCAGCGCCGCGCCGTAGAACAGCTGCTGGACGTAGTTCTGCGCGCCGAGCAGCTGGAGACCGGTCGTGCCGGTCCCGATGAAGTAGAGGGCGATGACGGTGCCCCAGGGGTTGAAGCGGCCGATCTTCAGCACCGTGGTCCCGAGGAAGCAGGCCGCGAAGGCCGGCATCAGGAACGACGCGGCGGAACCCGGATCGGCACTGCCCGTCGACCCGGCGAGCACCACGCCGGCCAGCGCCGCGACGCCACCGGAGGCCATCAGCGAGAGCACGCGGGTGCGGGCGACGGCGATGCCGTTGAGCCGCGCCATGTCCTGGCTCTGGCCGACGAACAGGAAGCGCTGGCCGAGTGGCGTGAACTCGAAGACGTACCAGATCACCGCGGCGACGATCAGCGCGTACCAGAAGTTCGCCGGGATCCCGAAGATCGTGTCCTGGAGGACGAAGTCCGAGAGCGCCGGATCGATGCCGGAGATCGTGTTCGACTTCGAGACCCAGAAGATCAGGCCCTGGACGAACGTCGACATGCCGAGCGTGACGATGAACGGGTTGATGTTCCAGCGCACGACGACGACGCCGTTGACCAGGCCGATCAGGCAGCCGACGGCGATCGCGAACAGCGCGGCGAGCCAGACGCTCCAACCGTGCTCGACGTTGAGGATCGCGACGAGCATCGCGGAGAAGCCGAGCGTGGATGCGACCGACAGGTCGAAGTCACCGACGCGGAGTGGGACGAGCAGGCCGAGCGCGAGGATCAGCAGCACGGCCTGCGAACCGAGCAGGCTCGAGATGTTGCCCTCGGTCATGAACCGATCGGTCGCGAAGGAGAAGAAGATGATGACGGCGATCCAGACGCCGATCAGGGCGAACCGCTCGGGTTCGCGCTGTTTCTTCAGGCGGACACCGCCGGAGGGCGTCGAGGTGGTGGTCGTCATGCTGCGACTCCTGCGTAGATCGCGGTCGTGAGGGCGTCTTTGGTGATCTGATCCCCGACCAGCTCCCCGCGGATCTCGCCGTCGGCGAAGATCAGGACACGGTCGGCGAGCTGCACGAGCTGCTCGTAGTCGGAGGTGGCACAGAGCACCGAAGCGCCCTGGCCGACGGCCTCGCGAACGAGGCGGAAGATTTCCTGGCGGGCGCCGACGTCGACGCCCTGGGTCGGCTCGGCGAGCAGCATCACGGCCGGCTCGGTGTCGAGCCACTTGCCCAGCAGGGCCTTCTGCTGGTTGCCGCCGGAGAGGCTGCTGAACAGGGCGCTCGTGTCCTGCGGCTTGACGCGCAGGCGCTTCGTCGCGTCCTCGGCGCGGCTCCTCAGCCGCTTCCAGTTCAGCCGGCCGCCGCTGAAGTCCTTGCTCAGGAACGGCAGCGACATGTTCTCGAGCACCGTCAGTCGCGGAGCGCTGCCGAGCGTCTTGCGGTCGGCCGGGAGCATCACCACGTGGCGCTGCATCATCGCGGCCGGGCTCGGGTGCTTGACCCGCTCGCCGGCGACCGAGATCGAACCGGTCTTCGACGTCCGCACGCCGTAGATCAGGTCGGTGATCTCCTCGATCCCCGACCCGGCGAGCCCGGTCACGCCGACCACTTCGCCCGGGTGGATCGTCAGGTCGAGGTTGCGCACCATGTCGCCGGTCAGCCCGTGCGTCTCGAGCGCGACCTCGGGCCGCGCCCGGTAGTCGTCGGTCGGACGGTGGACGTCGCCGATCTGCTCGCCGAGGATCAGCTCGACCAGCTCGGGACGGGCCAGGCCCGCGACGTCACGGGTACCCGCGAGCAGACCGTCGCGGAGCACCGTGACGCGGTCGCAGAACTCGAGCACCTCGTCGAGGTCGTGCGACACGAACAGCACCGAGTCGCCCTGCTGGCGCAGGCGGTCGACCAGGCTGAAGAGGATATCGACGTCGGCCTTCGGCAGGAAGACGGTCGGCTCGTCGAGGATCAGCAGCTGCGGGGTGCGCTCGCCGCCGGTCTCCTCGCGGAGCTGCTCCTGACTCGCGACGGCACGGACGATCGCGACCATCGCCCGGTTGACCGGGGTCAGCTGGTCGATGCGGGCGTCGGGGTCGACGGCGACCCCGAACCGCTCGAGCAGCTCGGTGACCCGTGCGCGCTGCTGCGCCCACGGGATCCGCGCGACGGCGCCCTTGGAGGAGATCGCGTCGAGCGCGAAGTGCTCGACCACGGTCGCCGAGTCGGCGAGACCGAGGTCCTGGTGCACGAAGGAGAGCCCGCGGGCCCGGAGACCGTCGGCGCCGAAAGGCATCGGCACCGCGTCTCCGAGCACGTGGACCTGGCCCTCGTCGGCGTCGTGGACGCCGGCGAGGACCTTGATCAGCGTGGACTTGCCACAGCCGTTGGCGCCAAGCAGCCCGTGGACCTCGCCAGGCGCAACGGCGAGGT
>JBQGEK010000351.1:0-4513 GCA_052039575.1 Patulibacter sp. | reverse complement strand
CACATCCCGGTGATCACCTCGTTCTGGGAGACGATGCTGCTCGGCGCCGGGACCTACGGCGGCGGCGCGTTCGGGGTCCACGCCAACCTCAACCGCAAGGCGCGGCTGCGGGCGGGCCATTTCGTTCGCTGGCTGACGCTCTGGAACATGTCGGTCGACGAGCAGTTCGTCGGCCCGGTGGCGGAGGAAGCCAAGCGTCACGCCGAGCGCGTCGCCAACGCCTTCCACCGGAGGCTCGACGGGACGGTGACGGCCGATCCGACGCCGACGTCGGTCCCGGATGGTCTCGTCGTCACCAAGCACGGCGCGGGCTGACCCGGTCGGACCGGTCGCGGTCGTGCACGTCGTGCGTGTCGAACCTCGACCGGTCGTTGCGGCCGCGGCCCCACGCGCGATCCGACCGGTCGACTAGCGTCCTGGTGACCATCCGGTGTACGCAGACCCGAACGGAGCTTCCGACATGCGCGTCGTCGCCATCCCCCGCCACGGGGCCTACGAGGTCCTGACCGTCGAGCAGCGTCCCGATCCGCCGGCGCCGGCGGCCGGCCAGGTCACGGTGCAGGTCCAGGCTGCCGGGGTCAACTTCGCCGACGTGATGGCGCGAGTCGGGCTCTACGCCGACGCACCGCCGCTGCCGGCGGTCGTCGGCTACGAGGTGGCGGGCACGGTGGAAGCAGTCGGCTCCGGCGTCGGCGACCTGGCCGTCGGCGACCGCGTGTTCGCTGCGACCCGGTTCGGCGGCTACGCCGAGCGGGTGACCGTCGATGCCGACGACGTCAACCCGCTCCCCGACCACCTGAGCTTCGCCCAGGGCGCCGCGATCCCGGTCAACTACGCGACCGCCTGGGCCGGGCTCTACGGCTACGGATCGCTGCAGCCGGGCGAACGCGTGCTGATCCACGCGGCCGCGGGCGGCGTCGGGATCGCCGCGACCCAGTTGGCCAAGCCGCACGGGGTGGAGATCTGGGGCACCGCGTCGCCGGGCAAGCACGACGCGATCAGGGCGCAGGGCGTCGAGCACCCACTCGACTACACCCGCAAGGGCTGGCACCGTGGGCTCCCGCCGTTCGACGTGATCCTCGACGCGGTCGGCGGCGCGTCGCTGCGTCGCAGCTACCGGATGTTGCGCCCCGGTGGCCGGGTGATCGCCTTCGGCGCCTCGTCGGTGGTCGGCGGCGAGAAGCGCAGCCTCCGCACGGCGGTCCCTCAGGCGCTGCGGATGATCCGCGGCTTCAACCTGATCGACCAGATGAGCGACAGCAAAGCCGTGATCGGACTCAACATGCTTCGGTTGTGGGACGACCGCGGATCGCTGGAGACCTGGACGACCCCGCTGCGGTCCGGGATCGAGGACGGCACGATCCAGCCGGTCGTCGCCGTCGAGGTGCCGTTCGACCGCGCCGCCGACGCCCACCGGATGCTCCAGGAGCGACGCAACATCGGCAAGGTCGTCCTGGTGCCGTAGCCGGCGTCCGTAGCGGCTCGTCGCCGCGAATGTCGCACCTCGCAATCTCGCGCCCATTTCTGGGAGCGGACGGCGCATAGAGTGGTCGTCGCCGCTGGCGGGCGGACGGTAGCTTCGCTCGCCCCTGGGCGGTGATCCCCCTGCTGTTCGTCCTGAAAGGACTGGCCTCGTGCCGAAGATGTCCCTGCTCCGCACCGCGCTCGCGGCTGCGGTCTCGTTGTCCGTGCTCGCCCCTGCGACCGTGTCCGCCGCCGATGGCACCTACACCGTCTGGGGCTGCAAGGGCCCGTCCGGAGCTCCGATTCCGACCGCCGGCTGGATCCCGGCGGCGAGCGCCCAGGCGTCCGCCACCGACGCCTGCACCGGCGGTGGGCCGTTCGCGCTCGCCCTCGCTTCCACCCCCGAGGGCGGTCAGGGCGCCCAGTGGGCGTTCTGGGCCCCGCCCGCGACGAGGGTCGCGGCGTTCAACATGCAGCGCCAGACCCACGGCTTCGCCGGGCCGGACAACACCGGAATCGGCTACGTCCTGTCGTCGGTCGGCAGCGCGCCGGACGACAGCATCAAGGAGCTCGACCGCTGCCTGAAGCAGGGCGACGGCTGCACCACCGATCTCTCGGCACCGGTCGGCAAGCCGGGTCTCGATGCCACCGGTCTGACGATCGACCTGAAGTGCGGCCTGGCCGCGTTCTCGGTCTGCCCGACGCCCGCCAGCGGCGTGTCGATCGCCCAGGCGACGGTTACCCTCGAGGACACCGTCAAGCCGACCGTCTCGAACAACCGGATCGTCGACTCCGGTGACTCGAGCGGGCGCCTGCGGGTCCGCTTCGACGCCGCCGACCAGGGCGGCGGGCTCTACCGCGCGAACACGTTGGTCGACGGTCAGCCGTTCGCGAGCACGCCGCTCGGGGGACCGACCTGCGTCGACGCCGATCCGAGCAACGGCGACCCGCATGAGTTCCTCCACCCCCAGCCGTGCCCGACCGCGGTCGAAGGCACCGAGATCGCGGTCGACTACCGGCAGCTGCCGCCCGGGCCGCACACGATCCAGACCGACGTCGAGGACGCCAGCGGCCACACCGCCGTGGTCAACGTCACGCAGTTCCCGAAGGTCAACATCGACGGCGGTCCCGGTGGCTCGGGCGGGTCGGGCTCGGGCCCGGGCTCGGATGGCGGTGGCCCGCGCGACTACGAGCGCTTGCGCAACGCGAAGGTGACCGCCGGCTTCGTGAACGGCAGCAAGCGGACGCGCTCGCTGGCGATCCGGCGCGGTGACCGCTCCGTGATCCGCGGGCGGGTTACGGACCGCCGCGGCCGCGGCGTCGTCGGCGCGCGGATCGACGTCTACCACCTGACCGGCGACGGCAAGCGCCGTCTGGTCAAGACGGGGCTGAAGACCCGCGCCAAGGGCCACCTGACCTACATCGTGTCGAAGAAGATCGATACCCGCCGGATCGAGCTGACCTTCCGCGCCCTGCGTCCTGGCCCGATCACCAGCCGCACCCGGCTCTCGGCGAACGTGAGGCACAAGGACAAGCCGTTCTACTTCGCCAAGAACGCGCCCAAGAAGAAGATCAAGGGCAAAGCCGCCGCGCGCGCGGAATCCTGATCAGGCGATGACCTCCGCTCCCGCCCCCGTCGACGACGGCGCCGCCGATCACCTGACGGGCCTGGTCGTGCCGTCGATAGCGTTGCCGTCGACCGCGGGCGGGACCGTGGATCTGGCGCACGCCACGCGGGAGCGGGTCGTGATCTACGTCTATCCCCGCACCGGACGGCCGGGTGAGCCGTTGCCGGACGGCTGGGACCAGATTCCCGGAGCCCGGGGATGCACGCCGCAGAGCTGCGCGTTCCGCGACCACCAGGCCGACCTGGCCGCGCGCGGGACCACGGTGATCGGAATCAGTTCGCAGTCGACCGAGGACCAGGCGGAGTTCGCCGATCGCGAGCACATCCCGTTCCCGCTGCTCAGCGACCCCGAGATGACGCTGGCCTCGTCGTCGCTGCGGCTGCCGACCTTCGAGGTCGCCGGTCTGACGCTCTACCGACGCCTGACGCTGATCGCCGAGGCCGGACAGATCGTCACGGTCTTCTACCCCGTGTTCCCGCCCGACCGCAACGCGGCGGACGTGCTGGCGTGGCTGCGCGAGCGTGAGCGGGACCAGCGGGCCGGCTGAGCGACGGTCACCCCGCTGGCAGCCGGCCGACGCCCGGGACGAAGCGTCCGACCCGGGCGGCGTAGTCCGCGTACTCGTCGCCGAGGGTCGCCCGCAGGAACGGGTCCTCGGCATGGCGCACCTGCAGCTCGATCGCGAGGATCAGTCCGATCACGCCGAGGGCCGCGAGGCCATTCGGGGCCAGCAGCGCCAATCCGAGAGCGCAGACGACCATGCCCGAGAAGGCCGGGTTGCGGGTCCGGGCGAACGTGCCTCCCGTGACCAGGGCGGTGCGGGTCGCGTCGTCGATCCCGATCCGCCAGGCCGTGCCCATGTCCCGCTGCGCGGCGACCGTCACGGCCAGGCCGACCAGGACCAGCACGACCCCGACGACGGCCGCAGCCGTGGTGTCGAGCGCCGCGAGCGGATCGAGCGGGCCGACCCTCTGGCCGATCGGCGCGAGCACGCCGACCGCGATCGCGACGACGAACAGCACCCCGCCCCACCACGCGGCCGAGCCTGGGCGGCCGGTGATCCCGTGGAAGCCCGAGCGGCCGGTGGCCCGCAGCTGGTGCCAGGTGCGCCAACCGAAGACGACGGCGAAGAAGACGAGGTAGAGCGCGAGGGCGAGGCCGGGCACGGTCGTTCCGATCGGTCGGTCGTGGTCTTCGGGGTCAGCCGCGGCGCAGCATCCGGCCGACGGCGGCCATCAGCTCGTCGGTCTTCTCGTCCTGCTGGTCGCTGGCGCAGCCGAGCACGCAGGTCCGCGCGTGGCCGTCGAGCAGGCCCAGCGCAACCTTGTCCAGCGCGGCCTGGACGGCCGAGATCTGGGTCAGCACGTCGATGCAGTACCGATCCTCGTCGACCATCCGCTCGATCCCGCGGATCTGGCCCT
>JBQGEK010000350.1:0-15824 GCA_052039575.1 Patulibacter sp. | reverse complement strand
CGAGCGCGATCGCGTGGCGATCGGGGCAACGACGGTGGTGGCCAGTCGGCGGCGCCCTGCTCGGCGGGGTGCGGCTGACCCGCACCGACCTGCTGTTCGTCCCGGCGTTCCTCGCGGTGCTCGCACTCTGCGTGATCGGCTACACGGTCAGCTGGAAGCGCGGAGCGCAGAGCGCCGCGCTGCTCGTCGCGGGGTGCGTGCTGGTGATGCTGCCGTGGACGAGCATGGCGTCGCGCACCGCCGAGTCGTTCGTCCCGGTGACCACCGGCGGCGGGTCCGCGCTGTTCGTCGGGACCTACCTGCCGGGCAACGGATCGACCTTCGACATGAAGTTCGCGATGCTCGACCAGATCATCGAGAAGCACCCGAGCTACGCCGAGCGGCACTACACGTCGATCCCCGCGCAAGTCGTGCTGGACGACGTCGCCAAGTGGCGTCCGGAGCTCGAGCGCGACGCCGCCCTGTCCGCGGCGGCACGTGACAACCTGCGGACCTACGCGGTCGGGCAGCCGGTCGCGTTCGGCAAGATGATGCTGTTCAAGGTCGGCAAGATGTGGACCCGTTACGCGCGCGGCGGCGCCACCCCGACCAAGGTCGCCTGGACGGTCGCGCACCTGCTGATCGTCGGCTTCGCCACCGTCGGCCTGCTCTGGGGCATCGTCCGTCGGCGCGACCCCGCCCTGGTCAGCATCCTGATCGCGATCGCCACCGGCACCGCCGTCCACATGATCGCCGTCGCGCACGGCCGCTACAACCTGCCGCTGATGCCGATCCTGATCGCCGGCGGTGTGGCCGGCTGGGCGATGTGGTTCCAGAGCCGACGCGCGACGCGCGACGGACGCGGCGCGGCGTCGGATGACGACGCGACCGTGGACACCGCGACGTCTCCCCCGCGCGCCCAGCACCCGGAACCGGCCTAGCTCGCCGGTCCGGTCAGCGCTGGCGCCCTACGGCTGCAGGATCGTCTTGATCATCCCGTCCTGTTTCTTCTGGAAGGTCTCGTAGGCCCGAGGCCCGTGCTCCAGCGGCAGCCGGTGGGTGGCCAGGTCCTCGACCCCGAGCGGGTCGTCGGGGGACTCGACCAACGGCATCAGATCGTCGATCCAGCGCTTCACGTTGGCCTGTCCCATCTTCAGCGTGATCTGCCGGTCGAACAGCTGGAGCAGCGGGAGCGGGTCCTTCATCCCGCCGTAGACCCCCGAGATCGAGATCGTGCCGCCGCGCCGGACGACGTCCGCCGCCGCGTAGAGCACGCTCAACCGATCGACGCCCGCCGTCTCCATCAACTTGGCGGCGACGGCATCGGGCAGCAGCCCGGTGACGCGCTGCGCGAGCGCACCGAACGGCGCGCCGTGCGCTTCCATTCCGACCGCGTCGATCACGCTGTCGGGCCCGCGACCGTCGGTCCGCTCACGGAGCTCGGACGGCAGGTCGGAGACGTGCGAGACGTCGATCGTCTCGATCCCGTGACGGGCGGCGAGCTGCAGCCGTTCGGGCACCAGGTCCAGACCGAAGACCCGCGACGCCCCGCGGTGACGGGCGACGCGCGCGGCCATCTGGCCGATCGGGCCGAGACCGAAGACCGCGACGCTGCCGCCCTCCGGGATCTGTGCGTACTCCACCGCCTGCCACGCGGTCGGCAGCACGTCGGAGAGATAGACGAAGCGCTCGTCCGGCGGCCCCTCCGGAACCTTGATCGGGCCGTACTGGGCCTGCGGCACGCGCAGGAACTCCGCCTGTCCGCCGGCCACCTGCCCGTAGAGCTTGGTGTAGCCGAGCAGCGACGCGCCCATCCCGTGCTCGTGGACCTGGGTGGTCTCGCACTGCGACTGCAGACCATGTCCGCACATCCAGCAGTGGCCGCAGCTGATGTTGAAGGGAATCACCACGCGGTCGCCCGGCGCGATGCCCTTGACCTCGGACCCGACCTCCTCGACGATGCCCATCGGCTCGTGGCCGAGGATGTCCCCTTCGTCGAGGAACGGTCCCAGCACCTCGTACAGGTGCAGGTCCGAGCCGCAGATGCCGGACGACGTCACGCGGATGATCGCGTCGGTCGGTTCCTGCAGCGACGGGTCGGGGACCGTGTCGATCCGTACGTCGCGCTTCCCGTGCCAGGTGAGTGCTCGCATCGTGTGCTCCTCGTGTCGGGGATCGGAGCAACGGGTCGATCGACCCGCTGCGAAGGGGTTCAGCGGGTCCAGCGACCGTGCTTGCGCATCTCCTGACGCGCTTCGGCCTCGCGGTCACGGTCGCGCTGACTGACGATGCCGAGCCGGATGATCCGGTCGGCCACGGCAGCGATACCGGCGGCGAGGAACGCGACGATCGCGAACAGCTCGGCGCCGACGATCAGCAGGACGACACCGATCACGATCAGCGCGACCGGGATCACGACCCGCGAGATCATGTGGCCGGTCTGCGCAGCCGGCTCCTTCTCCGGAATCGCCCGATCGACGTCGCGGTCGGACGGAAGATCGATGTTGGTCATGCCGTTCGGTTACCCCGGCGACCGCGCCCGCAACCGTCATTCGGACCGGGAGCCGGCGGCCGTCCGCAGTCCTCGAGATCGGGCCCGGTCGCGCGCTACACGCGAGCGCGGAACGCCGCTGGACCGCACGTCCACCAGCCGTTTGTCGTTGCACCGGCCGGGTAGGCACAGCCCAGTGGACGAAGCGCGGTGTCGGTCCACGACACCCCTCGCCCAGGCCCACAAGGAGGAGTCAATGAGCACCATCGAGCAGTCGATCGACGTCGACGTGCCGGTCTCGACCGCGTACAACCAGTGGACGCAGTTCGAGTCGTTCCCCGACTTCATGGACGGGATCACGGAGGTCCGCCAGCTCGACGACACCCGTCTCCACTGGAAGGCGGAGATCGCGGGCACCGAGCGCGAGTGGGACGCGAAGATCACCGAGCAGCACCCGGATGAGCGGGTCGCGTGGACGAGCACGTCCGGGCAGCACAACGCCGGAGTGGTGACCTTCCACAAGCTCGACGCCGAGCACACCCGGATCATGCTCCAGCAGGACATCGAGACCGAGGGGATCGTCGAGAAGGTCGGAGATGCGCTCGGGTTCATCGAGCGTCGCGCGAAGGGCGACCTCGAGCGGTTCAAGGAGCTGATCGAGTCGCGCGGTGCCGCATCGGGCGGCTGGCGCGGCGACGTGCCGCGGGACGCCTGATGCGCTGAGCGGCCGTCGAAGCGGCCCGCCCCCGAGATCGGTCGGGGGCGGCCGGCCGCCAGATCGGTCAGCGCCCGAAGGCGCCGACCCGCCCGCGGATCAGAACTCGATCTCGTCCGCGTTCAGCACCTCCGCCCGCATGTTGCGGGCCATCATCCGCAGCGCCGCGTCAGCGAGGTCGTCGTCGATCGGCACCACCGCGTCGCGGGCCACCACCAGATCGAACCGCCGCAGGTAGGCGTCGAGCGCGGAGTAGAGGATGCACTGCTCGGTGACCTGACCGACCAGCACGAGCCGGTCGACCTTCTCCACGTTCAGCAGGTACTCCAGCGGCGACCCGTAGAACACCGAGTGGCGCGACTTCACGATGAACGACGCGTCGTGCGGCGGCGCGATCGGATCGACCAGGTCCGCGCCCGCCCCCTCCCGTGCGGTCTCGACCATCGATCCGCGGTCGGCCGACCAGTCCTCGTGGTTGTCGTTGACCCACACGACGAGCTGACCATCGTCATGGGCGCGGGCCACGAGGTCGGCGATCACGGGTACCGCGGACCGGGCGTTCTCGCGCAGCACGTCGCCGTCCTCGTGCGAGTAGTCGTTGAGCATGTCGATCACCAGCAGCGCCGTCCGCCCCTGATCCCGCGACCTCGACCGCGGACCGATCTCCGCTTGCTCACCCATGCCGCCTCGCCTCCGTTTCCGAGGCCGCGCTGCGGCGGATCGGGCCGCGGGGCAGCTGCCCGGCCAACGCCGAGAGCCGCAACGCGTGCTCGACGAACCCGTGGACGGCCAGCTGCGGGGCCGCCACCGGGATCTGCCACCACGGTGCGACGGTCGCGCGCTCCCGGCGTTCGATCGCCCGCACGATCCGCTCGGCCGCGTCCTCGGCGGTCAGCGCGCGCGTCAGCGGGCCGCCCAGCGCCCGCTCGAGCGCAGGGCCGGCGCGCTCGTGCCCACGCACGTCGTCGGACATCCCGGACGAGACCATGCCCAGGTAGATCGCGCCGACGGAGGTGTCGCGGTGCATCAGCTCGATCCGCAGCTGCGAGACGATCTCGGCCACGGCGGCCTTGGTCGCGGGGTAGAGGCCAGCCAGGCCGACCGGGGCGAGGCCCGCGATCGAAGACACCGCCAGCAGGTGCCCGGCGTTGCGGTCGACGTGCGGCAGGCTCGCCTGAAGGGTCCAGATCGTGCCGTAGAGGTTGGTGTCGATCACCGCTCGCACCTCCTCCTCGTTCTGCGCCGCGATCGTCGACGGCCGAACGACCCCCGCGGCCGCGACCGCCCCGACGAGCCCGCCGACGCGCCGTGCCCCCTCGTCGACCGCCCGGATCACCTGAGCCCGGTCGTCGATCCGCGCCGAGACCGCGACGGCACCGGACGGCTCGAGCTCGGCGGCGATCGCGTCGAGCCGCTCGCTCGGCCGGCTCATCAGCACGACGCGTGCTCCCCGCTCGACGAGCGCTCGGGCCGCGGCGGATCCGACGGCTCCGGTCACGCCGGTGACGAGCACGCCCCGGCCCTCCAGGTCGATCTGACTCATCGCTCTGCCTCCGTGTCGTCGCGGTCGGTCCTCGCCGTCGCGGTCGCCTCCGCACGGTCGTCGCCGGAGCGCGACGCTCGCGGCGGATCGTCGGCGGTCTCGAGCTCGACGCCACCGGGATCCGCGTCCCGACCGCCCGGGACCTCGAACCGCAGAGGGGTGTGCCGGAAGACCGCCTCCGCGACGGCCCGGACGAGCGTCTGCGGCCACGACGCCGGAGCCTGCCAGCGCGGGACCGTGACCACCCGCGAGCGGCGCTCGAGTCCCCTGATGATCCGCTGGGCCACGTCGTCGGGCGTCGCCGCGCGGGTCAGCAGCGACGGCGAGTGACGGATCGCCCGGCCGGCGCGCGGGTCGTCGCGGACCTCCTGGGCCATCGGCGTATCGACGAAGCTCAGGTAGACGGTTCCGGCGTTCGCGGTGCTGTTCATCCACTCGGTACGCAACTGGGCGACCATGTTGTCGATCGCCGCCTTGGTCGCCGGGTAGACCCCGGAGAGCGGGATCGGCGCGATCCCCGCGACCGACGAGAGCACGAGCACGTGCCCGCCCGTCGCCGCGATCCCGGGCGCGACCGCCTGGATCGACCAGAGCGTGCCGTAGACGTTGACGTCGATCACCGTGCGGGCGTCGAGCTCCGCCTGGTGCGTCAGCGGATCCGGGCGGACCACGCCGGCACCGAGCACCGCCGCGACCGGCGGTCCCTGCTGCGCGGCGACCGCCGCGACCGCCGCCAGCACCGCACCGCGGTCGCGCAGGTCGACCGGCACGGCGAGCGCCGCGGATCCGAGCTCGGCGACGAGCCGCTCGAGGCCATGTCCAGGCAGGTCGAGCAGACCGACCGACGTGCCCCGTTCGACCAGCCGACGGGCGAGCGCCGAGCCGATCCCTCCGGCGGCTCCCGTGATCAGCACGGAGCGCCCCTGCAGCCGCAGGCCAGTCATCCTCGTCCGTCCTCGGTAGCGACGATCACGGGGTCGGCGACCCGCCGGTCACGCTGAGCGTCGAGCCCGAGACGTAGCTCGACTCCTGCGATGCCAGGTAGACGTAGGCCGACGCGAGTTCCGCCGGCTGCCCGGCCCGGCCGAGCGGCGACTGCTCGCCGAAGCTCGAGAGCTTCTCCAGCGGCTGACCGTGCGAGGGCTGCAGCGGGGTCCAGATCGGGCCCGGCGCAACGGCGTTGACGCGGATCCCGCGGTCGGCGAGCTGGAGCGCCAGCGCCTTGGTGAAGGCGTTGATCGTCGCCTTGGTCGACGCGTAGTCGACCAGACCCGGCGAGGGGTCGTAGGCCTGGATCGACGTGGTGTTGATGATGCTCGCGCCGGGCGGCAGGTGCGGCAGCGCGGCACGCGTGATCCAGAACATCGCGTAGACGTTGGTCTTGAACGTCCGGTCGAACTGCTCGCTGCTGAGCTCCTCGAGGTGCTCGACGTGGACCTGCTTGCCGGCGTTGTTGATCAGCAGGTCGAGTCCGCCCAGCGCCTCGACCGCGTCGGACACCAGCTGCTCGCAGAACGCCTCGTCGGCGATGTCGCCCGGCAGCGCGATCGCGCGCCGGCCCGCCTGTTCGATCTGTTCGACCACCTTGCGGGCGTCTGGCTCCTCCTCCGGCAGGTAGCTGAGGGCGACGTCCGCCCCCTCCCGGGCGATCGCAATCGCCGCGGCCCGTCCGATCCCCGAGTCGGCCCCGGTGATCAGCGCGCGCCGTCCGCGCAGCCGATCACTGCCGCGGTAGCTCTGCTCGCCGTGATCCGCGCTGGGCACCAGGTCGCGATCGAGCCCGGGCTCCGGCTGGGTCTTCTCGGGCGCATCCACGGCGGGATACTGCGTGCGCGGGTCCTGGAACTCGTACTGGTCGCGGCTCATGGCCCTTCCGCTACCCCGGTTCCCGGTCGACATGCGGAGGTCGCGCCGCCACCCGGTGCACCCGGTGGCGGCGTGGTCAGGCCCGTCGCAGTCGCAACGCGATGTCGGACCGGGTGCCCGGCTCGCCGCTCGGACTGGTCATCTCGAAAGCGATCTCGCGGCTGGTCTCGACGGTCCACTCCCCCGCAGCCAGGTCGAGGCTGGCCAGGGTCCGCTCCGCGTCCGGCAGCGGAGGATGCTTGGCGGGGTCGATCCACGAGGGCATCCCGGCGTGAGCGACGACCAGCAGACGCCCGCCCGGCGCCACCGCCGCGGCTGCCGCTCGCAGCACCTGCTCCCGCGGGAACTCGACGGGTGACTGCAGGAAGCACGCCGACACCAGGTCGAACCGGCCGTCCGGGAAGTCCGTCGCCAGGTCGTGCTGCGCCCAGCGGATCGCACCGCCGACTCCGGCCTCGTCGGCGTGCTCGGCCGCGCGGTCGAGCGCCCCCTGCGAGATGTCGACCGCGGTCACGTCCCAGCCCCGCTCGGCGAGCCAGATCGCGTCGGCGCCCTGGCCGCACCCCAGGTCGAGCGCGGTTCCGGGCACGAGCTCCGACGCTTCGTCGACCAGCGCGGCGTTCGGGTTGCCGCTCCAGCGGTCGCGGTCCTCGTAGAACCGCTCCCAGAAGACGGACGGGGACTCGGTCTGGTTCTCGGCCATGGATCGAGGGTGCACCGGTCCGATGCCTGTGGCAAGCGAACTTGCCGATCGGGCAATACGCCGCCTGCGCGGGGCGCTGCTCAGGACTGGTGTGCAGTTGACCCGCTTTGAGCGGGCGAACTGCCCACCAGTCGCTCGGCGCTCCGCTGCAATCCCCGAACCAGAGTTGGGGGTCCCGAAGCGACTCGGGCACGGTGAGACGATGAGCCGACTTCGGTACTCCGTGCTCATCGGCGGCGCCTGCCTGTTGGTGGTGATCGGCGTCACGCGACCGCCCGCGGCCCGGGCGGCGAGCGCCGACGTCGCCGCGCTGCAGGTCGCGATGAAGGCGGTCGGGCTGTACGGCGGCCGGGTCGACGGCGTCACCGGGCCCCGCACGCTGCGCGCCGTGACCCGGTTCCAGCGCAGCAAGCGGCTCTCCGCGGACGGGGTCGCCGGACCGCGCACCCGCAAGAGCCTCGGTCGCCGCGGAACGCCGTCGCTCGGCAGCCGCACGATGCGCCGCGGACACCGCGGCTGGGACGTCGCCGCGTTGCAGTTCCTGCTGCGCTCGCGGGGCTTCACGTCGGTCAGCGTCGACGGCGGCTTCGGCGGCGGGACCCTGTCGGCGGTGCGGCGGTTCCAACGCGCAGCGGGGCTTGCGGCCGACGACCAGGCCGGGCCGCGCACGCTGTCGGCGTTGCGCCGCCGCACGATCGTCGCCACCAACGCGTCGGCGACCACCGCCACGACGGTGGCCGATCCGGTCCGGTTCCTGCGGCCGGTCGCGGGTCCGTCGACCGACGGCTTCGGCTGGGTCGGCGGCCGCCGCCACACCGGAATCGACTTCCCGCTGGCGACCGGCGCGCCGATCAGCGCTGCCGGTCGCGGCGTCGTCTCGTTCGCCGGGTACAACGCGCACGGCTACGGCAACCTGGTGGTCGTGTCGCACCGACTCGGGTTCGAGAGCTGGTACGCGCACCTCTCGTCGATCGCGGTCCGCGCCGGCCAGTCAGTGACCGGCGGGACGCTGATCGGGGGCGGCGGGTCGACCGGACGCTCGACCGGACCGCACCTGCACTTCGAGGTCCGCCGCAACGGCACGCCGATCGACCCGATGCCCCGGCTGATTGGCGCCGCCGCCCGGACCCGGATTCCCGCCGCGGACACCGAAGCGAGCGCCGGATCCCGCGCCTCCACGCCGACCGTCCGCGCCCTGACCTGCCGGCCGAACGCCGACGCACGATCGACCCGCGACAGCGACCCCTACCGCGCGCGACTCGACCGCTGCCCGTAGGTCCGCTGGCGACCAGGCCGAGGCTCGACTCTCGTGCTGCGCCGATCAGCTCCGCGGCACGTGCCGGCCGTGCAGCATCAGCGCGTTGCCGTCCGGGTCGGCGAAGAACGCCATATGGCAGACGCCGGTGTCGAGGGTGTCGGCGAAGAACGTGACGCCCTTCCCCTCCAGCTGGGTGCGCATGCCCGCGACGTCGTCGGTATGCAGCGCGACCGCGTTGGCGTTGGGCTGGAACGGCTGGCCGACGGTGGTCGGGTCCCAGATGCTCAGGGTCGTGTCGCCGAGGTCGAACTCGGAGAACGGCTTGTCGACCGTGTAGGGGCACTCCTCGAGACCGAGTACATCGCGGTAGAACGCGGTTGAGCGGTCCGCGTCCTGGGTCGGGATCGGAACGAAGTCGATACGGGTGATGGAAGGCATGGCCGGCAAGCTATGACCACTTGCGGCCAGATCGTGACCGGATTCGCCGGGCAGTGCGTCGGGCGTCGGTGCGGCGTCAATCCAGGGCGACGCGGACGTCCGTGGCCCGGAAGTCGTCGCCCTGGAACAGCAGCGGCTCGTCGCGGGAGACGGCAAGGGCGTAGGCGAAGCAGTCGCCGTAGTTGAGTGCCGCCCGGTGGCGGCCCTTGCCGAACCGACGCCATGCCGCCCGCGCCAGCTCCGCCTGCGGCCCGTCGACGGGGATCACCTCGACCGCAGCGCGGTGCAGCAGCAGGTCGAGCTCGCGGCCGCCCGCCTCCCCCAGCTTCGCCTCGATCACGATCCCGGCCTCGAGCACCGTCGCCGCCGAGATCACCCGGATCGGCGCGCCGGCGACCGCCTGGGTGAACCGGCGGCGGTTCGGCTCGTCGAGCAGGATCGCGACGAGCGCCGACGTGTCGATCACCATCAGGTCGGCAGGCCGTGGTCGTCGTAGCCGAGGATCTCGTCGGCCGGGCGGCGGTCGACGACGGGCAGGGCCGCGCACCGCTCCGCGATCGCGTCGAGCTCGGCCGCCAGGTCGGGGGTCGCCCGCTGCCCACGCAGCCGCTCCAGCCGCTCGCTGATCGCCACGCTGACCGCGGTGGTCAGGGTCTCGCCCGTCCGCGCCGCGAGCTCACGCGCCCGCCGGTCGGTCTGGGGGTCCTTGATGTTGATCGCCATCGCCGCGCTCACCCGATAGAAGGTAGAATTCAGAGGTGATTCTACCCTAGGGTGCGTTCGTGGCGGAGCCGTGCCAGGAGTCCGGAGAGCCACGCAACCACGGCGCACGCCGAAGGCTGATCCGGGCCGGCTTCGCAAGCCGTCACGACGCGCGGTCACCGCCGTGGTCGTCGTCGGCTCCGGACGTGGGCGTCGGCGCTCCGGCGACCAGGTCGCCGATCCGACGCTGCAGGCGCACCGTCCGGCGGTCCGGCGGGAAGCGACGCCGGGACCGCTCGAGCTTGCTCGGCGAGTACAGCCGCTTGGCCCACGGGGACTTCGGCATCGCCAGCCGCGCCGCCCCGACGATGCTGAAGATCGGGATGAACAACCCGACCAACCCGTACATGATCCGTCCCTTGAGGAAGCACGTGATGCTGAACGCCAGCACCAGCGACGCCGTCCCGATCGCCACGACGATCGACCCCGGGTCGTCGAGTCCGAGCGGCGTGGTGCCCAGCAGCACCAGCGCCGCGAAGACCACGGCGAACACGACCGCGTCGAACGACGAACGACCTTCGGGACTCCAGTAGACGTCGTCCAGGTAGACCCAGAGCGCGAACTCGTCGAGGGTGAACCCGGCGCCGATCCCGAACAGGATCGCCACGATGTGCCACCACGGCGCCTCCAGCGGCACCGCGAAGGCCAGGAATCCGCTGATCATCATCAGGCAGATCCCCCACACCAGGTGGTGCAGGTGCACGCCGCTGCTGCTCTCGACGCCCCCGGGCCACCACGACACGCTGCGGGTCAGGCGCGCGCTCGTGCGGATCGCCAGGAACGAGACGATCAGTGCCGCCAGCACCATGAACGCCGCCGCGCTGCCGGGCCGGGCGTGCGCCCCGAGATCGATGTCGACGACCGCAACGGGCAGCATCGGCTCACGCTACTGCGTACGCCGCCGGGGCGCGAGCGCGCGATCGCCGCCGCCGTCCCGGCTCGGTCATGATGGAGCGGACGACATGCCGGACGACGACCTCCCCCGCGACGCCGACGAGGCCTTCGCGGCCCTCGAGCACGAGCTCAAGCGCTTGATGACCGGGATGCGTCGTGCCCGTGGTCACGGCAACCAGTATTCGCAGGGCCTGACCATGGCCCAGTACCAGTTCGTCGAGGCGTTGCTCGGCTCCTCGGAGCCGATCGCTGTCGGCACGCTCGCCGATCGCGCGGGTCTCTCGCGGCCGTCGGCGACGACCATGGCTCGCGCTCTCGAGGAGTGCGGGATCGTGGAACGCTCCGGCGATCCGAACGACGCGCGAGTCGTGCGGCTGGCCCTGACGGCGGAGGGCCGCCGCCAGGCCGACGACCGCCGCACGGAGCAGCAGCAGTGGCGCTCGCAGATCGCGTCAGCCGTGGACATCGCCGACCTGGCCCCGGGGGCTCGAGTCCTCGGCGCGATCTGCGACCAGATCGACGCCTTCCTCCAGGAGCAGGCGGGACCGGACGGGCTCCCGCCCGATCCCGACGACGGCGCCTGCTGAGACGCCGCCGGCTCGACCTCCGAGCCGGCTCGACCTCAGACGGTCTCGGGCACGCGCTCCGGGGCGGGGTGGTGGCCGTCCCCGTCCCCGTCCCCGTCGGGCGTGCTGATCTCGATCGTCTCGGCGGCGGGCTCCGGCGGCCGGCGGACGAACAGCGCGATGATCAACGCGACCACCGCGATCCCGACGCCGGCAAGCATCGCGGTGTGCACGCCGTCGGCCAGCGCGGAGCCGCTCGCGGCCGCGACCCCGTCGCCACCGGCCGACGATTGCGCGGACCGGGTCATCACGGTGATGAAGATCGCGGTACCGGCGGCGCCGGCGACCTGCTGAACCGTGTTGACGATCGCGCTCCCGTGCGAGTACAGCTGCGGCGGAACCGAGCCGAGCGCGGTCGCCAGCAACGGGGTGAACAGCAACGCCAGGCCGATGCTCAGCGTCACGTGCGCGACGACGATGAAGCCCTTCGACGTACCTTCGTCGAGCATCGTCAGCAGGCCCATCGCGGCGAGCACGATCGCCGCCGCGGGGATCACCAGCGGACGTGGCCCGAAGCGGTCGAACACCCCGCCGACGACCGGACCGAGCAGGCCCATCACGAGGCCACCGGGCAGCAGCAGCAGACCGGTGGTGAGCGTCGAGAACCCGAGCACCCGCTGCATGAACATCGGCAGGATGATCAGCGCGCCGAGCAGCATCATCATCGTCGCGACGAACATCAGCGCCGCGACCCGGAACTGCGGGGACACGAAGACGCGCAGGTCGAGCAACGCCCGGTCGCCGAGCTGCAGCTGCCGCCAGACGAAGACACCGAGCGCCGCCACGCCGATCGCGATCGGGATCGCGGGCGGCACCGGGGTCGGGCCGTGGGCGGACTCGCCGATGCTGCTCAGGCCGTAGACGATCCCGCCGAAGGCCAGGGCGGAGACGACGACGGAGAAGAGGTCGAGGTGCGCCCCCTGGGGCGACGTCACGTTGCGGACCCAGATGATCCCGGTCGCCAGGCTGGACAGGGCGATCGGCATCATGATCCAGAACATCCACCGCCAGTCGAGCTGGTCGAGGACCAAGCCGGAGATCGTCGGCCCGATCGCGGGTGCGACCGCGATCACGATGCCGATCAGGCCCATCACCTGACCACGCTGGTTCACCGGCACCAGGTTCATCACGGTCGTCATCAGCAGCGGGATCATCAGCGCGGTGCCCGTCGCCTGGACGATCCGGCCGGCGAGCAGCACCTCGAACCCGGGTGCGGTCGCGGCGATCAGCGTTCCGGTCGAGAACGCGGTCATCGCGAGGATGAAGATCTGGCGGACCTGGAATCGCTGCAACACGAAGCCGCTGATCGGGATCACGATCGCCATCGTCAACAGGAAGCCGGTCGTGAGCCACTGCGCGGTCGTCGCGGTGATCTGGAGATCGTCCATGAGCTTCGGCAGCGCGACGCTCATGATGGTCTCGTTCAGCATCACGACGAACGAGGAGATGACGAGCAACGCGATCAGGCGCTTGCTCTCGGCCGGCAAACGCGGTGGTGGCGCGGCGGAACTACTGCTGGACATTCCGCCAACTATCGCAGACCGTAAGGAAGCTAACTTTCCGGGCGGCGTGCGCCGAGTCGGGGGCAAGGAGCGCGGTGGCGCGCGCCGGAAGAATGGGACTCCTTCGCACGTTCGCCCTATATCTTGATTTCTGCGCAGATGTCATTCAGTCTGGTGATGAAGGGGCGCTTCGAACACGGCGCCCGGGATCCGAAGACAGGACCACGCATGACCGCCCCCACCGTCGCCCGCACCTCGATCACCGTCGACGGCATGGACTGCGCCGACTGCGCCCGGACGATCACGGCGGCGGTCGAGCGGATGCCGAGCGTGACCGGCGTCGACGTCAGCTTCGCGTCAGGTCGGGTGCTGATCGAGCACGCGCAGGACGGCTTCGACGCGACGGCCGTCGCTCGCCGGGTGCAGCAGCTCGGCTACGAACCACGCGTTGCCGACGCCGACCGCGACGGCTCGGCGTCGACCGCCTCGCGCGTGCGACCGCAGTGGCTCGCCAAGGACACCCTGACCTACGTCGCGACCGTCCTGCTGCTGCTCGCCGTGGCGGTCGACTTCCTGACCGACCTGCCGGCCGCGTGGCTGTACGGTGCGGCGTCCGCGGTCGGGATCGGCCCGATCGCGCGGTCCGGGATCGTGGCGCTGTGGACGACGCGCCGACCGGAGATCAAGTTCCTGATGACGGTCGCCGTCTTCGGCGCCGTCGCGATCGGCGCGTGGATGGAGGCCGCGCTGGTCGTCGTGCTGTTCTCGATCGGCGAGATGCTCGAGGGCCGAGCGGTGGCACGCGCTCGGCGGGAGCTGGCCGGACTGGTCGCGCTCGCACCGGAGCAGGCGCGACTGCGCACGGCCGACGGCGGCGAGCTCGAGGTCGCCGCCACCGAGCTGGTGGTCGGCGATGTGGTCGTCGTACGGCCCGGTGAGCGGCTGCCCGCCGACGGCACGGTGCTGGAGGGCCGGTCGGCGGTCGACCAGGCGCCGATCACCGGCGAGTCCGTCCCGGTCGACAAGCAGCCCGGCGACGGCGTCTTCGCCGGCACGCTGAACGCCCAGGGCCGGCTCGTCGTGACCGTCGAGTCGGCGCCCGGCGACACCACCCTGGCGCGGATCGGCAAGCTCGTCGTCGACGCCCAGGCGCGGCGCTCGCCCTCGGAGCGGTGGGTCGACGCGTTCGCTCGCGTCTACACGCCACTGGTGATCACGCTCGCAGTCGTCGTCGCCGTCGTCCCGCCGCTGGCCTGGGGCGCGAGCTTCGACGGCAGCTTCTACTCGGCCCTGGCGCTGCTGATCCTCGCCTGCCCGTGCGCGCTGGTGCTCTCGACCCCGATCACGATCGTGTCGGCGCTCGGTCGCGCGTCGGCGGCGGGCGTGCTCGTCAAGGGCGGCGAGTACCTGGAGCGCGCCGCGGCGATCCAGCAGGTGGCCTTCGACAAGACCGGCACGCTGACCGCCGGCGCGCCGCAAGTGGTCGCGGTCGACGAGCTCGGGGGCGACCCCGACCAGCTGCTGCGGCTGGCAGCGTCGCTCGAAGCCGGCTCCGAGCACCCGCTGGCCGCGGCGATCGTCGCCGAGGCACGCGACCGCGGCATCGCGCTCGGCGCCGTGGAGCACTTCCGGGCCGAGACCGGCTTCGGCGCCGGCGGCCTGGTCGACGGCGTCGCGATCGCGATCGGCAAGCCCGCGATGTTCGACGAGCGCACGCTGACGCCGGACGTCGAGCGGGCGCTGGCCGAGCGGCGGGACGCCGGACAGACCGCCGTCGTCGTCGCCCGCGACGACACCGCGGTCGGGGTGCTCGGCCTGGCCGACCCGCCGCGACCGGAGGCCCGCGAGGCGACCGCGCAGCTGGCCCGGCTGGGGATCGACCGCACCGTGCTGATCACCGGCGACAACGCCGCGACCGCAGCCGCCGTCGCCCGCGAGACCGGCGTGGCGTCGGTCCGCGCCGACGCGCTGCCGCAGGACAAGGCCCGGTTGGTCCGCGAGCTGGGCGACGGGGTCGCGATGGTCGGCGACGGCGTCAACGACGCGCCCGCTCTGGCGTCCGCGTCGCTCGGGATCGCGATGGGCAGCGCCGGGTCGGACACGGCGATCGAGGTCGCCGACGTCGCGCTGATGGGCGACGACCCGCGCAAGGTCGCCGGCCTGATCGGTCTCGCCCGCTGGACCCGCGCCACCGTCCGGATCAACATCGCCTTCTCGCTCGCGACCAAGGCCGCCGCGGCCGTGCTGCTCGCGTTCGGGATGCTGCCGCTGTGGGCTGCGGTCGCGACCGACGTCGGCGCGTCGCTGGTCGTCGTGCTCTGGGGCCTCCGCGTGCTCGTCGGCACCCCCGGCGGCAGCATGCGCGACATGCCGATCCTGCCGACGGCGCGGCGTAGCGGCGAGCGGCAGCCGAACGTGACGACCGCCACCGCGACCGGCTGACGTAGGCTTGATCGCGATGACGTCCGACCGATCGATCTCCTCCGCGACGACCGACCGTGCCGGCGGCGACACCTGCGCGGTACGGCTCGTGGACGCCGACCGCGTCGAGGCCGTCCGCCACCGGATGCCGGACGGCGACGCGACGGAGCGGCTGGCACGGGTCTTCCACGTGCTGGCCGAGCCGGCGCGGGTCCGGATCGTCACCGCGCTGTTGGAGGCCGGCGAGCTCTGCGTCTGCGATCTCGCGGCCGCGGTCGGGCAGACCGAGACGCAGACGTCCCAGCATCTGCGGGTGCTGCGCGCGGAGCGCACCGTCCGCAACCGCCGCGACGGCCGGATGGTCTACTACGCGCTCGACGACGCGCACGTGCGGATGCTGATGGACCTGGCGCTGCAGCACGTGACGCACGACGGGCCGCGCTGACCCCGGTCAGCGCGCCGCACGCCCCGCCGCCGGTGGCGCGCGTCGTCTCTCCCGGCCGTTCGATCCCAGCTCGGTCCACCACTGCTGTACGGTGCGACACCCGGGACCCGGTGCGGGCCTGTGTGGACTGCTGGACCCACGGTGTTTCGGGGAGCCCGACGCGACGGGGCCCGCGCGGTGC
>JBQGEK010000349.1:0-1834 GCA_052039575.1 Patulibacter sp. | reverse complement strand
ACTAGCGGGAGAGGTTGATGGGGCGTGGCCCTAGAAAGGTCTCCCGTTTGCCGTGGAGCGGGGGAGCGAGCGAGCCGGCTGGCGCTAGCGGGAGAGGTTGATGGGGCGTGGCCCTAGAAAGGTCTCCCGCTTGCCGTGGGTTGGCTGGGTTCGTGGGGTGTGCTACCCGCCGTAACAAAGTTGGCCAGCCAGCCAGTATGGTGGTCGGTGCACTCGCCGGAGCCGGGTCCGGCGCACCGAACGGGAGCGAGAGATGGCCATCGACTTCACCCTCACCGACGAGCAGCAGGCGTACCGCGACGCCCTGCGCGAGAGCTTCCAGCGCGAAGTCGGGACCGCCGAGGCTCTGGAGCAGGCGACCGAGGGGCACACCACCCACCACAGTCACGACCTGAGCCACAAGCTCGGGGCCGCGGGCCTGCTCGCCCCGAGCCTCGACGAGCAGTACGGCGGGGGCGGGGCGGGGATCGTCGAGGAGATGATCCTGCTCGAGGAGATCATGCGGAACCAGGCACCGATCGGCGCCTACCCCGTGTCCCTGATCGTGGCCGGTGCGACCCAGAAGTTCGCCACGCCGGAGCAGAAGCAGCTGGTGCTCTGCAACGTCGCCGCTGGTGGGGTCGAGGCGATCGCGATGTCCGAGCCGGAGGCCGGGTCGGACGTCGCATCGCTGACCACGACCGCGACGCGGGCGGATGGGGGCTGGGTGCTCAACGGCGTCAAGCTGTGGATCTCGAACGCCCACATCGCCGACCGGATCCTCGTGGTCTGCCGCGACGCCAGTTCGCAAGGCAAGAGGCACGAAGGCCTCTGCATGATCTGGGTCGACCGCGAGGCCGAAGGGGTCCGGGTCGACGAGGTCAAGACGATGTCCGGCCAGCGCGAGGTCAACTACGTCTACCTCGACGATGTCTTCGTGACCGACGACGCGGTGTTGGGCGAGCCGGGCAACGGTTGGCTGCAGCTGATGTCCGGCCTGAACGTCGAGCGGCTGATCATCGCCGCGCTGTCGCTCGGTCAGGCTGAGCAGGTGCTGGCGGACGCGATCGAGTACGCGAAGCAGCGCAAGCAGTTCGGACGCTCGATCGGCAGCTTCCAGATCCAGCAGCACCGGCTGGTCGACATGGCGACGGAGGTCGAGCTGAGCCGGCTGCTCGTCTACAAGGTGGCCGCCGACGTCGACCGCGACCCGACGGCACTGTTCCCGCGGGAGGCATCGATGGCGAAGGTCTGGGCGACCGAGACGGCGGAGCGGACCGTCAACGCGGCGTTCAAGATCCACGGCGGCTACGGCTACGCCAGCGAGTACTCGATCTCGCGTCAGATCGGCCCGTCGATGGTCGCGACGATCTTCGGCGGCACCAACGACATCCAGCGCAACATCATCGCCAAGGTGATGGGGCTCTAGGGGCGGCGGCCGGGCCGAGGTCTCGGGGCGCGTCCCGGCGGGGCGCGCCACCGGCGACCGCGGGTCCCGCAGGTGCTCCACGCCGCCCGGCCGGCGCGCCGCGTCCCTCGTATCCTCTGCTCGGTATGCCGACGCAGAACGCGCACGCCGCGCTCGAGGACCTGATCACGCGAGCGCTGGCGGAGGATCTCGGAGACGGGGACGTCACCGCCGAGGCGACGATCCCGGCCGACCTGCAGGCCGTTGCGACGATCACCCAGAAGGCTCCCGGCGTCGTCGCGGGGATCGAGGCCGCGGCCGAGGTCTTCGCCACCGTCGACGAGCGGCTGCGGGTCGAGGTCGTCGGCCCCGAGGGCGTCTGGCGGTCCGACGGTCCGGTGATGCGGATCACCGGGAACGCTCGCTCGATCGTCGCGGCCGAGCGCA
>JBQGEK010000348.1:0-2148 GCA_052039575.1 Patulibacter sp. | reverse complement strand
ACGCTCGCGTAGCGGACGGGACCCGACGGTGCGGTCGGTCGCGCGGGTGGTGGCCGCGAGCGCGACGGACGGCCGCCGCGCTACTTGGCGCTGCCGTCGAGGGCGCCGGCCACGGCGTCGAGGCTGGCGGTCGGGCGCGGGCTGGCCGGGCGCTCGAGGTCGCCGGACGCGGTCCCCGTCCCGCCCGCGCGATACGCGGCGTAGAATCCCAGCATCAGCTGGACGATGTCGGCCGGCAGCGACGCGGCCTCGAGGCGCTGCTGCTGTCCTTCCGCGTCGTCGATCGAGCGGAACCGGATCGACGACCCGGTGCGCTGGCCTCGAGTCCGGCGAGGTCGGCCCAGCTGATCGCGTCGGGCCCGGTCAGGTCGTAGCTGCGGCCCTCGTGACCGTCCTCGAGCAGAACGGTTGCGGTGGCGAGCGCCAGGTCGCTGCGGAGGTGCTTCGCCGCGCCCCCGAGGCTGAGCTCCCCGTGAGCGCGCGCGACCCCGCCTCCGTGGCGGAGCTTGCCGCCCGCGGCGTCGAGGCCGGCACGCACCTCTCGGGCGTCGTTGGGGGCATCGTGCGGCACCCTAACACTACCAATCGATTGGCAGAATTTGGGACCGATCTCAGACGCTCTTCGATGCTGTTGGGCGATCAATCGTACGTTTGAACTTCGGGCGCGGTTCGGCTACCGTGCCGCCAGCAGGATGGTGCGCCGCGATCGCGGGGACGGAAGGCCGAGAGGTGGCGGTTCGGCCGATCTCGCCGACGGACGCGGTCGGCGGCGCCGACCGACCGAGAGCACGAGGATGACCGAGGGAGAGAACGTGATGACGGAGCGCGTGGTGGTGGTTGGCGGTGGCGTCGGCGGAGGGACGACGGCGCTCGCGCTTCGCGCCGCCGGGTTCACCGGAACGATCACGGTGGTCTGCGCCGACCCGCACCCGCCGTACTCCAAGCCGCCGCTCTCGAAGGCGGTGCTTCGCGGCGAGCGTGGCCCCGAGCGGAGCTATCTCCGCCCGGCGAAGCTCTGGGAGCGGCAGGATGTCGTCCTGCGCGTCGGGCAGCCCGCGACGGCGGTCGACGGTGAGCGCCGCGAGGTCGAGCTCGCCAACGGCGAGCGCCTGCCCTACGACGCCCTGGTGCTGGCCCCCGGGAGCATTCCCCGTCGGCTCCCCGGAGCGCAACCGAGCGAGCGCGTCCTCTACCTGCAGACGATCGAGGACGCGCAGCGGATCTCGCAGCGGTTGTCCGGGGGCGGTCGCCTGCTCGTCGTCGGGGCCGGCTTCGTCGGCGCGGAGGTGGCGGCGAGCGCGCGGGCGATGGGTTGCGAGGTGACGGTGCTCGAAGCGGCGCCAGCCCCGTTGTCCCGCCTGTTGCCTCCCGTCGTGGGCGCGTGGTACGCGGCGATGCACCGGGACCGCGGCGTCGACCTGCGTCTGGGCTGCGCCGTGCAGGCGGTCGAGGAGCACGCGGACGGCGTGACGGTCACCGACGCGGCTGGCGAGCGGTACCCGGTCGATGCGGTGCTGATCGCGGTCGGCTCCGTCCCGGACACGAGCCTGGCCGTGGCGGCCGGCGCGGCGGTCGGCGACGGCGTGCTCGTCGACGAGTACTGTCGCACCACCGTCCCGGGGATCTTCGCGGTTGGGGACGTCGCCAACTTCCCGAACGCCCGCATGGGTGGCGCGCGGATGCGCGTGGAGCACTGGCAGAACGCGCAGCACCAGGCCCAGGCCGTCGGCCGGACGATCGCCGGCGTGGAGACGCCGTTCGCCGAGGTGCCGTGGGTGTGGAGCGAGCAGTACGAGGTGAACCTGCAGATCACCGGACTTCCCGAGGCGTCGGACGAGGTCGTCTGGCGGGGCGATCCGGACGCCGGCGCCGCGACCGCGTTCCTCCTGCGGGCGGGACGCCTCGTCGCCGCCGTCGGACTGAACAGCGCCGACGACATCCAGCTGGCGCGCGAGCTGATCGGACACGGGGTCACGCCCGACCGGGACGTGTTGCGCGACGTCGACGGCGAGCTGGTCGCGGCGAGCGTCTGACCGCGCGCTCGATGCCGCGCGCTGAGCGCGAGCGCGGCAGCGAGCGGGCCGGCGCCGGCGCCGGCCCGCTGGGGCCCGCCTACGCCGTGCGCCGTTGTCGGGCGACGGCCCGATC
>JBQGEK010000347.1:0-2574 GCA_052039575.1 Patulibacter sp. | reverse complement strand
GACCACGCAGTTGTCGCGCAACGCGACGTCGAGCCGGCGGAAGCTGCCGGCGTTCGGCGGGACGTCGTCGCCGAGCGCGGTGAAGACGCCGATCATCGCGGCGGTGCGGGCGGTGGCCTCCGTCAGGTTGAGCCCGCACGGCTGGCAGTCGGGGTTGTCGCGCAGGTCGACGGCGACGCGCCCGTTCTCGGCGTCGACGTCGACGGTGACGTTGATCTCGACCCCGTCCGGTGCCCCGGGCACCGGATCGTGGCGCCCGCTCAGCCGGGTCCGGCCGGACGGCATCCGGCGCACCGCGTCGGCGAACCGCTGCTCGCTGTAGTCGAACCACTCGCGCTCGTAGTCGCGCAGCGGGTCGGGACCGATCTCGTCGAGCAGCGCCAGCAGCCGGCGCTCGCCGATCCGGGCGGCCCCGACGAGGGCCAGGTAGTCGCCGTACCAGAGCTCCGGCACGCGGATCCGGGTGCGCGCCATCCGCAGCACGTCGTCGCGGTCGCGGTAGCCGGACTGGACCTGGACGCACGGGAAGATCAGCGCGCCCTCCTCGTAGACGTCGCGGGCGGACGCCGAGTAGGTCGTCGGGACGGAGTTGCCGCAGTCGGCGAGGTGCGCCTTGGCCAGCACCGTGTAGCGGTGGACCCCGTCACCGTCGATCACCGGCACCAGCAGCGACCAGTCGGCCGCGTGCGAGTTGCCGTGGTAGGGCGAGTTGTTGAGGAACGCGTCGCCAGGCTGGAGCTCGGGGTGGACCTCGCGCAGGTGCCGGGCCATCAGGTCCGGCCCGCTCATCACGTGGATCGGCAGGCTCTCGGCCATCGCCAGCATCTGCCCGTCGGCGGTCAGCACGCAGCACGAGAAGTCGCGGGCGGTGTTGAGGATCGCCGAGCGGGCGGAGCGCAGCAGCGTGTTCATCATCGCCCGGACGATCCCGTCGAAGCGGTTGTTCATCAGGGCCAGCCGGAGGCCGTCGCGGCGACCGTCGCTGGCGGGTGGGGTGAGCGGCTGATCAGGCATCGGCGTGCTCCCGCTGGGTGGTGGTGGACGGGCTCAGGGTCGACGGGGTCACGAGCAGCGACCCGTGGGCGGAGCGCTCGACGGCGCCGCCGGGCTCGACGATCACCGTGGTCACCGGCGACTCGACGATCGCCGGGCCCTCGATCCGGTCGCCGGCCGCGAGCGCGTCGAGTCGGTGGACCGGCGTCTCGTGCCGCCCGAGCGTGGGGAACCGCACCGGGCGCGTCTCGGGCGCGGCGTCGGAGGGGCGGGGGATCGGCAGGGGGACGTCGCCGAGCGATAGCCGGACCCGCGCCCGCCAGGTCACGATCTCGACGGCCGAGTCGGCGTCGACGACGGCGAACAGCTGCTCGTGGACTCGGTGGAAGGCGTCGCGGATCCGCTCGGGACTCTGCGCGTCGAACCGCTCGACCGGCAGCGGGACCTCGATCTCCCAGACTTGCTGGGGGTAGCGGCCCTCGAACGAGAGATCGATCCGCGGGGCGGCGTCGACGCGGTCCCCGGCGCCGCGGGCGAACGCGTCGCACGACGCGCGCAGTCGGTCGAGCACCGCGTTGGCCCGGTCGACATCGAACCGGTCGGTCGCCATCACCTCGGTCACCGAGAAGTCGGTCTGCAGGTCGCTGAGCAGGGTGCCGGTCGCCGACAGCGCGGCGGAGACCTCGGGGATCACGATCCGCGGGGTGCCGAGCCGTCGGGCGATCGCGGCGGCGTAGAGCCCGCCGCCGCCCCCGCCGGCCACGACGACCGCCTGGGTCGGGTCGATTCCCTGGACCAGCGTGATCTCCTCGATCGCGCGGACCATGTGCTCGGTCGCCAGGTGGAGGATCGCGGCGGCCGCGTCCTCGTCGTCGAGCCCGAGCGGGTCCCCGACGTCGCGGCGGATCGCGGCCCGGGCGGCGTCCTCGTCGAGCGCCATCTCGCCGCCGAGGAAGAACCGCGGGTCGAGGTAGCCGAGCACCAGGCAGGCGTCGGTCACGGTCGGCCGGGTGCCGCCGCGGCCGAAGCAGGCGGGGCCGGGCGCGGCCCCGGCGCTCTCGGGACCGACCCGGAGCAGTCCGCCCTCGTCGACCGAGGCGATCGATCCGCCGCCGGATCCGATGCTGCGGGCGTCGATCGAGGGGAACCCGGTCATCGCGCCGAACGGGCCCTCGCCGACGAAGGTCTCGCGGGTCCACGGGATCGCGCCGCGTCGGACCAGGCTGACGTCGTAGGTGGTGCCGCCGGCGTCGGTCACGATCGCCGTCTCGGTGCCGGCGTCGAGCCGGGCGAAGTGGCGACCGGCGACCGGGGCGGCGGCCGGACCGCTGCCGATCGAGTGGATCGGCGTGCGGCGGACCTCGGCCGCGTCGAGCACGCCACCGGCGGACGTCATCACCAGCAGCCGGCCGCCGAAGCCGGCGTCGCGCAGCCGCTGCTCGAGCTGGCCGAAGAAGTGGCTCATCAGCGGCTTGAGCGACGCGTCGATCGCGGCGGACGACGCGCGGCGGTACTCGCGGATCGTCGGGTTCAGCTCGTGCGAGAGCGTGTAGGGGACGCCCGGAAGCTCCTGCTCGATCA
>JBQGEK010000346.1:0-8630 GCA_052039575.1 Patulibacter sp. | reverse complement strand
GCCGTGCGCGCGGATCGCCATCCGTTCGCACCGTCGGCGGCACGCGCGGATCGTCGGTTGGCCATTCGGCTGCCCGCGCGGTGACGCGTTCGCGGCCTCGGTGGCTCGGCCGCCCGGTGGCTCGGCTCCGCGCCCGGCGGCGCGGTCGGTCGCACGGACGGGGGACCGGCTGACCGGCCATCCGCTGCGCCGCGCGGTCCGCACCCCGAACGGTCGGACGCGCGCCCGCACGTTCAGACGCGCTCGCAGTGGTCCGCACCCTGGCGCCACCGGGCGCCCACACGAGCGTGCAGAAGCGCGCACACCACACCAACCTCGGACGCTGGTCTACAGTCGGCGTGTCGTGCAGTCACTCAACCGCGAATTCCGGCAGGGGTACCGCCACTCGTCCGGTGGGTCTCACGCTGGGACATGCGTGGGGTCGCTCGCAGTCGCGCGCGCCGCATCGCGCGGCTGTCCGGGCGGCGAACCTCGCACCCGTTCGGACCGTATCCTCGCTGCTGTCCTAGCTCCGACCCTCGCGCGTACGACGTCCGGTGGGGCGTCCGCGACGTAGGTGCCGTCGGCATCGCGGCGTGCGGCCGCCGGCCGTGGTCGGATCGCCGATCGAGGTCGAGGCTGGGGCGGCACCGTTGGGGTGGGGCTGTCGCGTGTGGGCCTGTCGGGTGCCCGTTCCCGGCGCGCTCTCGGCGGCTCGTCGGGCGGTGTCTCGCGACGCCTCGCAAGGTGTGTCTCGGGGCTCGATGACGGCCTCCGCGCCGCCGTCTCGGAGGGCGCTCCGGAAGGGGCTCCCGGGAGGGCGAGTGCGGACGCGTCGAGGTTCTTGGTCGCGGCCCGGAAGCTGCTTCGCGGGCGCCGGCCGGGCCCGCTCCCCCACGCTCGCGGTGCGGGCCGGATGGTCGCCGATCGGCGGCCTCGGACCACGATTCGCGGGTCATCGCAGCTGTGGGGGAGGGGCGAGGTGGTGTGGTGGTTGACAGAACATCGCCGGTGGTTGCCTCCCAGGAAGCGGACGGCCGATCTACCGACATGCCGGGGGATAACCGGTGGGACCTGTAGCTGGTGTCCACGCTGAGGTAGTCGGATTCCGTGGGGTTCTGGAAACCACGCGGGCGTCGGACGCGGCCTCGCCGAAAGTAGGACGTAGCACCTGCCGCAGGTGCGACGTAGTACGGTCCACTGCACGGGTGCCGGAGCGCCCGAACGCCTTCGCCCACGACCCGCTCGGTGACCTCTGTGCCTGCCCAACTGCCGCTCGACGGCGTCCGCGTGCTCGACCTCTCGCGACTGCTCCCGGGGCCGTTCGCGACGCTGATGCTCGGCGACTTCGGTGCCGACGTGATCAAGATCGAGGACCTCGGTCTCGGTGACTACATCCGTGGCTACCCGCCGTACGTCGAGGGCGCGGAGGAGTCGGCGAAGTCGACCTCGTTCCTGGCGCTCAATCGCAACAAGCGCTCGGTCCAGATCGACCTCAAGACGGCAGAGGGGCAGGAGGTGCTGCTCCGGCTGGTCGACGACGCCGACGTGCTGCTCGAGTCGTTCCGGCCCGGGGTGCTCGACCGGCTGGGCGTCGGCTACGACGTCCTCCGTGCGCGCAACCCGCGGCTCGTCTACTGCGCGATCAGTGGCTACGGGCAGACGGGTCCGCTCCGCGACCGGGCCGGCCACGACCTCAACTACCTGTCGCTGGCCGGCGTCGCCGCGCTCAACGGCGTCCGCGACGGAGCGCCGGTCAACGGCGGGGTCCAGGTCGCGGACGTCGGCGGCGGATCGCTGATGGCCGTGATCGGGATCCTGACCGCGCTGCGTCACGCCGAGCGGACGGGCGAAGGGCAGTTCGTCGACGTCTCGATGACCGACGGGGCGCTGGCGTGGGCGGCGATGGAGGCGGCTTCGGCGATGCAGGGCGAGCGACCGACCCGTGGGCAGGGGCTGCTCACGGGGCAGCACCTCTGCTACCGGCCCTACCCCTGCGCGGACGGGTACATCTCGATCGGCGCGCTGGAGCCGAAGTTCTGGATGGCGTTCTGCCGCGGCGTCGACCGCGAGGACCTGATCCCCCACCAGTTCGACCCGCCGGAGTCCGCGGCCTGCGCCGACGTCGAGGCGATCACGCGATCGCGGACCCGCGCCGAGTGGGCGGCGTTCAACGCCGAGTGCGACGCGTGCATCGAACCGGTCTGGGAGCTGCACGAGGCGCTCGAGACCGAGCTCGTCCGCGAGCGCGAGATGGTGGTCGAGATCGACCAACCCGGAGTGACTTCCCCGGTCCGCGCCGTCGGGGTCCCGATCAAGCTCTCCGTCACGCCGGGCGACGTCCGCAGGCGTCCCGCGCCCTCGCTCGGCGAGCACACCGAGGCGGTGCTGCGGCAGCTCGGCTACGACGACGATCGGATCGCCGCGATGCTGACGGCGGGAGGGGCCGCGGGCTGAGACCATGGGCGACGTGACGGATACCACCGACATCTCCGGCCTGCTGCGGATGGCCGAGGTCGCTGAGCTCGCCGGCGTCAGTCCGGCGACCGTCAAGCACTACCTGCGTGAAGGCCTGCTCGAGCCCGCGCCCGGGGCGGACGCGGCCGAGCGAATCGTGCGGACCTCGCGCAACATGGCGTACTACCCACCGGCGATCGTCGACCGGATCCGGTTGGTCAAGCGGCTCCAGGAGGAGCGGTTCATGCCGTTGCGGGCGATCCGCGAGCTGCTCGAGGACGGGCCGGAGCAGGCGCAGCGGCTGGTCGGGCGCCGCGACGAGATCATCGAGCGGGCGCTGTCGCAGTCGGGCGGTGCGCCGTCGACCTCGCGCGACGAGCTGCTCGCTCGGACGGGCGTCCCGGCGTCGGTCGTCGACAAGCTCGCCGAGCTGCGCGTGATCGGGGACGGCGCCGTCGGATACGACGCCGACGAGGTCCTGATCGTCGAGGCGTTCATGCGCTTCCGCAGCACCGGGTTCGGCGAGGAGCTCGGGTTCACGGTCTACGACGCGCTGCGCTACGTCGACGCGCTCGAGCCGCTCGTCCGCGAGGAGGCGCAGACGTTCCTGCACCGGATGGTCGACCGGGACGTGGCCCCGGACCGCGCCGTAGAGTTGATGCTCGCGGCGACCGAGCCGCTGCGCGACCTGGTCGGGGCGATCCACGGGCGGGTTCTGCGCGCGGAGGTGCTCCGCGCGCCCGGCGACGGCTGAGCCGGTCGGCGCCGGGAGGCCGGGCCCGGGGACGGTTATGCTTAGCTGATTGACCCGTCAGTCAACGTCGTGATGCGCGTCGCAGTCGTTCAGCTCCGCAGTACCCCCGATCCCGCGGTCAACCGCGCGGTCGCCGACCGTCTGGTCCGGGAAGCGCACGCCCGCGGGGCGCGGACCGTGGTGCTGCCCGAGAAGTGGTCCGCGCTCGGGCGCACCGCCGACGTCGCGGCAGGGGCGGAGGATCCGTACGGCCCGTCGGTCCGCTGGGCGCGATCGATCGCCCGCGAGCTGGCGATCGATCTGTTCGCGGGATCCGTCACGGTCCGGCGGCCCGACGGTCGCCTGCAGAACACCGCGCTGCACGTGACGCCGGGTGGACGGATCACCCGCTACGGCAAGCTCCACCTGTTCGACGCGGACGTGGCGGGGACGCGGTACCGGGAATCCGACGACGAGGTCGCCGGCGACGGGCTCGTGACCACCCGGCTGGCCGACGACGCCGCGACCTGCGTCGGGATGAGCGTCTGCTACGACCTGCGGTTTCCCGAGCTGTACCGGGCGCTCGCCGCCCACGGCGCGCGGATCCTGGTCGTGCCGGCGGCCTTCACCGCGCGCACCACCGAGGCGCACTGGGAGACCCTGCTGCGGGCACGAGCGATCGAGAACGGTGCCGCCGTGCTCGCCGCGAACCAGCACGGCGAGCACGCCCCCGGCATCCGCTCCGGCGGCCGGTCGATGATCGTCGACGCGTGGGGAACGGTGCTCGCTCGCGCGCCCGAGACGGACGAAGCGGTCGTCGTCGCGGACCTGGACCTGGCCCACCAGGCGGCGATCCACGAGCAGCTGCCGGTGCTCCGGCAGCGACGGGCATCGGTCGCGTCCGACCTGGCGGCGCTTCCGGACGGCGACCTGGCGGCGGGGTGGGAGCAGCGGTCGGCGCTGGCGGGGCCGTGCGACGCGGAAGGCGAGGAGTAGCCGATGGCGGCGAGGTCAACCAGTGCATCGGCCGAGAAGCGACGCGCGATCCTGGATGCCGCGGTCCGGGTCTTCGCCGAGCGGGGGTTCAACCACTGCCGCGTCTCGGACATCGCCGACGAGGCGGGCGTCGCCTACGGGCTGGTCTACCACTACTTCAAGAGCAAGGACGGCATCCTCGACGAGGTCTTCCTCGAGCGTTGGGGCCTGATGCTCGAGGTGATCCAGAACGCGCACGACGACGAGTCGCTGAGCCCGCGGGACAAGCTGACGAAGGTCGCGACGTTCATCGTCGAGAGCTACGGGCGCCAGCCCGAGGTGATGCAGGTCGTGATCGTCGAGGTCACACGTCAGGCGAACACCTTCGGCCGCCGCCACTGGGCGAAGATCCAGGAGGGGCACGCCGGGATCGCGCGGATCGTCGCGACCGGACAGGAGCGGGGCGAGCTGCGACCCGACATCTCGCCGCACGTCGCCGGCATCGTCTTCTACGGCGGGATCGAGCAGCTGCTGACCGCCTGGATCTTCGACCTGATGCCCGCCAGCCCCCAGGACCGCCACGACGCCGTCGCGGCCCTGATCGAGACGATCATCGGCGGGCTCGGGCCGCAATCGTGATTCCGAGGGCCGTACACATCGTCCGGGCCGCGTGAAACGCCCGCGTACGGGGTAGCATCGTCGTAATGCAGAACGATCTCGTCAAGCGTCTCGCATGGTCCGGCCTGGTCGCCGGACTCGGTCTCGCCGCCAGTCTCGCGGCCGAACGGGTGGCGAGGCTCCTGTGGCGCCGGGTCACCGGCGAGGATCCGCCGGAGTGAATGGCCCCGTTCGAACCGACCGCGAGCCCGACGTCCCGACCGGGTCGTCCTATGAGGAGGCACCCATCGAACCCGTAACGCCAGTGCACGAGCAGCCCCCGACGCTTCCCAAGTCGTCGATCGAGACTCCCGCTGCTGAGGGCGGACTGCTTGGGGGCGTGATCCCCGAGGAGCGCCCCGAACTGTTGGTGGCCGCTGCCTTCGCCGGTGGTGCCGTAGCCGCGATCCTGCTCCGGACCCTTGTCCGCCGCTGACGATCGGCGCCGCGAGGCGTCCCTCAAGTCGGTCGTCGAGAACCTCGCGCAGGTCACCGAGCAGACGCAGCACATCGTCCGCGAGGAGATCGAGCTGGCGAAGGCCGAGGTCGGCCAGAAGGTCGCGAGCATCGGTCGCGGTGCGGCGGTGGGCGCAGCCGCAGGGATCTTCGTCGCGATCGGCGGGCTGTTCTTCCTGCACTTCGTAGCGTTCTTCATCTGGTGGCTGATCGGCGCTCCGGGCGACCAGATCTTCTGGGGCTACCTGATCACCGCGCTGCTGCTGTTCGTCGTCGCCGGGGTCGCGGGCTTCCTCGCCTACCGCTTCGTCAAGAAGGGCGCGCCGCCCGTCCCGACGATGGCGATCGAAGAGGCCAAGCTGGTCCGCGAGACCGTCTCGGGCGGAGCCAGCGGCCCGTCGCTCGGCGCCGGTGCGCCGGGCGCGAAGTCGCCGACGAGCACGACGCCCACCCACCACACGGACCCGTCATGAGCCCCAGCCGTACGCCCGAAGAGATCCGTGCCTCGCTGGAAGCACGGCGGATGGAGCTGTCGAGCTCGATCGAGTTGCTGCGCGACGACGTCAGCGAGATCACCGACTGGCGCGAGCAGATCCGTCGCAACCAGAAAGCCGTCGCGATTGCGGTCGGCGTGACCGGCTTCGTGCTGGCCGGAGGGATCGGCGCTCTGACCGGTGCCCTGCGCCGTCGGCGCTGAGCCCTCCACCTCCTCCGGGGGCGGGCCGACTCGCGTCGGCCCGATCCCCCGATAGGCTCGAGGCCATGCTGAGCAGCTTGGCCCGTCGTCCTCGGTCGCGGAGATTCATCGAACGCGGCCTCGGATGGGGCCCGATCGCGCAGATCGCGCTCGATGCGGCGGAACGCGAGCGCAGTGCCACGAGCAGCGCGCACGAAGCCGGGCGGCACGCCGCGATGCTCGACCTGGCCGCGTTGCGTGCGGTCCACGCGCCACGGCTGCACGGTGGCGTCACCGATGCGCTGGTCGCCCGCCTGAGCGACCAGAGTCGCGAACGGATCCTCGGGGCCCTCGACCAGACCCAGCAGGACATGTGGGGTGCGCACAACGAGACGGACCGCCGGTTCCTGCTGCTCGCCTACGCGATGCACCACGAGATCGAGCCCGCGATGACGGAGCTCGGAATGGGACACCACAAGCCGCCGGAGTCCGTGCACGCCATGGCTCGGGGGGACCTGTCGGCCGCTGGGGCCCCGAACCTGGCGGACCTCGTGGTCGGCGAGATCGAGCGGTCGGGGCTCGAGCTCCAGCCCGGCCAACGGTTCCTCGACTTCGGTGGCTCGTCCGGCCGCGTGCTGCGCAGCCTGATCGCGGTCTACCCGGCGATCGACTGGCTCGGCTGCGACCCCAACGCCGATGCGGTCGCCTGGGCGGCCGAGAACCTCGACGGCGAGTTCTTCGTCAGCGAGCAGAAGCCGCCGCTCCCGCTCGAGGACGCGACGCTCGACGGGGCGTTCGCGATCTCGATCTGGTCCCACTTCTCCGCGCCGGCGGCCCGTCTCTGGCTCGACGAGATGCACCGCGTGATCAAGCCGGGCGGACGCCTGCTGATCACCACCCACGGCTGGCACTCGCTGCGGATGTACAAGGAGGCCTACGAGGCCGGCAACGGCGGGCTGTCTCCCGAGCACGTCCTGGCCTGCCAGCGGTCGCTGCTCGAGACCGGCTCGTGGTACTTCGACTCGTTCGGGGAGAACGGCGACTGGGGCGTCAAGAGCCCCGACTGGGGCCACTCGTTCTTCCTGCCGGAGTGGCTGCTCAGCGAGCTGCTGCCGCAGTGGTCGCTGCGCTCGTTCGTCGAGGCCGGGCTGGAGGCCAACCAGGACCTCTACGTCTTCGAGCGCCGCTGACGGTCAGTCGAGCAGCGCGCGCGGAACGCCGCCCAGGCCGAGCAGGCCGGGGCCGACGTGCGAGCCGATCACGGGACCGATCTCGCTGACGAAGGTCGGCGGCGTTCCGATCCGCTGCTCGGCCGCTTCGGCCAGCCGCTGGGCCTCCTCCGGCGCCTGGATGTGCTGGACGCACCAGGCGTCCGAGCCGATCTCCGCCAGTCGGTCGGCGACCGCGAGCATCCGGTCGAACGCCTTGCGTGACGTGCGAACCCGCTCGATCGGGGTGATCTCACCGTCGAGGGTGAGGATCGGCTTGATCTTCAGCGCCCCGCCGATCCACGCCTGGGCACTGCCGACCCGGCCGCCGCGACGCAGGTACTCCAGCGTGTCGACGGCGAAGATGAACTCGCGGGTCAGGGCCGTGACGGCGTCACGGGCGCGGCCGGCCGCCGCGTCGACGTCCTCGCCGGCGCGGGCCGCGGCGGCCGCGGCCAGAATCGGCAGGCCGAGCGCTCCGCAGGCGAGCCGCGTGTCGATCACCTCGATCCGGCGCCCGCTGTCGCCGACCGCGATCTCGGCGGCCTGACGGGCGGATTCGACCGTTCCGGAGATTCCGCCCGAGATGTGCAGCGACACGATGTCGTGCCCGGATGCGATCAGCGGCTCGTAGACCGCCAGGAAGTCGCCCGGGGACGGCTGAGACGTGGTTGGCAGGTCGTTGGCGTCACGGAGCGCGCCGTAGAACGCGTCGTAGTCGGCGATCGTCGCCTCGGCGACCGCCTCCGCCCCGCTCGTGACGTACAGGCTGACCTCGTGGACTGCGTTTCCGGAGACCAGGTCCCGGGGGAGGTAGTGCGTGGTATCGGCAACGACCGCGACGGGCATGGCCGCCAAGCCTATAGCTGGACCCCGCCGGAAGTGGGGTCGTCTCGCCGACCGGGTTCAGCTCAGCAGCAGCCCGAGCAGGACGCGCCAGCCACCCGCGGACTGCCCACGGAAGACGGGAGAGAAGCCGAGCGACACGACCTGGCCCGCACCGATCGGCTCCGAGACGGCGAGCGCGGTCGCGGCCGGGCCGAGCCAGCTCGCGCTGGGCGTCTGCAGCAGCGTCACGGCGCCGGGAGGTGCACTGAGCCGGTCGTCGGCGTGCCAGACGACCCGGGTCCGTCCGCCGAGTGCGCGGCCCCAGACGGTGCCGGTCGGGGTCGCTGCCAGGGTCGTCGCCGCGTGGCGCGCGGGAACCGGGGCCGAGCGCACGTCGCTGAGGCCGAGCGCGACCAGCGTGGCCCGACCCTCGGTCCCGACCGCGACCAACCGGCCCCCGGAAGCCACGAAGCTGCGCAGGCTCGCGGCCAGTGCCGCGTTCTGCTTCGCGGGGGCGATCGTTCCCGGGCCGACGACCACGTGGGTCGTCCCCGGACGCACGCCGAGCGCGAGGTGGGCGGCGGACTGTACGGCCGCCGGGACGCCCGCCGCGCGCAGAGCCGCGGGGATCCATCCGGAAGGCTGGTCGCCGGTCGTTCCG
>JBQGEK010000345.1:0-17958 GCA_052039575.1 Patulibacter sp. | reverse complement strand
TGCGACGGCTGCACGGGCGCGGCTGGCGGACCGACGCCGACGCGCCCCGCGGGCGTCGACCGCTGCACGTGGCGACGCTGGCCGCGGCGGTCACCGCGACCGGTGCCGCCGTCGCCCGTCGCCCGCGCGTGGCCGTCACCGCCGCGGCGGTGTGGGCGACGCTCACCGCCCGGTTCGCGACCGAGCGGATCGCGCCGGGACCGCGGACCGCCCACGAGATCGCGACGATGGGGGTGACCTCGATCGCGATTCCTCCGATCGCCGTCGGATGGTGGGTGCGCGGCGCGCTCGGCCACCGCTGGCCGCGGCGGGCGTATCCGCTCGCGGCTAGAGCTCCGGACGACGCTCCGCCCAGGGCTGCGCCGCTTCCAGCTGCGCCGCCAGGCGCAACAGCGTCCGCTCGCCGCCGAGGTCGGCGACGAACTGGATTCCCAGCGGCAGGCCCGCCGCGGTCCAGTGCAGGGGAACGCTCGCGGCGGGGCGACCGGTGATGTTCGCCAGCTGGGTGTAGGGCACCCAGCCGAGGTTGTCGTCGATCAGCTGGTCGGGAATCGGGGTCCGGGCCAGGAACCGCGCGGTGCGCGTCTTCAGCAGGACGTCCGCGGCTCGCCGGAGCGCCGGCGGCGCGTCGAGCGCGCCGATCTCGATCGGCGCCTGCGACATCGTCGGCGTCATCAGCAGGTCGTACTTCTGGTGGAAGGTGGCGAGCGCGCGGACGTGCTCGTGGCGACCCTCGAGCGCGCGGTGCACGTCGACCCCCGACGTCGCCCGACCGAGCGCGGCCATCAGCAGCGTGTCCTGCTCGAAGCCGTCGTCGCCCGACCCGGTCAGCTGCTTGGTGGCGGCGACCTCGGACGCGACGTTGACGAACCAGGTGGTGAGGAACTCGCGGGCCAGCTTCGCGTCGTCCTGCGGCGCGGCGACTGCTTCGACGTCGTGTCCGAGGCGCTCGAGCAGGGCGGCGGCGCTCTCGACCGCGGCGATCGCGTCGGGGTGGGGGTTGGGGGTGATCGACGAGGTGGTGACGAATCCGATCCGCAGCCGCCCCGGATCCTGCCCCGCCTCGTCGTGGTACGGGGTCTCGGAGGACGCGGAGCGGTACGCCGCGTACGGGTCCTGGCCGGCCATCACGTCGAGCATCGCGGCGCTGTCGCGGACCGAGCGCGATATCACGCCGTGCGTCGCCGACCCTTGCAGCAACTCGCTGTAGCGGGGGCCGTTGGGCACGACGCCGCGGCCCGCCTTGAGTCCGAACAGCCCACAGCACCCCACGGGGATCCGGATCGAGCCACCGCCGTCGCTGGCGCCCGCCACCGGGACGATGCCGGCCGCGACCGCCGCCGCCGCGCCGCCGGACGAGCCGCCCGGGGTGCGGGTCAGGTCGTACGGATTGCGGCAGGGTCCGAGCAGCTCGGACTCGGTGACGCCCTTGGCGCCGAACTCGGGCGTGTTGGTCTTGCCGAAGACGACCAGACCAGCGTCGATCCAACGCTGGACGACGGTGGCGTGCTCGGGCATCGGCACGTTCGCGAGCGCTCGGCATCCGGACGTGGTCGGCAGCCCCGCGTAGTCCTGGCCGAGGTCCTTGATCAGGAACGGCACGCCGGCGAACGGGCCCTCCGCATCCGCTCCCGGCTGCGCGGCCGCCTCGCGTTCCATGTCGCGCACGATCGCGTTGATCGACGGGTTCACCGCTTCGGCGCGACGCCGGGCGGCGTCCAACGCCTCCGCGGCGGCGATCGTGCCGTCGGCGATCGCGGCTCCGATCCCGAGGCCGTCGAGGCCGGCGTACTCTGCGTCGTTCACGTCGATGGGCTCCCCGTGTGCGGTGACCGGAGCGCACCGGTGGTCGAGGCGCTCCCTGCGGCCCACTGTATGCGATCACCCACCCGATCGGGTGGGTCTTTCGCGCTGCTCGCCAGCGTTCCGCGCCCGGTGTCAGGGACGTCGCTGCGAGCGGCGCCCACGCGGCCGGCGGCTCGCCGGCGATCCGTCGTCGTGCGACGAGGAGCGGTGGGGGGTCTCGAGCGGCGGCCGGCCGGCGCCGGCGTCGCGAGCGCCGCCGGCGTCGTCCTGCTCTCCGCTGCCGGCGTCGTCGTCGGGCCAGCGGCCCGAGCGGGCGAATCGGCGCCGAGCCGTTGCCTCCTCGTCGCGGTCGGTCTGACTCGAGATCGCGATTCGGATGATCCAGTCCGCGACGATCACGAACATCGCCGTCATCAGCAGCCCGGGGGCGAGACCGCGGGGACCGACGATCAACACGATCACCGCGGCCGCGACGAGCGCCAGCGGCAGGCCCGTGCGCACGGCGGTGACGCCGAGCGGGTGACGGGAACGACGCCGCGGGGCCATACCCTCACGGTACCCGGATCGCGGCTCCTCGACCGGGTTTCGCCCGCGCCCGTGAGGCTCCCAGGGCGCCGGCCCGCGCGCGTCGCGAACGGCTGGCGACCCCGTCGTGATCGGATCACCTGGGGTGGGGTCCTATACGCTCGGGGCGGACGCGGCCCGGGGCGGACCGGGAGCGTGCGACGACCAGGAGCGCACATGACGCAGCGGATCATCACGGGGTACGTCGACTCGCCGGGAGGGCGCGACGCGCTGGCGCTCGCGGAGGTCCTCGCGGGTCTCGATCCCGACCACGAGCTGACGGTCACCAGCGTCTACGCCTACAACCCGCCGGAGGAGCCGGCCGAGCCGACCGGCTGGAGGAAGGCGCTGCGGGACCGGGCGGACGCCGAGCTGGATGCCGCGCGCGCCCACCTCGGCGACCGGCCGAAGGTCACGGTCGTGCCGTCGTGCGGCCTCTCGCCGTCGGACGGACTGCACCGGCTGGCGGCGGCGGAGCACGCGACCGTCGCGGTGGTCGGCGTCAGCCACCACCACGGGATGCGTCGCGTGCGCTCCGGCAGCGTCACCGAGCAGACGATCGTCGGATCGCCGTGTGCGGTCGCGATCGCCCCCTCGGGATACGCCGAGCAGGCCATCGCGCCGAAGACGATCGCCGTGGCCTACAACGGTTCCGGCGAGTCGCAGCGCGCGTTGGACGTCGCCGCCGAGATCGCCCGGCTCGCGAAGGCCTCGCTGCGGGTGATCGGCGTCGTCGACCCCGGGGCGGTCTGGTACGCGGCCTACGGCGGGGCGGACGTCGAGGGGGACATGGCGTCGATCGTCCGCGACGACCTGACGTCGGCCGCCGAACGCGTCGAGGGCGTCGAGCACGTCGACGTGCGGATCCTGACCGGCGAACCGGTCCGGGCGATCGGCGACGAGACCCGCGACGCCGACCTCCTGGTGCTGGGGTCCCGCGGGTACGGTCCGGTCCGGCGGGTGCTGCTGGGCAGCGTCAGCGCCAAGCTCGTGCGCGACCCCGCTTGCCCGCTGCTGGTGTTGCCCCGCACGGCGGTCGACGAGCAGTAGACGACCGCGGCGCGTGCCGCGTCCGTGACCGGGCGCGGCGCTGCAGGGCGGTCAGTCCTCGCTCGGGCCGGAGCCCTCGTCCTCGCCGACCCGCGGGACGACCACGACCGGGACCTTGGCGTGACGGACCAGCTGCGTGCTGGTGCTGCCGAGCACGACGCGGCGAACCGCGCCGAAGCCGCGTGAGCCGACGACCAGCAGGTCGATCCCCTCGGGATCCTCGAGCGCCGTACGGGTGTCGCCGAGGATGATCTCGCCGGTCACGTCGACGTCGCCGAGCGTGCTGCGCAGTGCGACGATGTCCTCTTCGGCGTCGGCCCGCAGCGCGTCGAGCGGGAACGGGTCGAGCGCGCCGCCGTACCAGAGCGGCACCGTCTGCAGCACGCGCAGGACCCGCATCGTGGCCCCGCTGTGGCGGGCGAGGCGTCCGGCGACCTCGACCGCGTGGCGGGCATTCTCGCCGCCGTCGTAGGCGACTCCGATCGTCTTCAGCGCGGTGACGTGGTCGGCCCAGCCGACGGGGGCGACGACGACCGCGCACGGCGCGCCGTGCAGCGCCTGCTCGGTCGCGCTGCCGAGGAACGGGCGGGTGACGACGTTGGTGTGGCTGCGGCCGACCACGATCGATCGGGCGTGCAGCTCGCGGGCCACCTCGTGGAGGGCCTGGGCGGGCGAGGACCCGCGGACGACGCGGAACTCGATGTGCTCGCGGTCCGCGTACTCGGCGCGGGCGTCAGCCAGCTGGGCCTCGGTCTGCTCGGCGAGCTTGGCCTCGAAGGTGTCCGACGCGCTCTTGTACGACGGGTCGTACGGGTAGACGCCGACCACGGTGATCGTCGGATCCTGGCCCCAGGCGTCGGCCAGCGCGGCGGCGAGGGCCAGCGCGTCGCGCCCGCCGTCGCTCCCGTCGTGGCCGACGACGATCTGGTCGCGTACGGCTGCCTGTTGTCCCGGGACGCTCATGCCCCCAATCTAGTTGATCGATCGCCCGTTCCCGCGGAGGACCCGCGGCCCGGGCGGAGCGGCACGGAGGCGCGGTCGACCGGTGGCACCCGGACCACGACCGACCGCACGACCCGATCGTGGAATGCGCGCCGCTGCCGGTCCCACAGCAGGATCCAGAGGCCGGCCAGCAACGGGATCGTGCCGAGGCTGAGCGCGACGAAGCGCGCGATCGCCCGGCACGGGCGCAGCGGTCGCCCGTCGCGGGCGCTGACCACCCGGATCCCCATCACGGCGTCGCCGATCGTCTGGCCGCCGACCGACCAGCCGACCACGAAGTAGCCGACCGACCAGAGCGCCCATGCCGCCGCGCCGGCGGCGATCCCGGACGGGTTCAGCGACGGGTCACTGAACAGCACCGAGGCGACGATTGCGAATGCTCCCGTGGCGATCGCGACGAGCCCGTTGATGATCAGCGCGTCGAGCACGAACGCGACGGTGCGGGTGATGAGGCCGGCGTACGCGGTGGTCTCGTCGAGCCGTACCGGCTCGGCGGGGCGCAGCGGGCGGGCACCCGGCCGGGTCCGGGTGCGGGGCATGCGCGGCGGCGGCGCGGTGCTCACGGCGCGCTCCGACGCCGGACCAGGCGCTGCGCGACCCGCTCGAGCCAGTCGTCGGCCTGCGCCGTGCCGTCCCGCACCCCGTCGACGACGTCGGTGACGGCGCTGCGACTCTGCTGGGCGATCGCGTCGGTGACGGAGGGGCTGCTCGCGACCTCGTCGACCATCGCCCAGAACGACGCTCGCGCGCCCAGCCGGTCGAACACCGCGTCGAGCGCGCCCGAGTCGACGAGCCGGTGCCCGACGTGCCGCGCGAGCGGGCTGCCGAGGATCCGGTCCGCCACCCGCTCGGACCCCTCGTGCTCGACGATCGCGGCGACGATCCGCTCGAGCTCCGGCGAGCTCAGCCACGCGTCGGTGGCGGCGATCACGGCGTCGGCCGCAGCTCGCCGGCCGCGGCGCTCGACCGCCCGGGCGATCCCGAACGGGGCACGCGCCACGTCCGAGAGCCTCCAGCCCGCTGGTTCCGGCGGCGGGCTCAACCGGTGGCCGCGCGCTCGAGCGCGGCGATGTCGAGCTTGGTCATCTGCAGCATCGCCTGCATCGCGCGGCTGCGCGCGGCGGCGTCGCTCGACGTGAGCAGCGCGTCGAAGTTCTCCGGCACGACTTGCCACGATACCCCGAAGCGATCCTTCAGCCAGCCGCACTGGCTCGGCGTGCCGCCGCCGGCGGTCAGGGCGTCCCAGTAGTAGTCGATCTGCTCCTGCGTCGCGCACGGCACCAGGAACGAGACCGCCTCGGAGTGCGGGAACTGGTTCCCGCCGTTGATCCCGACAAAGGGATTGCCGTCGAGCTCGTAGGCGACGGTGACCACCTCGCCCTCCGGTCCCGGCTCGTCCGGTCCGTAGTACGCGGTCTGGGTGATCCGCGAGTTGGGGAAGACGGAGACGTAGAACTCGGCGGCGTCGACGGCGTCGCCATCGAACCAGAGGTTGGGGGTGATGCGCGGCATGTCGGCCTCTCGGGCGCTCGGGGTTCAGACGGTCATCGCCGGTCGGTCGATCGCGATCTCGCGCAGCGGCACGCCGTAGGCGGCGGCGGTGCCGTCGATGTCGACGTCCTCGCGCCGCCGCAGCGGCTTGCCGCGGTGGCGGGCGACGACCACGGCTTCGGCGTCGTAGGTCCGCAGGCCCTGGGCGACCGCGACGGCGGGATCGGTGGGTCCGACGTGGCCGGTGCTCGGTACCCCGGCATCGATCAGCGCGTCGACGGTGGCGTGCGACACCGCCGCGGCGTGCTCGATCGCCTCCTCGGGGGCCATGAACGCGCGGAGCCGCGAGGCCGCGGGCAGCGCCGGCGCGATCACGAGCACGGCGAGGTCCTCGTCGCTCGGCGTGTCGGGCAGCGCGGAGCGCAGCTCGTCCGGGGTGATCGGGTCGGTGGCGACGAGCAGGATGCGGTGGGTTCCGGGCGGCCCTTGCCATGCGCTGGGGACGTCGGTCGAGCGGGGCAGCACGCCGCGGTCGCGACGGTGGCGGTGCGCGGGGAGCCCGGTCTCGTGCTCGACCAGGTGGTCGCGGGTCAGCTCCGCTTCCTCCTCCGGGCCGAGCCACTCCTCGCCGCCGGTATAGCGCATCACCATCTGCACCACGAAGAGGATCAAGGCGATCAGCGCCGCGAGCGCGACGGCGGCGAGCCAGTCGGCGTCGATCACGAACGCGGTCACGGCGATGGCCACCGCGGCCAGCAGTGCAACCACGAAACGAACGATCAGCATGGGTTCCCTCCGATCTCGTGAGCGTGAGCCCACCCTCCAGGATAGACCCGTCCGGGCCCGATGTGGGACCGGTGTACGCCGTGGTTCGTACGGCGTACGGGCGTGGCCGCTCGGACGATTCGTCGAGCCGCCGCGACCGGGCGGCGGCGGCCGTCGTCCGGGACCGGCCCGAGCGCAAGCGTCACCGGCCGCGACCCGCTAATGTCAAAGCCGATCCGCAATACGCCATTACCGATGGCGTACGTTCACGAGACAGGGAACCGAGCATGGCACTGACCATCGGCGATACCGCGCCGGACTTCGAAGCCGAGACGACCGACGGACGCATCTCCTTCCACGACTGGATCGGCGACAGCTGGGCGATCCTCTTCTCGCACCCGCGGGACTTCACCCCGGTCTGCACCACCGAGCTCGGCTACATGGCCCTGATCAACGGTGAGTTCGAGAAGCGCGGCGCGAAGACCATCGCGATCTCGGTCGACCCGGTCGACAACCACAAGAAGTGGTTCGCGGACATCGAGGAGACGCAGGGCGCCGCTCCGCAGTTCCCGCTGATCGCCGACACCGACTTCGCGGTCGCCAAGGCCTACGGGATGCTCCCGGCCGACGCCTCGGGCGACCCGACCGACCGGACCCCGGCGCAGAACGCGACGCTCCGCAACGTCTTCATCGTCGGACCGGACAAGAAGATCAAGCTCGTGCTGGTCTACCCGATGACCACGGGCCGCAACTTCGACGAGGTCCTGCGCGTCCTCGACTCGCTGCAGCTCACGGCCAACCACGCCGTCGCGACCCCGGCCCAGTGGAAGCAGGGCGAGGACGTCATCATCGCCGGTTCGGTCAGCAACGACCAGGCGAAGGAGAAGTACCCGGAGGGCTGGCAGGAGCCGAAGCCGTACATCCGGATCGTCCCGTCGCCGGTTCCCGCTCAGGGCTGAGCTCCGTCGAGCCCCCTCACCGGGCTCACCGTCAAGGGCCCCCTCGGGGGCCCTTCGTCGTTCCGGGCGCTGCGGCCCGGGCCTCAGGACGCCCGCAGGTCGGCCGCGAGCCGCGTCATCCCGAGATGCTCGGCCGCCTCGGCGCCGCCGGCCCGGTCGAGCTCGCGGTCCGGGACGTGGTCGACGTCGATCTCCTGCAGCAGGGCGACCGCGTGGTCGCGACGGACGGACGCTGCCTGGTCGCGCAGCAACGCGGCCAGGCGGGGCGTCAGCCCCTCGCCGAGCACCGGGTCCTGCCCGGGCTCGCCGTTCGGCCCCTCTGCTCCGGCGGCGAGCAGCACGCCCTCGAGGCTGTCGTGCGCCTGCAGCAGGCGGGCCGCGGTCTTCGCGCCGATGCCGCGGGCGCCCGGGATGCCGTCGGACTGGTCGCCGCGCAGCGCGATCAGATCCGTGACCTGGTCGGGACGGACACCGAGGGCGGATTCGACGCCGGCCACGTCGACCGTGGTCAGGCCGGGCCCGCGGCCGTCCGGGCGACGCATCCGCACGCGCTCGTCGACGCACGCCATCAGGTCACGGTCGCCGGACACGATCACGACGTCTCCGTCGTCTGCGGCACGCCGGCGGGCGAGGGTCGCGATCACGTCGTCGGCCTCCAGGTCGCCTCCGTCGCGAACCGCCCAGCCGAACGCCTCGCAGAAGGCGGGCGCCTGCTCCCAGCGACGCCGGAGCGCAGCGGGCATCGGGTCGCGGTGGGCGTGGTACGCCGGAAGCAGCTCGGTCCGGTGCTTCGCGTCCTCGGCCCCGGTCGCGCAGCAGACGGCGACGGGGTCGTGCTCGGCGACCTCGCTGAGGATCGTCCGGGCGGCGCCGAGCAGCGCGCCGATCGGCTCCCCGTCGGCGCCCCGGATCTTCGACGGGAGCGCGAAGTGCGCGCGGTAGAGCACCCAGGGGAGGTCGACGAGCAGCAGTGGCCGGGACACGCGCGCAGCCTAGCGTGAGGCGGCGATCAGCTCGGCCAAGCGCTCGACCGACCGCACCTGGCGGGCGCGGAGAATCGGCGCGAGCCCGACGGAGAGGGCGCGACCGAGCAGGCCCCGCGGGATGGTCTCGAGGGTGAACCGGACCCGGCAGTCGTTGCCGTCCGGGTCGATCTCGAAGGTCGCGATCATCCGGTGGACGACGGGCAGCCCGGTCCCGACGTGAACCTGACGTCGGCCCTCGTCGACCTCGATCATCCGCCAGTGGGTCTTCCAGGTCAGCGGTCCGAGCAGCAGCGAGCGCTCCTCGTAGGTCGCTCCGGGGCGAACGCCGCCGGACGAGCCGAGCATCTTCGTCGTGTGCGCGACCCATCGGGCATACCCGTCGACGTCGCAGAGCGTGCGCCAGGCGGATGCGGGAGGCGCGGCGACGGGGAGCTGGTGGGTGTACGTCGGCATCGGCGGGCAAGCCTCTCACGCCGCTCGGGCGATGTCCACAACCCGCTCGCGGTGCCGGTCACCGCACGCCGCCGCGGCCCGGAGGCAACGCCGACGCACCGCCGGCGATCTCGGTTCAGGTGGGGTCCGCCGCGTCGCAGCGGCAGCGGGCCCGCGGGTGATGTTCGGTCAGGCGGGGTTCGTGGTCGGCACGGCGGACGCGGCGGGCGCCGGCGACGAGAACTCCATCGTCCCGTCGTCGACCTTGCCGTAGCGCAGCGCGACCACGTCGAAGGCGTAGTTCATCCGCACCCGCCACGGAGCCTTCGAACCGGCGCGGGGCAGGCTGTCGGCGAACCGCAGGACGTAGCCGGCGTCGAAGTCGAGCAGCGGAGCGTGCCGTACGGCGGGATCGCGGTTGACCGGCGTGCACTGCAGGCGGCCCTTCTCGTCCATCGTCCGCAGCAGGCGGGCCACGTACTCGCCGGTCAGGTCGGCCTTGAGCGTCCAGGAGGCGTTGGTGTAGCCGATCGCGAACGCGAAGTTCGGTACGCCTTCGAGCATCATGCCCTTGTAGGCCATCCGCGACGAGATGTCGACGGGCTCGCCGTCGACGGACATGTCGACCCCGCCGATCATCAGCATGTTCAGGCCGGTCGCGGTCACGATCACGTCGGCGTCGAGCTGCTCGCCGGAGCGCAGTCGGATCCCGTCTTCGGTGAAGGTCTCGATCGTGTCGGTGGCGATCGAGGCGTCGCCCTTGCGCAGCGTGCGGAACAGATCGCCGTCGGGCACGAGGCAGAGTCGCTGGTCCCACGGGTCGTAGGTCGGGGTGAAGTGGCGGTCGACGTCGAAGTCGTCGGGCAGCTGGCGCACGAGGAACTTCCGCAGGAACGCCTTCATCTGCTTCGGTCGCCGACGACTGAACTGGTAGAGCGCGATCTGGGTGAGGATGTTCTTCCAGCGCACGATCGGGAACGCGATCCGGTCCGGCAGGAAGCGCTTGATCCGCTCTGCGAGCGGGTCAACCGACGGCAGCGAGGTCACGTAGCTCGGCGACCGCTGGAGCATCGTCACGTGCCCGGCGTCGGCGGCCATCGCCGGAACGAGCGTGACCGCCGTGGCACCGCTGCCGATCACGACCACCCGCTTGCCGGAGTAGTCGAGATCCTCGGGCCAGTGCTGGGGGTGGACGATCGGGCCGGAGAACCGCTCGCTGCCGGGGAACGCCGGGCTGTAGCCCTCGTCGTAGCGGTAGTAGCCGGTGCACCCGAGCAGGAACCCGCAGGTCAGGGACTCGCTGGTCGTCCGGAGCGTCTGCGGATCGGTCCGCTCGTAGGTCACCGTCCAGCGGGCGGAGACCGACGACCACGAGACCGCGACGACGCGGTGCCGGTAGCGAATCAGCCGATCGATTCCGTACTCCTCGGCCGTGTCGTGCAGGTACTCGAGGATGGAGGGGCCGTCGGCGATCGCCTCGGCCGCCTTCCACGGGCGGAAGGCGAAGCCCAGCGTGTGCATGTCGGAGTCGGACCGGACGCCGGGGTAGCGGAACAGGCTCCACGTCCCGCCGAGCTCCGACCGGGACTCGAACAGCGCGAGCGAGCGCGCGGGATGGTGCTTCTGGAGGTGGTGTGCGGCTCCGATGCCGGACAGGCCGGCACCAATGATCAGCACGTCGAGGTGCTCTTGGGTCATGACGGGATCCCAGCGTCGAACGGCGTTCGCTACTCAGAGTAGCGACGGGGGCCGCGGTCCGGGAACCGTTCGGGCGATCAGTCGGCGGTGGCGCCGGGCCCGGCGCCGGCGTCACCGGCCGACGCGGGCGGATCGGTCGCGGGCGCGGCTGGCGGGTCGGTCACGGGCTCGGCCTCGGATCCCGATCCTGGCCCCGCCGGGGCCTCGGGTGCGGCCTGCTCGTGCTCCGCGGCGGCGACCTCGACGGCGTCGAGCTTGTCCCGCAGCGCGTTGCTGGCGGCGTGCAGCTCCCCGATCAACGCGCCCAACGAGACCGGCTCGGCGATCGGCGCCGACTCCTCACCGCGGTAGGCCGACTTGAACTCGCGGACGAACCCGCGGGGCCCCGCGGCGATCCGGTCCCGCACGGCCGCGAGGGCGGCCATCAGCCGGTCCAGCTCCACGCGCGCCTCGGCTTGACGCTCGGGACCGAGCGCCTTCCAGCGCTGCTCGAGTTCGCGGGCCGAGCGGATGCGGGCGTTCGCGGTGCGCGCGAGTTGGGCGAATTGCAGGTAGCCGACCATCTGGGGCAGCAGGCTAACGCGATCGCTCGCGGCCCTTCACGCTGACGGGAACTAGGATCGTCCGACGATGCACCGCGTAGACGCGCACCAGCGGGTGTTGATTGCTTCCCCGGTTCGTCAGCAGCCGCGCAAGCTCCGCGCGTTCCTCGCGTCGCTCGAGCGGTTGGACCGGACCGGCCTGCGGCTGGAGTTCGCGTTCGTGGACGACAACGACGACCCGGAGTCCAGCGCGCTGCTGCGCTCGTTCGCGCCCGACGACGTGGTGCGGTTCCTGCCGGCGGGCCCGCCGGGCGAGGCGTACGTGGTGGACGAGGAGACCCACCGCTGGCGGACGTCGCTGACGGATCGGGTGGCGGCGTTCAAGGACCGGTTCCTCGAGATCGCGCGCGACGAGGCGTTCGACGCGGTGTTCCTCGTGGATTCCGACCTGGTGCTCCAGCCACCGACCGTCCGGCACCTGATCGATCAGCCGGTGCTGATCTGCTCGGAGGTCTTCTGGACCCGGTGGGAGCCGGACGGGCCCGAGCTTCCCCAGGTCTGGTGCCACGGCCAGTACAGCCTCTTCCGTCTGGAACGGGGCGAGGAGATCGCGCCGGACGAGGTCGAGCGACGGACCGACGAGTTCGTGTCGATGCTGCGGACTCCCGGCCGCTACGAGGTCGGCGGTCTCGGTGCCTGCACGTTGATCCGGCGGGAGGCGATCGAGCGCGGGGTCCGGTTCGGGCGGGTGCCGAACCTCATGGTGTTCGGCGAGGACCGCGACTTCTGCGTGCGGGCTTCGGCGCTGGGGATCGGTCTGTACGCCGACACGCACCATCCGCCCCTGCACCTCTACCGCGAGCGCGACCTGGACCGGATAGCGGCGTTCCGCGACGGTGTCGACGGCGAGTCCACCGAGCATCCGGAGGCCCGGTCGCGTCCGTGGAGGAAGCCCCGGGGCAACCGAGTGGTGCTGTCGATGGTGGTCCGCAACGAGGCCGGGCGGCATCTGGACGACGTGCTTCGGCACGCCGCGTCCTACGTCGACGCCGCGGTGGTCATCGACGACGCGAGCACCGACGACACCGCGGAGGCCTGCCGCGCGGCGCTCGCGGAGATCCCGCACCGGGTGATCACGCTGGACCAGTCACTGTTCGGGCAGGAGCACCGGCTCCGGCGCCTGCAGTGGGAGCACACGCTGGCGGCCGACCCGGATTGGATCCTCAACCTCGACGCGGACGAGCAGTTCGAGGACGCGATCCGCCCGATGATCCGCTCGCTGGTGGACCAGACCGAGGTCGACGCGGTGCTCTTCCGCTTGTACGACATGTGGAACGCCACGCAGTACCGCAGCGACGAGAACTGGCGCAGCCACGCCGTCCACCGCCCGTTGCTGGTGCGTCCGGTCCCCGGCATGGAGGTCAGCTGGCCGGAGCGGGCCCAGCACGCGGGGCGCTTCCCGCCGTCGGTGAGCGAGCTGGACTACTGGACCTGCTCGGTGCGGCTGCGGCACCTCGGGTGGGCCGACCCCGCCGACCGCCGAGCGAAGCACGAGCGCTACCGGCAGCTGGATCCCCGCGGCGAGTGGGGATCCGCAAGCCACTACGCCTCGATCCTCGACCCCAACCCGACGTTGGTCGACTTCGACGCCTGACCCGGCCGGGCTTCGGCCCGCAGGATCGCGGCGATCCGCACCCCGGCGTCGCCCGACCCGAAGGCCGTGATCCCGTCAGCCGGACGCCCGGCGGCGAGCTGCCGCGCGGCTGCGTCCACGATCGTGTCCTCGTCGGTCCCCACCAGGCGGGCGATGCCGGCGTCGATCGCCTCGCCGCGCTCCGTGGTCTCGCGCACCACCAGGGTCGGCACGCCCAGCACGGCGGCTTCCTCCGTGACGCCGCCGGAGTCGGTGACCACGAGGTCCGCGGCCGCCAGCCGGCGCAGGAACTGCGGGTACTCGGCCGCGTCCGGCAGGCCGATCCGGGGATGCTCGCCGAGCAGGGCCTTCGCGGGGGCGCGGACCTGCGGGTTGGCGTGCAGCGGAAGCCAGACCTCGACGGACGGGTCGGCGTCCGCGATCCGGCGGAGCGCGCGCAGCACGGCGGAGATCGGCGCGCCGAGGCTCTCGCGACGGTGCAACGTGGCCACCAGCAGCTTCCGCCCCGCGACGACGACGCGATCAGCGGTCGGCGTCGCCGCCAGGGCCAGGGTCCGCTGCAGCTCGTCGACGATCGGGTTGCCGGTCAGGTGCACCGACCCGGCGGCCACGCCCTCGGCGAGCAGCGCATCGGCGGCACGCGGGGTCGGAGCGAAGTGCCAGCGGGTGAGGGCCGTGATCATCCGCCGGTTCGCCTCTTCCGGAAACGGCAGCCGGGGGTGCCCGGAGCGCAGGCCGGCCTCGACGTGGCCGACGGGCACGCCACGGTGGAACGCCGCCAGCGCCCCGGCGAGCGCGGACGTCGTGTCGCCCTGCACGAGCACGGCGTCGGGCCGTTGCTCGGCGATCACCCGGTCGAGCGCGGCGACCACGCGCCCCAGCAGCTCGTTGAGTCCGTGGTCGACACGGTCGAGCGTGAGTCGGACGTCGGCGGTCAACCCGACTGCCGCGAGCGCCGAAGGCACGAGCGACGGCTGCTGGCCGGTGTCGACGACGTCGACGACGTCGCGGGCGTCGCCGCGGAGGGCCCGCACGACGGGGGCGAGCTTGATCGCCTCCGGCCGTGTTCCGACCACCACGAGGTACCGCACGGCGTGCTCGGCGCTCATCGGGCGGGAATCGGTTGTCGCTGGCCCATCGCCGAAGACCCTACAAATCCCCGCCGGTTCAGCGAGATCGGTGAACACCGTCTCGAGCGATACGCAACGATTGCGCCCTATGCCGCCCGCGCCGCCGATCCCGCGCCCCACGGTCTGCCTCACGATGATCGTGCGCAACGAGGCGCACATCATCCGGGAATCGCTCGACGCGGCGGCCGGTCACATCGATCGCTGGGTGATCGTCGACACCGGTTCGACCGACGACACGGTCGCGATCGTCGAGCAGCGAATGGCGGATCACGGGATCCCGGGCGAGATCCACCACCGCCCGTGGCGCGACTTCGGCACCAACCGCAGCGAGGCCCTCCAGCTCGCCAACGGACAGGCCGACTACCTGTGGGTGCTCGACGCGGACGACACGATCGAGGGCGAGCTGGACCTCACGGGGCTGACCGCGGATTCGTACCTGTTGAAGTACCGCGTGGGGACGTCGTTCTGGCGGCGCCAGATCTTCCGCAGCGGGCTCCCGTGGCGCTACGAGGGCGTGCTTCACGAGTATCCGGTCTGCGACGAACCGGCGAGCGAGGCGCGCCTCGACGGCGACTACGCGGTGCTCGGACGCACTCTCGGAGCGCGCAGCACCAACCCGCAGAAGTACCGCGACGACGCTGCGCTGCTGCGCAAGGCGCTCGCGGACGACCCCACCGACGCGAGGTCGCAGTTCTACCTGGGACAGAGCCTGGCCGACGCCGGGGACGACGAGGGCGCGCTGGAGGCCTACACCCGCCGCGCCGAGCTCGGTGGCTGGGACGAGGAGCGGTGCCTGGCGCTGACCAGGAGGGCCGAGCTCCTGCTGAGCCTGGGGAGACCATGGTCCGCTGCGTTGGAATCGCTGTTGGAGGCCTACGAGGCTCGGCCTACGCGGGCCGAGCCGTTCGCGCGGATCGCCCGGCACTACCGGGAGCAGGGCAAGTTCCGAATCGCCTACGAGTTCGCCCGCCGGGCGGCCGAGATGCCGTACCCGGTCGACGACAACTTCTTCGTCGATGCCGGGGTCTACGCGTGGGCGGCCCGGGACGAGCAAGCCGTGTGCGCGTCGTACGTGGGGCGCACCGCCGAGGCGTTGGACCTGGGCACCGCGTTGCTCGCGAGCTCGGCGCTGCCGGAGGACCAGCGCGAGCGGGTGGCGGCGAACCGCGACCAGTGCGTGGCTGCCGTGCGGGAAGAGCGCGTGAGCTACCCGGCCGACGCGGTGGCCCGGATCGGCGCGGCGCTGGCCGGGGCACGACCGACCGACGGCGCCCCGCGCGAAGCGACGGTCGTCGTCCGGTCCACGGGAGACGAGCGGGAGCTCGAGCGCACGCTCAACAGCCTGCTGCACTGCGTCACGGACGTCGACCGGGTGGCCCGCTTCGTGTGTCTCTGCGGGGCGGGAGGACCCACGCCCGGGCACGCGTTCCAGCTGCGGTACCCGTTCGTCGAGCTGTTCCGCGCGCCGGCGAGCGAGCACCCGGCGATCGGCATGAACCGCCTGCTCGACGCGGTCGACACGCCCTACGTGCTCTACGTCGACTCCGGCTGGGAGCTGTTCGCACGCGGTCCGTACGTCGAGCGGGCAGTCCCTCTGCTGCGGGAGGACGAGTCCGTCGTCCAGGTGGGATTCAACCGGTCGTACGCGCGATCCGTGGCCGATCGGCACCTGGTCGGCGGGACGCCGCGGGACCTGGCCGGCTACCGCTACCGGATCCACGACCACGTCGATCCGGACACCGACGCATGGCGGACGTTCCGGGACCGGATGCCCGTCGATGCGCGAACCAACGCGCACTGGCCGCACTTCACGCTCCAGCCGTCGCTGATCGCGGTCGAGCGCTTGCGGTCGGTCGGGTCGCTCGCCGATGTCGAGGACTTCGAGCGCGAGTTCGCGGAGCGCTGTGCGACCGCGGGCCTGCGCACCGCCTTCTTCGACGAGGTGTCGGCGCTCCCCGGGGACGACGCCGACGCGGCCGTCCCCGCGTCTCCCCCGGACCCGGTGCCGCTGTCGCGACTCGTCCCGGACGCGCGGATCGGAGACCTCGACCTGGACCTCGGCGACGCGGACGTGATCGTGGGAGTCGGGCTGGGGGTGGAAGCCACGTCCCTGCGCCTGGACCTCCGGGCGCGACCGGACGGCGACGGACCGGGCGACCCCGTGGACGTCCGCGTCACCTTCGGTGCGGGGCTGCGGGTGACGTCGGTCGAGCCGATCACCGGCCCGCTCGCGGCCGAAGGTCCCTGCGTCGTACCGTTCGGCGCCGGAGAGCTGGTCGGCGAGTCGCTCGGACGGGGACGACACCGGCTCGTCCGTCGCGTCCCGGGTGCGGCGGATCTGGTCTCGTCGACCTTCACCGTCGGTGCTGCCGCGAGCGAACGGCTCTGGGCCCTCGCGTGGGTCGAAGGCGAGCTGCTGGCGATCTTCGGACTCGAAGCCGACCGGCTCGTGGTGGCGCTGCTCGGCGAGGAACCGGCCATCGAGTCGCTCTTCGGCGTCGGGCATGCGGTGTAGGCTGACGCCGAAACACGCGAGCAGAAGATCGAGGAGCACCGGTGCAGGACGAATCTCACGGACGCCGACCAGACGCGGGCGCCGCCGACGTGGAGCGGGAGAGCGACATCAACCGCCGTCAGCTCCTCAAGGGAGCAGGGGTGCTGCTGGGGAGCGGGGTCCTGTGGTGGCTCCCGGCCGACGCGATGGGGTCGACGGCGCGGCCGCTGACGCAGATCCGACGGCTGCGACGCAGGGTCGCCCGGGCCAAGATCGATCGGCGGTACCGGGTTCGCCTCGAACGGATCCTAATCCGGGCCGAGGAAGCTCTGGTCAACAAGCGCCCCAACCGCTCGCGGACGCTGCTCCGCGAGTTCAGCCTGATCGTCGGGGAGAACCGCGGCAGGAACCAGCTCTCCCGCAAGAGCGGGCGCAGCTGGGCGCGCGAAGCCTCCGCGATCCGGGGCCGGATCAAGCCTGCGCAGCCGCCGAAGGGTGCGAAGGGCGCGACAGGTGCAACCGGTCCGGCGGGTGCGACAGGAGAACCCGGAGCAGGCACCCCGGGACCGGCGGGAGCGGACGGAACCAACGGCACCCCGGGGCTGCAGGGCCTGCCCGGGGACAACGGGGCAACGGGGGCGACCGGCGGAACCGGGGCGACCGGCGGAACGGGCGCGACGGGCGACCCGGGACCCACCGGCGCTACCGGCGCGACGGGGAGTACCGGCGCGACGGGGTCGACGGGCGCCACCGGGGCGACCGGCTCGACGGGCGCGACCGGGGCGACCGGGGCGACGGGCTCGACGGGCGCGACCGGAGCTACCGGTGAGACGGGTGCAACGGGAGCGACGGGCGCCACGGGGGCAACGGGCGCCACGGGGGCAACGGGCGCGACGGGGCCGATCGGGGCGACGGGTGCAACCGGCGCTACAGGTGCGACCGGGACCACGGGAGCGACGGGCGCTACAGGTGCTACGGGAGCGACCGGCACGACGGGGGCGACGGGCGCGACGGGGGTGACGGGAGCGACCGGTGCAACGGGCGCCACAGGCGTCACCGGCCCGTCGGGGATCACGGGTGCCACGGGTGCAACCGGAGCGACCGGGGCCACGGGCCCAATCGGCTAGCGAACGCGACGGATCCGTCGTCCCGTCGACGACGGATCCGGCAGTCCGCGCGGGAGAGAGCACGACCGCGGACCCGACGTCCGACCGAGAGCAGAGCGCCGCCACCGCGGTCGACGGGAGGGTCACGACGCATTGTTGTGGCGGGTCTGTATATTCCCCGGGGCGCTGAAGACGGAAGCGCATCGCAGCCGAGGGGTTCGGGTGACCGGACTGCACGAGGGTCTAGCGATGTGCTAAAGTTCTCAGCCCGCACTGAAG
>JBQGEK010000344.1:0-4935 GCA_052039575.1 Patulibacter sp. | reverse complement strand
ACCCCCCCCCCCCGCGCCCGCCCGCCCCCGCCGAGGTCAAGCCGGGTGCGGAGGTCGTGCTGCGCGCGACCGTCGCCGGTGTGGGCGCCGCCGGCCACGTCCGCTTCTACGACGCCGCGCAGGCGATCGGCGACCCGGTCCCGGTGAAGGACGGGCTCGCCGAGCTGCGGACGTCCGACCTGAGCGAGGGTCACCACGCGCTGTCGGCGGTCTTCGTGCCCGAGGACGACGCGGCGTTCGTCAGCTCGTCCTCGCGCGCCGTGCTCGTCGGCGTGGTCGGCGAGCCGCAGTCGCTGCCGCAGCCCGATCCGGTGACGGTCACGACGCCGGCCCCGGCTCCGATCACGGTGCCCGTGCCGGTCCCGGTCCCGGTTCAGGTGCCGGCTCCCGCCCCGGCTCCGGCGAAGCCGACGAAGGCCCGGGTCACCGCGCACGTCGACCGGACCGTGGCACGGAACAGCCGCGCGCGGATCGTCGTCGCGGTCTCCGCGTCCGATCGCTTCGTGCCCGGGACGGTGACGGTCACCGACCGCCGGACCAAGCGGACGTGGAAGTCGCGCGCCGCCCTGAAGGGCGGCTTGGTGACGATCTCGTCGCCGCGCCTGACCACGCGCGGGACGCACCGCCTGAAGATCGCCTACAACGGCTCCTCGGCGGCGACGAAGAGCAGCACCACGAAGACGATCCGGGTCCGCTAGCCGACCCGCATCGGATCACGACGCCGCCCGCCTTCGGGTTGGCGGCGTCGCGCCGTGGCGGGGCTCGCCGCCGCCGGGACGGCGGGCTTCGCCACGGGGCGCGAGATCGAGCTCGCGTCCAAGCCGCACTTCGACCGAGGATCCCCCGCTGTGCCCACCGCTCTCCGCTCCCACCCGCGTCGCCTGATCGGCCTCGCACTGCTCGCCGCGCTCGCGGTGGCGCTCGTCCTGATCTTCACCGGCGGCTCGACGGCCCGGGTCGTGCCGATCAAGGACGCCGGCTACCTGGACGCCGACTCGCCCGGGGTGCTCTCGTTCGAGAACGGCGACTGCTTCCGCGACGTCGACATCAACGAGGCGATCGGTGAGCCCGCGCTCAACACCGTCGGCTGCATCGGCGCCGAGAACGAGGTCTACGGCTTCGTCAAGCTCGACGACGGTCCGTGGGACGTCGAGCGCGTGCGCCGGACGGCGACCGAGCGCTGCGAGCGGCTCGCCGCCGAGGTCTGGACCGTCGAGCAGCGCGAGGCGCTGCGGTTCTACCCGGCGCCACCGTCGGAAGCGTCCTGGACCGTGCGCGAGGACCGCGACGCGATGTGCGTGGTCTACTCGCCCGACGGCAGCTTCACCGCGGACCCGGTGACCACGGGCTCCCCGCACGCGCAGGAGTAGCGGGGCGGGGCGGTCGTGTGGCGGCGGCGCCGCACCGATCGACTCGCCGCCCGGCGCCTCGAGTCGCGGGGTCGATTCGTGGTCCCTGGCCCCACGTTCGTGGTACCCGTCGTCGCCGTCCGGCCGAGGAGTCGATCGAGGGCCGTCGCCCGTCCGTACCAGCTGACCTAAGCTGAGCGGATGGCGGCTCAGCGACCCGCGGACGGCGGAGAGCCGTCGCTCTGGTTCTCGCGCCTCCGCTGGCGGATGCGGGGCGAGGCGGCCAAGGTCGGCTTCGTCCTGGCGGTCGGGGCCGACGTCCTGCTGCTGCTGTTGATGCCGGTCAGCGGCAACGGCACGAGCCTGGGCCGCGCGATCCTCGCCGCCGTCGCGCTCAACGTCGTGCTGGTGATCGTCGGCACGCTGGGTGGCGCGTGGGCCCTGCGCCGGCGCGATCCGTCGCTGCCTCGCGTGGTCGCGGCCGACCGCGCGGCGGTCTACCTGATGACCGTCGGCGTGGCGGGGATCGCGATCGCGGGAATCGTCCACCGCCCGGCGATCACCGAGCAGCGGGCGAAGATGGAGGCGGTGATCGCCGAGGGCCAGCGGTTCGTCCAGCGTCACGCCCCGCCCGAGATCGCGGCGCGCAAGAACGAGCATGACGTCCGCCGCTGGTCGACCAACGTCTACCGCGTCTGCTTCCCCGCCGACCGCCCGACCCGCGCCTGGTGCGTGATCGTCCGCCCCAACCGGATCAAGAACCGCGCCAAGCGCGACAAGGACACCCGCCCCAACGACCAGGCTGGCGGCACCTCCGGGGTGGCCGGTCCGAGCCCGCTGAAGGGGCCGCCAGAGTCGGAGTAGGGGCCGCGCTACGCCCCCAGCAGCCGCGACGGCTCGCTGAGCAGGTCGGCGATCGTGCGCAGGAACGGGCCGCCGTGCGAGGGGTAGATCGCGCGGTGGTCGGCGGTCAGGGTCAGGGTGACGACGTGGCGGGGGACGACCTGGTCGCCGACGACCCACGGGCGCCGCTGCGGGCGGCCGACGGCCAGGGCGCCGCCGACGCCGGGGGGCATGATCGCGTCGAAGCGGTCGGGGCCGCCGTGCCCGCCGTCGATCAGCGCGAACGTCGCGCCGGCGGTGTCGGGGGCACGGAGGGCGTTGTCGCGGACCTTGGCCTCGAGCTCCACGCGCCGCTCGGCGATCGCGGTCAGCACCAGGTTGCCGGCGTCGCGCACGGTCGGCAGGGCGATCGACTCGCCGTCGGGGTCGATCGCCAGCGCGACGTTCGGCTGGGTCCAGACCTCGATCTTGCCGTCGCGCCAGGTGCCGTTGACCCGCGGGTGCTCGACCAGCGCGATCCCGGCCGCGCGGATCACCGCATCGACCAGCTGCACATCGCCGCTCAGCGCCTCGCTCAGGGTCTCGACGTCGACGTCGACCGACGCCGTCCAGGTCGGCACCGTGGCGCGGACCTCGGCCATCCGCCGCGCGATCGCCGTCTGGATCTTGGTCGGGATCCGGGCGGTCGCGGTGCCGCGCTTGGTCCCCTCCTCGACGGCGACTTCGGGGGAGAGGTGGGCGGCGACGCTGGTCGATTGGGACACGGGGACCTTCTTGGGTCGGGCGGGCCGGAGCTACGGATAGGCGGCCGGCGCCGGTGCGGAACGACGGGTCCTCCGAGGATCGCAGGTCGCGCCGCGACCCGGCCGCTACAGCGCCAGGCTGCCGGGGTGCTCGAGGTAGGTGCGCAGGCGGTCGAGGAACGCCGCGGCGTGCGCGCCGTAGATCACGCGGTGGTCGCTGGAGAGCGTCGCGGTCAGGACCGGGCGAGCGACCGGCTCGCCGTCGACGGCGACGAACTTCGTCACCGTCGACCCGACCGCGAGGATCGCCCCCTGACCCGGGGTGATGATCGCGGTGAAGTGCGCGACGCCGAGCATCCCCAGGTTGCTGACGGTGAACGTGGCGCCGGACAGCTCGGCCGGGGTGATCTTGCCGCCGCGGGCGCGCTTGGTCAGCTCGCGCGAGCGTTCCGCCAACTGGCCGAGCGTCAACTGGTCGGCGTCGGCGATCACCGGGACGACGAGCTGCTCGTCGTCGGTCGCGACGGCCACGCCGACGTTGACGTGCTCGTGATCGACGACCTGGTCGTCGATCCAGGCGCTGTTGACCCGCGGGTGGTCGCGCAACGTCAGCGCGCAGGCCTTGACGATCAGGTCGTTGACCGACGGGACCCGCTTGCCGCCGACGCGCTTGAGATCCGCGCGCAGCGCCAGCGCGGCGCTCATGTCGATCTCGACGGTGACGGTGAAGTCCGGGATCTCCGCCCGGCTCTGGACCATCCGCTTGGTCACCAGCCGCTCGATCCGCGACGGCTCGCGGAACCGGGCGCCGGTCGGGGCGGATGCCGCCGGGGTGCCAGGGACGGCCGGGGTGGCGGCGGTGGCCGAAGCGGCGGCGTCGCCCTTCGCGGTGGTCTCGGCGGTGGGGCTCGGGGCGCCGTCGTCGCTCTGCGCGCCGGTGGCTGAGCTGCCGTCCGACGCGACGGCGGCGGGCGTCTCGTCCGCGTCGCCCGCAGGTTGCGCGGCGTCGTCCGCCGGGACGCTGACCGCCACCGCGCGGTCGCCGTCGACGTCGATCTCCGCGATCTGGGTGCCGGGGGCGGCGGCGGTGCCGGTCGAGACCGCGATCCGCAGGACGCCGGTCGCTTCCGCGGGGTAGGCGAGGGTGGCCTTGTCGCTCTCGATCTCCACGATCTCGTCACCCTGCGTGACGAGCGCGCCGTCCTCGACGAGCCAGGCGACGATCGTGCCCTCCTCCATCGATTCCGACAACCGCGGCATGAGGACCTCAGGCATCGTGAGCAACGGTAGCGACCGAGACCGCGAGAACTTGCCGCCTGCAACGGTGAACCAGACGGCCGGGCGTCCCCCGGTCGGCGGGGTCATGAGGGCCTGCAACGGGGTGTCCGCGGTCACGGATCAGCCCCACGGATGAGCTAGCTTTGTGCCGTGCGTCGCGCGCCGATCGAAGCCGGGGACATCGTCGAGGTCGACAAGAAGGGCCGCCGGTTCATGGCTCTGGTGATCGGCACCGATCCCGGTGGCGACCTGCGGATCGAACCGGTCTGCCGCGGCGTCTCGTGGCGCACCGCCACGTCGCGCGAGCTGATCCGGCACTGGAAGAAGGCCGCGCGCCGCAAGTACCAGGCCAACCCGGACGAGCACGAGTCGCAGCTGGACCTGGGGCTCGATATCGACGGCTGACCGGCGACGTCCGCAGCTGGTGCGGGTACGCCACCGTGGGCGGCGTAACGCGCAACAGCCGGGCCTGCAGCTCAGCTGTCGGCGGGCATCAGGTGCGCCGCGGCGGCTTCCAGCTGGTCGTCGCCGTGGAAGATCCGGTCGCCGGTCCAGACCGCCGGAACCGTCTGGACGCCGCGGGCGATCGCGCGGTCGGTCGCGGCGTCGAGCTCGGCGGCGACGCTGTCGCGACCGAACGCCTGGACTACCGCGCGAGGGTGCATCTCGCACGCCGACGCGGCGAGCAGCACGTAGGTCTCGGTCGCCAGGTCGTGGCCGCC
>JBQGEK010000343.1:0-17045 GCA_052039575.1 Patulibacter sp. | reverse complement strand
CACTTCGGTCGGGAGCACGAGGACTTCACCTGGGAGAAGCTCGACAAGGTGGACGAGCTGAAGGCAGCGGCCGGCCTCTAAGGCACCGCCTCGCCGCAGCACGAGAAGGGCCCGGAACATCGCGCTCCGGGCCCTTCGTCGTTCTCGATCCTGCGTGTGGCTCGCCCGCTCCACTCGGGCGAACCGTGGGCTACGGCTGCTGCTGCGGCGGGGAGTTCGGGTCCGAGTCCGGGCCCGGATCGCCCGGCTGCTGGCGCGACCGGAACTCCGCGTCCGCCTGCGCCTCGGCGCGCGCGGCCTGCTCACGCTCGGAGTCGAAGATCTTCCGCTGAGCAGTGTCGACCAGGCGGATCAGCGCGTCGGGGTTCTCGACGCCGAGCATCTCGAAGCTCTCGCCGTTGCTGTCGCCGGCCGTGTCGTAGTCGACGGTGCCGATCCGCAGCATCCGCTGGACCACCGACTGGTTGACCGTCACGTTCTGGATCCGGCGCAACCGGGTTTCCTGCACCTTCTTCGACAGGAACCCCTCGCGGAGGTGGAGCCGGTGGGTGGTGATGATGTACTTGGTCCGCACCCGCTCGATCCACAGGTACGCGGTGCCGAGGAGCGCGATCACGATCCCGACCACGACGCCGATCCAGTCGGGGTTGAAGGCCAGCAGCACCACGGCGCCAACCAGGATCGCCGCGACCAGCATCAGGATGTGGGACCCGAACTGGCTCTTCCAAGATGGGCTCTTGGAGTAGAGGATCTGTTCGTCTTCGTGGAGCTCCATGGTGCGAAGATACTCCGCGTCGCGACCTGACACCATCCCTCGACGTGCGCGGTCCGGGCTCCATGCAGGTGATTCAGATCGAACCGCTCGTCACCGCCCGTGGTTTGCGGGGACCGTTCGACTACGCGCGACCCGACGGATGCGACGTCGGCAGCGTCGTCGAGGTCCCGTTCGGCCGTCAGAAGCTGCGCGGCGTCGTCACCGGGCTGACCGACCGCTCCGAGCACAAGCTGAAGGCCCCGACGGCCGTCAGCGACGTCTCGCTGCCGCCTGACCTGGTCCGGCTGGCGCTGTGGATGGCCGACGACATCGTCTCGACCCGTGCCCGCTGCCTGGAGCTGCTGCTGCCGCCCGAGGGCGTCGGCGAGCGGATGCGGATGTGGGCCGACCCGGTGCTGCCGGTGCCGGAGGCCGAGCGCAAGGACGCCGCAGGAGACGACCCCTACGCGGGCGTGCGCCTGACGGCCGGCCAGCGTGCCGCGCTCGAACGGCTGCCGGGCTGGGCCGGCGACGACCTGGCGACCCTGCGGCGGCTCGAGGCCCGCGGACTGGTCACGATCGAGCCGCGCGCGCACGCGCGCCGCCCCGACCACGCCGACGTCGGCGCGCTCCACGGGGACGGACGTCATGCGCCGCCGCTCAACGCCGACCAGGCGCTGGCCGTCGAGCGGCTGGCCGCCGCCGAGCCCGGTGACCGGCTCCTGCTCCACGGCGTCACCGGATCGGGGAAGACCGAGGTCTACCTGCAGGCCGCCGAGCGGGTGATCGCGTCCGGGAAGGCCGTGCTGGTACTGGTCCCCGAGATCGCGCTGACCCCGCAGACGGTGGCGCGGTTCCGACGACGGCTGGGGGAGACCGTCGCGGTGCTGCACTCCGGTCTGTCGAAGGGTGAGCGGCGCGACGAGTGGTGGAGGCTCAGGGACGGCGACGCGCGGATCTGCGTCGGCCCGATGTCGACCGTCTTCGCCCCGACCTCCGACGTCGGCCTGATCATCGTCGACGAGGAGCACGACCCGGCGTACAAGCACGACGGTGACCCGCGCTACGACGCCCGCCGCGTGGCCGCGTGGCGGGCCCGCGAGGCGGGAGCGGTGTTGCTGGTCGGGTCGGCCACGCCGCGCCCCGAGTCGTGGTCGTCGCTGCGGCGGATCGCGCTGCCGTCGCGGGCCGACGGCGGCGACATGCCCCAGGTCCGGCTGATCGACATCCGCGGCACGCGCGACGCGCTGCACCCCGACGTCCATCGCGCGCTGGCCGACGCCCGCAAGGCGATCGTGCTGCTCAACCGGCGCGGCTGGGCGACCTGGGTCGAGTGTGCCGACTGCGGACACACCTGGGAGTGCCCGAACTGCGACGTCTCGCTGGTGCTCCACGGCGGACGGCGGGGCGACGTCCACGACTTCGACCCCGGCAGCGCCGCCCAGGGGCGGCTGCGCTGCCACCACTGTGGGCACCAGGAGGCGCCGCCGACCCGTTGCGGCAGCTGCGGATCGGTCTCCGTCGGGCAGCACGGGCTGGGCACCGAGCAGCTGGCCGACGACCTGCCGGGACACGTCTTCCGGCTCGACGCCGACGTGCGCGACCGGGCCGGGGTGCTGGAGCGGTTCGGCGCGGCGGACCACGGAATCCTCGTCGGGACCCAGATGATCGCCAAGGGCCACGACTTCCCCGACGTCGACCTGGGTGTCGTCGTCGACGCCGACGCGACCCTACGGTTCCCCGACTTCCGGGCGCAGGAGCGGACCTTTCAGCTGGTCGCGCAGCTGGCGGGACGGGCCGGGCGCGGCGGGGGCACGAGCGGGATGACGTCGCGAGTGCTGGTGCAGACCCGGAACCCGGAGGAGTCGTCGCTGCTGCTCGCGGCCCGCCACGACGCGCACGGGTTCCTGGTCGAGGAGCTGGAACGGCGCAAGGCGCTCGACTTCCCGCCGTTCGCGACGATCGTGCGCGTGATGGTCGAGCACGAGCGCGAGGACCGCGTGGTCGCGGCCGCCGAGGTGCTGCGGCAGCGGATGCCGCCCGAGACCCGCGGTCCGATCCCGGTCTTCCGGCGACAGAACCGCCACCGCCGTCAGCTCGAGATCAAGGCCCACCAACGGGCTGCGACGGTCCACGCGGTCCGCGCGGCGGTCGAGAGCATCGTCGGCGCCCCCGCCGCCCGCGGCCTGGTCCTCGCGATCGAGGTCGACCCGCGCTGAGCTGGCAGGCCGTCCCGGCGCGTCGCGGCGTCCGCGCCCAACGACGACCGGTCGTCGTTCGACGCGGACCGGGCTACGCCCGCCCGCGGTAGAGCCGGTTGGTCAGCGGCACGAAGACCGCCGTCAGCACCGCGGCCTCACCGAGCACCAGTGCGATGTCGCCGCCGTCGGCCTCACCGCCGAGCAGGCCGCGGACCGCGGTCACCACATGCGACACCGGGTTGACCCCGACGAACCACTCGAGCACCGCCGGCAACGTCGTCGGGTCGACGAAGATGTTGCTCAGGAAGACCAGCGGGAACAAGCCCATGAAGCCGGCGTTCATCACCGCGCTCTGGGTCCGCATCACCAGACCGAGCGTGGTGAAGACCCACGCCAGGCCGCTCGAGAAGAGCACCAGCAGCAGGGTCCCGCCGACGACGCCGAGCACCCCGCCACCGGCGTTGAATCCGAGGATCAGACCGACGACGAGCACCACGACCGACGCGATCAGGTAGCGGGCCAGGTCGCCGATCGTGGCGCCGACCAGCGGCGACGCCGGCCAGATCGGCAACGTGCGGAACCGGTCGACCACGCCCTTGGTCATGTCGGTGTTGATCGTCACCCCGGAGTAGATCGTGGTGAACAGCACGGCCTGTACGAGGATCCCCGGCAGCACGAACTGGAGGTACTCGTCGGTCGACCCCGATACCGCGCCACCGAACAGGTAGACGAACATCAGCAGGAACAGGATCGGCGTGATCGTCACGTCGAGCAGCTGCTCCGGGACGTGCTTGATCTTCAGCATGCAGCGCCAGCCGAAGGCGCGGCAGGCCGCGAACGCCGACGCCCGCGGCGGACGCGATCCGGCAGCCAGCGCCGCGTGCAGCTGCTGCTGGCTGAGCTGCGGCGCGGTGGTCTCCGGCGACACGGTCTCCGGCCCACCCGTGGTGCTCATGCGGCCACCTCCTCCTCGGTCGGGACTTCGCCGGTCAGGGCGAGGAACACCTCGTCCAGGGTCGGCTGACCGAGCGCGAAGCCGGTCAGCGGGATCTGCGCGTCCGCCAGGGCGCGGACGGCCGCTGCCGCGGCGTCGGCGCTCGGCACCGCGACCGCCAGTTCGGTCGGGTCGGCGGTGGCCGTCACGGTCGCATCGAGCCCGCGGGTCAGGGTCTGCTCGGCGGCGGCTCGATCCTCGACGTCGGCGACCTGGACGTGCAGGGTGTTCTGCCCGACCGACCGCTTGAGCTCGCCGGGCGTCCCCTCGGCGATCACGCGACCGTGGTCGATCACGGCGATCCGACCCGCCAGCTGGTCGGCCTCGTCGAGGTACTGGGTGCAGAGCAGCACGGTCGTGCCGCCGGCGACGAGCGCCCGGACGATGTCCCAGACCTCGTTGCGCGAGCGCGGGTCGAGACCGGTGGTCGGCTCGTCGAGGAACAGCAGCTCCGGCGTCACGACCAGGCTGGCAGCGATGTCCAGGCGCCGGCGCATGCCGCCCGAGTAGTTCTTGGTCAGCCGGCTCGCGGCGTCCTCCAGGCCGAACGCGGCCAGCAGCTGGTCGGCCCGCTCGGCGGACTGGCGGCGCGAGTAGCCGAGCAGCCGGGCCAGCAGCACGATGTTCTCGCGTCCGGTCAGCTCCTCGTCGACCGACGCCATCTGTCCGGTCAAGGCGATCCGATCGCGGACCGCGTTCTGCTCGCTGGCGATGTCGTGGCCGAGCACGCGGGCGGTGCCGCCATCCGGCCGCAACAGGGTTGCGAGCATCTTGATCGTCGTGCTCTTGCCCGCACCGTTGGGCCCGAGCACGCCGTAGACCATCCCCGTGGGGACGTGCAGGGTGACGCCGTCTACGGCTCGGTTCTCGCCGAACGTCTTGACCAGGTCGCTGGCCTCGATCGCTGGAGTCAGTGCTGCGCTCATGGGATCCTTCCCGTTGCTTCCCTCACCCAGACGGGGTGAGCACCCGGATCTCATCGGTCGCTCGATGATGGGTCCTCGATACCCTGGGGGGTCGATGGCCGACGTGGAAACGACAGACGACGCCGCCAAGCGCGCCGAGATCGCGGCACGCCGCAACGCCGCCCTGCAGGCTATCCGCCAGTGGGGCGACCCGGTGCTCAAGAGCCGCGCCCGCGACGTCGGCGAGTTCGACGACCGGCTGCGCAGCGAGCTCGACGTGATGGGCACGCTGATGCACGAGGCCCGTGGCGTCGGGCTGGCCGCCAACCAGGTCGGCACCCTGCACCGCGTGCTGGTCTACGCGGTGGACGGCGGCGAAGGTCCGGTCCGCAAGCTCGTCAACCCCGTGATCGAGTGGCGGGGGGACGAGGTCGAGGTCGGGCAGGAGGGCTGCCTCTCGTTGCCCGGCGTCCACGTCGATGTCGAGCGCTCCGTCCACCTGCGGGTCCGCGCCCGGGACGGCCACGGCAAGCTGCTGCTCGTCGAGGCGTCCGGGTTCGAAGCGCGGATCATCCAGCACGAGATGGACCACCTGGACGGCGTGCTGATCCTCGACCGCACGTCGCGCGACCAGCGCAAGCAGGCGCTGCGCGACCTGCGCGCGGCGATGGCCGACGACGCATGAGCGGACCCGACTCGACCGCCGTGGTGCGGTCCGTCTACCTGGGCACCAGCTGGTTCGCCGCCGACGTGCTGCGGCGGCTGGTCGACGCCGGCCAGGCGCCGGCGCTGGTCGTCACCCGTCCGGACCGGCCCGCCGGCCGGGGACGCAAGTTGACGCCCCCGGCGGTGGCCGACGCTGCGAACGAGCTGGGTCTGCCGCTGGTCCAGCCCGAGAAGCTCGACGAGGCCGCCGTCGCGACGATCGCCGACGCCCGGCCCGACACGCTGATCGTCTGTGCCTACGGAGCGATCATCAAGGAGCCGCTGCTGTCGGCCTATCCGCTGCTCAACGTCCACCCGTCGCTGCTGCCGCGCTGGCGCGGTGCCGCTCCGGTCGAGCGGGCGATCATGGCCGGCGACGCCGAGACCGGCGTGAGCATCATGGAGCTGGTGGAGGAGCTCGACGCGGGTCCGGTGATCGCGCAGCAGCGCGAGCCGATCACGCCCGACGACGACTACGGCACCCTGGCCCCGCGGCTGGTCGAGCTCGGCGCGCGGATGCTGGTCGAGGCACTCCGCCGGCTCGCCGACGGTCCGCTGCCCACGACTCCGCAGCCGGACGAGGGCGTGACCTACGCCGAGAAGATCGTCGCGGCGGACCGCGACCTCGACCCGGCCGGCGACGCCCAGCGCCAGCACGACCACGTCCGAGCGCTCAGCCCGCACATCGGCGCCCGGCTGCGGCTGGACGACGGCACGGTGCTCGGCGTCCGCCGCACCCGGATCGACGCCGACGGCCGGCTGCGGCTGGTCGAGGTCCAACCGCCGGGCAAGCGTCCGATGGCCTACGAGGACTACCAGCGCGGCCGGGGCGAGCGATGAGCGACCGCGAGCTGCCCAAGCGCGGGTCGGGCCGCCCCGACCGCTGGGAGCGGCGCCCCAACCGCGGACCGGCCCGGACCGGCAAGCCCGGCTCGTCGGCCGGGGCCAGGGATGGCAACGCGACGAAGGCGCCCAAGGCGGACGGCGGTGGCCGACCGCGCGGCGGACCCAAGGGGCCGGACAAGGCCGGCGCGGCGCGCCGCGCCGCCCACGAGACGATCGTTCGGGTGCTGCGCGACGGCGCCTTCGCGGACCGTGCCCTGCACGGCGCCGCGGGAGACCTCGACCAGCGCGAGCGCGGACAGGCCAAGCGGCTGGCGTTCGGCGCGATCCAGCGGCGGTTGACGCTCGACACGTTGATCGACGAGCGGGTCGACCGCGAGCTCGACGTCGAGATCCGCGCGGCGCTCCAGATCGGCGTCTACGAGCTGCTGTTCAGCGACGGCACGCCGAAGCGCGCCGCCGTCGCCTCGGCGGTCGAGCTGGCCAAGCCGAATCTCGGGTTCAAGCTCGTCAACGCGGTGCTCCGGCAGATCGCCGAGCAGAGCGACGGGATCAAGCTCCCGTCCGACGACACGCCCGAGGGCGCGGCGGTGCGCCACAGCCACCCCCTGTGGCTGGTCAAGCGCTGGTGGACGTGGCTCGGGCCGAACGCCACCCGCGCCCTGCTGGCGGCCGGCAACCGTCCGACCGACCTGGTGCTGCGCGCCAACGGTCTCCGCGCCGAGGACGGCTACGTCGTGCCCGGGGCGCCGTTCGACCCGGAGATCCCCGAGGCCCGCAAGGTCGACGGCCCGCTCGACGTGCTCGGCGACCCGGCCTGGCACGAGGGTCGCTACGTCGCGATGTCGTACGGATCGATGTGCGCTGCCCGCGCCGTGGATCCGCAGCCTGGTGAGCGGATCCTCGACATGTGCGCGGCTCCCGGCGGCAAGACCACCCATCTGGCCGACCTGATGAACGGCACGGGAACGATCGTGGCGCTCGAGAAGCACGGGGGGCGGGCCCGGGCACTGCGTCGCACCTGCGAGCGGGTCGGGGCCACCAACGTCGAGGTCCACCACGCCGATGCGCTCGACTTCGACTTCGAGCCCGGCAGCTTCGACCGCGTCCTGCTCGATGCGCCCTGCAGCGGGCTCGGCACGCTCGCGTCGCACCCGGACCTGCGCTGGCGGATTCAGGAGCGCGACCTTCGCGAGGTCGAGCGGCTGCAGGCCAAGCTGCTGGAAGTCGCGCAACGCGCGGTCAGGCCTGGCGGACGGATCGTCTACAGCGTGTGCACGCTCAACCCCGGTGAGGAGCTCCAGCCCGACGGGGAGATCCGCCGCCTGCTGCCGCACCGCGATCGCACCGACGGCTTCTACATCTCCGCGGTCGGTGGCTGAGCACGGGGGACCCGGCCCGGGGCGCGGCGCGCCGGGGGAGTTCCTATAGTGGGATCGATGGAGGTGGACCTCGGCCTACGGTGCCCCGGCTGCAACGAACCGTGGCTCCGACCGACGAACCTTCCGGGCCGGTACCGCTGCGTCAACTGCCTGCAGCGCTACGAGCTGCGGTCGGTCTGTCCCAACTGCGGCGAGCATTCGACGATCGTTCGGATGTCGAAGACCGCCACGTTGGCCTGCAACCACTGCGGCTCCTCGATGCTCGTGCAGGTCTAGGGCCGCTCCACCGTCGATCCCGTGAGCCCGTCGCCGACGGTACCCTCCGTCGAGTGACCGGCACAGACCCCCGCATCGCCCGCCTGAAGGGCATCGCACCCTCGATCCTCGCCAGCGACTTCGGTCGTCTGCGGAGCCAGGTCGAGGAGGTCGTAGCGGCTGGGGCAACCGTGATCCACATCGACGTGATGGACGGCCATTTCGTCCCGCCGATCACGATGGGCCCGATCGTCGTCGACGCGCTCAAGGGCGTCGACGCAGTGCTCGACGTGCACCTGATGATCGAGCGGCCGGAACGGCAGCTCGCCGACTTCGCGAAGGCCGGCGCCGACGTCCTGACCGTGCACGCCGAGGCGACGCCCCAGCTGCACTTCGCCCTCCAGCAAGCGCGCGAGCTCGGCGCGCTGGCCGGCCTGGCGCTCTGCCCCGGCACCGGCACCGCGGCGCTCTCCGAGAACGCGGGCCTGCTCGACCTGGCGCTCTGCATGACCGTCAACCCCGGCTGGGGTGGCCAGAAGTTCATCCCGACGTCGCCCGACAAGATCACGCGGATGGCCGGCCTGGTCGGTCCGAGCACGGTGCTCCAGGTCGACGGCGGCGTCGATCTGACCACGATCGGCGCCTGCGCCGCGGCAGGGGCGACGAGCTTCGTCGCCGGTTCGGCGGTCTTCGGCACGCCCGATCCCGGTGAGGCCGTGCAGGCGCTCGCCGCCGCCGCGGCCGGCTGAGCGGTCCCCTCGCGACCCGGGGCCTAGGGGATCCCCCCGGGGGCCCGGGGGATTGCCCCAGAATCACCCGACGCCGACTCGCCGCTCTGCTTGGATGGCGGTATGGGTACACCGTTGCAGGAGCCGCGCACGACGCCGATCGTGCGGGCGACCGATCTCACCAAGCGCTACGGCACGGGGGACACGGTCGTGGTCGCCCTCGACGACGTCTCGATCGACTTCCGGGCCGGTGAGCTGACCGCGATCATGGGGCCGTCCGGGTCGGGCAAGTCGACGTTGATGCACTGCGTCGCGGGCCTCGACCGGGTCGATGCCGGGTCGGTCTGGATCGACGACATCGATCTGACCACGCTCGACGACCGTCGGCTCACCGAGCTGCGGCGCGACCGGATCGGCTTCGTCTTCCAGGCGTTCAACCTGCTCCCGGTGCTGACCGCGGAGGAGAACATCACGCTGCCGCTGACGATCGCGGGCGCGACGATCGATCGCGAGTGGATCGACCAGCTGATCGGGACCTTCGGCTTGACCGACCGCCGCGATCACCGACCGAGCGAGATGTCCGGCGGACAGCAGCAGCGCGTGGCGGTCGCCCGGGCGCTGGCGAGCCGGCCCGCGGTGATCTTCGCGGACGAGCCGACGGGCAACCTCGACTCGAAGTCGTCCGAGGAGGTGCTTCGGCTGCTGCGACGGGCCGTCGACGACTTCGGCCAGACCGTCGTGATGGTCACCCACGATCCCTACTCGGCCTCGTTCGCCGACCGCCTGGTCCTCCTCAAGGACGGCCGGATCGTGCACGACGGCCCCGCCGGCGGATCGGACGACGTCCACGCGCGACTGCGGGACTTCGGCTGATGCTCAGCGTGTTCCTGCGCACCCTGCGCAGCCACGCACGCCGCACGGTGATGACGTCGATCGCCGTGGTGATCGGCGTCGCGTTGATCGCCGGCACGCTGATCTTCAGCGACACGATCAACAAGAGCTTCGACGAGATCGGCGAGAGCAGCTACCAGGGCGTGGCGGCCGTGGTCACCCCGGCCGAGACCGGCGCGCCGACCGACGACGCGGGGGCCAATGTCCCGACGCTGCCGCGCTCGATGGTCGATCGGGTGGCCGCGGTCGATGGCGTGCGGGACGCTGCGGGACAGATCAGCGGGTTGGCGATCGTCTTCGAGCAGGACGGCACCACCCGGATCGGCGGCCAGGGACCACCGTCGTTGCTGATCAGCGTGGCACCCGAGGGCTACGGGGCGGTCTCCTACCCCGAGGGCCGCGCCCCCCGAGCCGACGGCGAGGTCGCGTTCGACGAGGCGACGGCCGAGAAGGCCGGCGTCGAGGTCGGCGACACCGTCGCGATCCAGGGCGAGGGGCCGCGCCAGGAGATGCGGCTGGTCGGGCTGCTCGAGCTGGGCGGCGGCGAGACGTCGTTCGGCGGGGCCACGGTCGCGTTCACCACCGTGGACGAGGCCGCGAAGCTGACCGGCCGCACGCCGGAGCAGTACTACTCCGAGGTGATGGCGCTGGCCGAGCCGGGCGTGACCGACGAGCAGCTGGCGGAGCGGATCCAGGCGGCGATCGGCGATGCGGGCACGGTACGGACCGGAACCGCGCAGGGCGCCAAGCAGGCGGACGACATCAAGGATGCGATCTCGTTCCTGCCGACGATGCTGCTGATCTTCGCCGGGATCGCGACGTTCGTCGGCGCGTTCCTGATCTTCAACACGTTCTCGATCACGGTGGCCCAGCGCCAGCGCGAGTTCGCGCTGCTCCGCGCGCTCGGTGCCAGCCGCCGTCAGATCCGTCTGTTGGTCAGCGGCGAGGCGCTGGCGGTCGGCTTGGTCGGCGCGGTGCTCGGCATGCTGGCCGGCTTCGTGGTCGCGCCGGGGCTGCGCGCGATGATCAAGGCGTTCGGCGCGGACATGCCGGCGACGGCCACGGTCTTCGCCGGGCGGACGCTGATCGTCAGTCTGATCGTCGGCGTCGTGGTCACGATGCTGGCGAGCTTCCTGCCGGTCCGCCGGGCGACCAGGGTCGCTCCGGTCGAGGCGTTGCGCGACGCCGCGGCCCCGCCCGGCCGCGGGGCGGTCGCGCGCGGCCCGGTGCTGGCCGGCGTGGGGTTCGGAGTGGTCGGCGTCGTCGCGCTGTTGCTCGGGGTGCTCGGGGTGGTCGACGGCGACGCGGGGACGGCGTTCGCGGGTGGCGGTGCCGGGCTGCTGTTCATCGCGGCGACGCTGATCTCTCCTGCGCTGGTCGGTCCACTGGCCGCGCTGGTTGGCCATCCGCTGCAGCGGATCTTCGGACTGCCCGGCCGGCTGGCCCGCGACAACGCGGCGCGGCAGCCGGGGCGCACGGCGGTGACCTCCGGCGCGCTGATGATCGGCCTGGCGCTGGTCGTCTTCGCGACCGTCTTCGCGGCAGGCCTCCGCGACACGTTGCGCGGCGATCTCGAGCAGGTCGTCACCGCGCCCGTCGTGCTGCAGGGCAGCGACGGCGGCTTCACGCCGCTGCCGCGCACGGTGGTCGCGGATGCCGCGAAGGCACCGGGGGCGTCCGCGGCGGGTGGGATCAAGTTCGGCGAGCTGCGGGTCGGCGACCGGACCGTTCCGGTGACGGCCCCCGACGCGGTGCTGCTCGACGACCGGTTGGTCCGGGTCGACCGCAGCGACGCCGATGCGGGCCAGCCGGCCGGGGAACCTGTTCGCGATCCCGGGCCCGGGCGGGTCTACCTGACCGACGACACCGCCAGCGATCTGCGCCTGACGACCGGGGACCGGTTCGAGGCGCTCGGCGCCAACGGCCGGACCGCGCCGCTGGAGGTGGTCGGGATCGTCGAGGGCACGGCCGCCGCGATCAGCGGGGTGGTGATGACCGAGCGTACGGCCGCGGAGTTCGGGATCGTCCAGCCGTTCTTCGTGGTGGTCGACGGCGAGCAGCCTGCCGTGCAGGCCGCACTGGCCCGCGACTATCCGGCGGTCGACGTCCTGACCAAGGGCGAGTGGATCGACAACCAGACCGCCCAGGTCAACCAGCTGCTCGGCCTGGTCTACGCGCTGCTGGCGCTGTCGGTCGTGGTCGCGCTGTTCGGGATCGTCAACACCCTGACGCTGTCGATCCAGGAGCGGGTCCGCGAGCTGGGACTGCTGCGGGCCGTCGGTGCGACGCGCAAGCAGGTCCGACGGATGGTGCTGCTGGAGGCGGTGATCACCGCCCTGCTCGGCGCGGTTCTGGGGGCGGTGCTCGGATTCGTGCTCGCCGCGGCGGTGGTCGCGACGCTCGAGGGCTTCACGATCAGCGTGCCGATCGGCCAGATCATCGGTCTGGTCGTGCTCGCCGCGCTGCTCGGCGTCGTCGCGGCGATTCGCCCGGCCCGCCGCGCGGCCAAGCTCAACGTGCTCGAGGCGATCGCCGACGAGTAGCCACCACCGAAGCTGATGCGGGTTACGCCACCCTGTGTGGGCTAACGCGCATCAGCTCGACGTGGTGGAGGCCCGCAACCCGCGCCGGTGCACGAGGTAGAGCAGGCCGCAGAGCAGCATCGTGGCGCCGCAGTAGCCGACTTCGGCGTTGAGCAGCGCGTCGTCGATCGGTCCGACGATCACCCAGACCGCGTAGAGGCCGCCACCGGCCAACCACGAGATCGCGGCGGCCCAGGCGTTGCCCCGGGCCAGGGCGGCCTGGTTGAGGGTGCCGGCGATCAGGTGCGCGCCCATCCCGACCGCGACGATCGCCAGCCCGCCGACCGGCGGCTCCTGGCCGGCGAAGACCAGCGGCATGACCCAGCCGCCGAGCGCGAGCAGCCCGACGACGACCAGTGCGGCGAACGCGACGATCAGCCCGACCGCCTTGCGGATCGCGGCGCCGATCTCGTCCGGGGACCCGGTCGCGACCAGGGTCGCGAAGTGGGGGAGCAGTGTGGTCTGGATCGCCTGGAACAGCTGCAGCGGCGCCCGGGTCACCAGCAGCGCGCTGAAGATCAGGCCGGCGGCGGCCTTGTCGGCCGTCAGCAGCGTGCCCGCGTTGATCAGCGTCTGCTCGCCGAGCTGGATCATCGCGACCGCGACCGCGAACGACGTGCCGGTCCGCAACGACGCGCCAGTGCCGTGGCTCCCGCCACCGCCGGGCTCGGCCTTCGGTGCCGACGCCTGCTGGGCGCCGATCTTCCGGGTCGCCGACCGGATCGCCCACGGCACCACCAGCAGCGACGCCAACGGCGCGGCGACGATGCCGAGCGCGACCGCGGTCTGGCCGGTCGTGATTCCGATCACCGCGGCGATCGGGAAGAGGATCCGGGCGACCGACTCGAACAGCACGAGGCCGCCGTAGAGCGCGAACCACTGGTGCCCGGCGACGAAGCCACGGGCGAAGTAGCTCGCGCCGTAGGCGACGCCTGCCGCAACCAGGATCCAGAACAGCGTCGACGATCCGAGCTGCTCCTCGAGCGTCTCGCGGGCGAGCAGCGCCGCGGTGACGAGCACGACCGCGAACCCGGCCTGGATCAGCAGCGGCTCGCGCAGACGGGGGTGCGCCTCGCCGCGCGCGACGGCGGTCGCGATCGTGCGCGACAGCAGCTGCTCCACCGGCCGGTAGAACACGCACATCGCGGTGAACAGGATCGCCCACATCGTGGCGATCTGGCCGTACTGCTCCTGGCCGACCGCGGAATCGCCGAGCGCGTGCGACGCGACCGAGAAGAAGAGGAAGGTCAGCAGTCCGGTCGACGCGATCCCGATCGACAGGATCCGCGCCCCGCGACCGTAGGATCCGCGCTCCTGCGCGGCCTCGGTCAGCTCCTCGGCGAGCCGCTCGTCGAGGACCGCACCAGCAGGGTCGAGCGTGGGATCGGCCGGTAGCGACCCCGGCTCGAACCGGGGGTCGAGCGGGGCAGCTGGGTCAGGCTCGGGGCGAGCCCGCGGATCGTCCGGACCGCGTGGATCCATCGGGCAGGCTCGAGGGCGTCAGTCGCCGACGCGCACCAGCAGCTGGGTCCACGGGAACGGCTGCCGGACCTCGACGACGTCGCCGTGCTGCGACAGCATCTTCTTGAACGAGCGGGTCGACCAGTGGTTGAGGTGGCCGGGGGTGTTGCCCAGGTCCTTGATGTAGGCGCCGCGGGCCATGTTGACCGCGCGCCAGATCGGCTCGCGCGGGACCGACACGAGCACCCAGCGCTTGGCGACGCGGGCCATCTCGGCGACGGTGTGCTCGGGGTCCGGAACGTGCTCGAGCACCTCGATCGCCGTCGAGACGTCGAACTCGTCGTCCGCGAACGGCAGGTTCTCGGCCCGCATGATCTGGTAGTCGAGGTTCGGTGCCTGGCGCTCGGCCCAACCGGCCTGGATCGAGGGCTCCTCGAGGTCGATGCCGACGACGCGCTTGTCGCCGAGCTTCTTGGCCCACTCGTGGACCAGGACGCCCTCGCCGCAGCCGACGTCGAGCAGGCTGCGCGGCTCGGCGCGCGTGAACAGCTCTTCGAGATTACGCTCGAATCCGGCCATCAGGCGGCGAACCACGGGGTTGGTCGACCCGTACTTGTCGTACGTGTTGCCCGTGATGATGCCGTCGTCACTGGTGGTGATCGTGACCGGTCCGTTGTCCTGCTTCTGCGTGCTCACGGTGATTGGTGTCCCGGGTCGCGGTGGGCGGTGGGGCGGGCGACGGCCCTAGGGCCGGATCGCGTCGCGTTCGGCGGTGGTCTGCTGTGGCCCGGCGTTGGCCCCGGTGGTGGGCGGCTGCGCCCCGTCCGGCTGACCGGGCTCGTAGTGGCTGGGCGCGATGCCCAGGTGGAGCTCGATCCGCCGCGTGCGCTCGAAGATCCGCTGAAGCAGGATCCGCTGGCCGTGGAGCAGGTCGCCCATCACGGCGAGCGCGGCGAGCATCACCGCCGCGGTGAAGAGCACGCCGCCGAAGATCAGCGACTGGACGTGTCCCGCGCCCTCGCCCTGGACCCACGACACGAAGAACCGTCCCCACGGGATGCAGGCGAGCAGGAACAGCAGCACCGCCATGCTCATGAACACGCGCATCGGCTCGTACTGCGCGTAGATCCGGAAGATCGAGATCGTGTTGCGGCGGACGTACGCCCACATCGACGGGAAGAGCCGCGACTCGCGCAGCTTCTCGTTCGTCGACACGGGGACGTGCTTGGTCGCGACCAGCAGCTTGCCGGCCTGGATCAGCGACTCGAGCGTGTAGGTGAAGCGCGACACGACGGCGAGCTGGATCGCGGCTTCGCGGTTGTAGGCGCGGAAGCCGGACGTGGCGTCGGCGATCTCGGTCTCCGAGGCGCGGCGGACGACGGCCGAGCCGAGCTTCTGCAGGCGGATCTTGAGCGGCGAGAAGTGCTCGATCGTGTGGACCTGGCGGTCGCCGACGACCATGTCGGCCTCGCCGGCGAGCACCGGGGCGACCAGGTCGGGGATGTACGAGGCGTCGTACTGGTTGTCCGCGTCGGTGTTGACGATCACGTCGGCGCCGAGCTTGAGGCAGGCGTCGAGGCCGGCCTGGAAGCCCGCCGCGAGCCCGCGGTTGTTCGTCAGCTTGACGATGTGGTCGACCCCGTTGGCCCGCGCCACCTCGAGCGTGCGGTCCTTGGATCCGTCGTCGATCACCAGCCATTCGACGGTGTCGAACCCCGGCACCTCGCGCGGGAGGTCGGCGAGGGTCGTCGGGAGCGTCTGCTCCTCGTTGAAACACGGGATCTGGATGATCAGCTTCATAGGCTCTACGCGGTTGGGCGGTGGGCCCGATGACGTGACACGGTGGCGGTGGCCGGCGTGCCGGGGGTCTGTCGGCTTCCCGTACGGTGGGATGGCGGCGTGGACAGGAGCCATCCACGACGTTCGTGCAACCGGGTGAGTATTCCAGAGCGGGGCGGCGTCAGGACCGACGGCCGGATCCGCCGCGGGTACGGGGCACGACGCAGAGACGTGCCGTAGACTCGCCGTCGCACCTTGGGCCTCTCCAGGGAGAGCAGGGACAGGCCCGCTTTGGACGACCCGGATCACACGACACGTTCCCGCTTCGTCGGCTGGTTGCCGTGGGTCGCCTTCGCGGTCCTCTGCGCGGGCCTGCTGACGCTGTTCCTCGCGTACCCGACGTACCCGAACTACGACAGCTACTACACGCTGCTCTGGGCGCGCGAGCTGTGGGACGGGCAGAAGCCGGTCTTTGACAGCTTCCGGGCGCCGACCGAGCACCCGCTGTCGATTCTCTTCTCGATGTTCCTCACGCCGTTCGGCGTGCACGTCGACCGGTTCCTCGTGCTCTGCGCTATGGCGTCGGTCGCGGCGCTCGCGGCCGGCGTCTACCAGCTGGCCAAGGTGACCTTCAACCGCTGGGTCGGCCTGACCGCCGCCGCGCTGCTGCTGGTCAACTGGAACCTGATCTTCCTCGCCGTCCGCGGCTACCTCGACGTCACCTACATCGCGCTCGTCGTCTGGGCCGCGGTACTCGAGGCCCGGCGTCCGCGCCGCGGCTGGCCGGTCCTCCTGATGCTCGCGCTGGCGGGGCTGTTGCGGCCGGAGGCGTGGGTGCTCTGTGGGCTCTACGGCCTGTACATGGCCTGGAACCCGAGCTTCCGGGCGATCTTCACCGTGCGCGGGATCAGCTGGCTCGTGGTCAGCGTGGTCCCGACCGGGATCTGGCTCGCCGTCGACGGCTGGGTCACCGGCGATCCGCTGTTCTCGCTGACCCACACCTCGACGCTGGCCGAGGACCTCGGCCGCACGCGGACGCCGCTCCAGATCCCGTTCTCGACGGTCTCGTACCTGAAGGCGCTGGACGGCACCGCGCTGTTCTTCGCGGGGCTGGCCGGCATCGCCGCGGTCGCGGTGGTGATCCCCAGGCGGCTCGGGATGCCGTTCGTGCTGTTCGTCGCCGGGATCGGCACGTTCTTCATGATCGGCCTCGGCGGCTTCTCGGTGATCGACCGCTACCTGATGGTCGCGGCCGTGATGCTGCTGATCTTCGCCGCGTTCCTGCTGACCGGCTGGACGGTGCTGCCGCCGGGCCGGCTGCGCAACCTCTGGCGCGTCGTCGCGGCGATCGCGGTGGTCGGCGTGGTGGTCGTGGCGATCGACCGCGTGCAGCCCGGGTCGATCGACAACGACCTGACCTTCCGCGGTCAGGCACACGACGATCTGGTGGCGGTGCTCGAGCAGCCAGAGGTCGAGGCCGCGATTCAGTGCGGCCCGGTCTGGACGCCGAACCACAAGCTGGTGCCGGACATCCGCTGGATCATCGACGCGCCCGCGTCGAAGGT
>JBQGEK010000342.1:0-2391 GCA_052039575.1 Patulibacter sp. | reverse complement strand
CGCGTGCGCGAGTCCCAGCAGGCCGAACGAGATCAGGTCACCTTCTTCGATGTGCGGCGGCAAGGTCGACGCAACGCGGCCGGCGATCCACTTGACCAGCGGCGAGTAGGCGACGATCAGCTTCTCGCGGGCCGTATGGTCGTCGCGCTCCTGCCAGCGCTTCCAGAGGTCGCGGAGATCCTCCGTCGTGCGTGGTGGCTCAGGCACGCGGATGGCTGTTGCGGTAGGCGGCCTTCAGTCGGCTCGACTCGACGTGCGTGTAGACCTGGGTCGTCGACAGACGAGCGTGGCCGAGCAGCTCCTGGATCGCACGCAGATCCGCGCCACCGTCGAGCAGGTGCGTGGCGAACGAGTGGCGCAGCGCGTGCGGGTGCAGGTCCCCGGGCAGGTTCGCCTCCCGTACCCAGCGGTCCATCCGCCGGCGGACGTCGCTGGTCGACAGGCGGCGGCCCCGACGCGACAGCAGCAGGGCCGCGTCCTCCGTCCCGTCCTGGTCGGTCGTCACCAACGTCGGGCGCCCCCGCCAGAGGTAGCGGCGGATCGCGTCGGCGGCCGGGTCGCCGAGCGGCACCGTGCGAGTCTTCTCCCCCTTGCCGGTCACGCGCACCTGACGCTCGTCGAGGTCGATCTGGTCCCGGTCCAGCCGCACCAGCTCGGCGGCGCGCAGCCCGCAGCCGTAAGCCAGCTCGAGCATCACCCGGTCGCGAAGCGCCAGCGGGTCGCTGTCGGCGGGGATCCCGTCGAGCAGCTGGTCCGCGTCGACCGGCTTGATCACGCGCGGCAGCCGCCGCGGCTTGCGCGGCCCCGGCGTCAGCTCAGCCGGGTTGCCGTCGACCTGTCCCTCGCGCTGCAGCGTGCGGAACAGCGACCGCAGCGCCGCCAGCGCGCGGGTCACCGTCGTCGCAGCCGCACCACGCTCGGTCAGCGACTGGGTGTAGCGACGGATCGTGCGGACGTCGACGGCGGATGGGGCGTCGGTTCCCCGCCCGGCGCACCAGCGAGCGAACCGCTCGACGTCGCCGCCGTACGCGATCCGGGTCTTGTCGGCGACGCCTTGACGCGTCAGGTCCGTCGCGAAGATCACCCGCGCGTCAGCCCATGCGGAAGGCAGGGGCTCCGTATCCTGTTCGCTTGTGGGCACGTTCTTCATCGACACCGACACCGGCCGGATCGCCACGTTCCGGCAGCTGACGGCCGCAGGGCTGGCGGACACCATCACGCCTCCCCCGCGGCCCTGGCACCGGATCCAAGCCAGTGCGGACGCGTCGACGCTGTGGTACGCCGTGCTGCGGAAGCAGGAGCGCGGTATTTGGCTCGGCACCCTGACGTTTCGCCACGGCGACCACCATTCCTCGTTGCTGACGCAGGGCTGGGAAGAGGTTCCGCTCGACGAGATCGTCGCGTTCGGACCCGCGTCGCCGAACGATGCGTTCGAGCGCGACGAGGAGCTCGGCGACGCCGTGCGGATCCTCGGCGAGATGGCCGCGCTCGAAGACGACGACTCGTAGGTCCCCGGTCGAGCGCCGGGTCCGGGGGCCGCGTTCGACCCGTAGCGCTCGTCGCCCAGGGCGCTCCGACTCACGGACCGGTCCCCGCGCTCACCGACTGGCCTTAGACGATCCAGATCGGGGTGTCGACCGGCACCCGCGGATACAGGTCGATCACGTCCGGGACGTGCATCCGGAGGCAGCCGCGCGACGCGTTGGTGCCGATCGACGCGTCGTCGGCCGTACCGTGAATTCCGACGCCGTCGTAGATCCCGAGCCAGCGCGCTTTGATCGGGTTGCCCGGATCACCGGCCGGAACCACCGTACCCGCCAGGTCCCCCGCCCAGTCCGACATCGGGACGTTCCAGGCTGGATTCTCGGCCTTGTTCTGGATCGTGTACTTGCCGGGCGGGGTGTCGTTGCCCGCCTTGCCGACCGAGATCCCGTAGGTCTTGACGAGCTTGAGATTCTTGTACAGCTTCAGCTTGAACGAGGCGCGGTCGGCGACCAGCGCCGTCTTGTACTCCGCCTTGACCTCGTCCGTGGAGACCTTCGGCTGGCGCTTGATCGTCGCCGCCTTGACCCGGCTCGCGGCCGACGGGTTGAGCAGCGCCTTGCGGACCCGGGTCGCAACCCGGTCGCGATCGAGCTTGAGCCCGGTGCGGCTCTTGGTCAGCTCCAGCTTGGCGCCCTCGAGCTCGACCGATGCGTCCTTGGGATCGCGGGCGACCCCTTCCTGGACGCGGTCGAGCAAGCGGGTCAAGCCTGCTTTCGAATAGGTGCTGCGGGTGTCCAGATCGCGTTCCGTCTCCTTGCCGGTGATCCGGCGGTAGACGCGGGAGAAGGCGTTGCCCGACTCGCCGAGCTTCACCGCTTCCTCGATCGATCCGTCGAAGTGGACACG
>JBQGEK010000341.1:0-2746 GCA_052039575.1 Patulibacter sp. | reverse complement strand
AAGGACGGCGTCGTCAACGTCGAGGAGGGCCAGACCTTCGGCATGGACCTCGAGTTCACCGAGGGCATGCAGTTCGACAAGGGCTACGTCTCGCCCTACATGGTCACCGACCAGGACCGCATGGAGGCCGTGCTCGAGGATCCGTACATCCTCATCGCCAACTCCAAGATCGGTGCCGTCCGCGACGTGCTGCCCGTCCTGGAGCAGGTCATCCAGGCCGGCAAGCCGATCCTGATCATCGCCGAGGACCTCGAGGGCGAGGCCCTGGCGACCCTGGTCGTCAACAAGCTGCGCGGCACCTTCACCGGCGTCGCGGTCAAGGCTCCGGGCTTCGGCGACCGCCGCAAGCGGATCCTCGAGGACATCGCGATCCTGACCGGTGGCGAGGTCATCACCGAGGATCTCGGCCTGAAGCTCGAGAACACCCAGATCAACCAGCTCGGTCGCGCGCGTCGCGTGGTCGTCGCCAAGGACAACACCACGATCGTCGACGGTGCCGGCGACGCCGAGGCGATCAAGGGCCGGATCAGCCAGATCAAGTCCGAGGTCGAGAACACCGACAGCGACTTCGACCGTGAGAAGCTGCAGGAGCGCCTCGCGAAGCTCTCCGGCGGCGTCGCCGTCGTCAAGGTCGGCGCGGCCACCGAGACGGAGCTGAAGGAGAAGAAGCACCGCGTCGAGGACGCCCTGCAGGCCACGCGCGCCGCGCTGGAGGAGGGCATCGTCTCCGGCGGTGGCATCACCCTGATCCAGGCCGGCGACAAGGTCGACGTCTCGAACCTCGAGGACGACGAGCAGACCGGCGGCAAGATCGTGCTGCGCGCGCTCGAGGAGCCGCTCCGCCAGATCGCGTCGAACGCCGGGCTCGAGGGCTCCGTGGTGGTCAACGACGTGCGCGCGGCGGACGTCGGTGTCGGCCTCAACGCCGCCACGGGCGAGTACGAGGACCTGATCAAGGCCGGCGTCGTCGAGCCGGCCAAGGTGACCCGTTCCGCGCTCCAGAACGCGGCCTCGATCGCCAAGAACATCCTGACCACCGAGGCGATCGTCGCCGACATCCCCGAGCCGCCCGCGGCCGGCGGTGGCGGCGGCATGCCCGACATGGGTGGCATGGGCGGCATGATGTAGCAGCCCTCGGCTCGGGAATCTCCGGGCCGGCCTGCCTAGCGTCCACCGCGCACGGCGGACGCTAGCCGTTCGACGGCCGTCCTCCGGGGCGGCCGTTCGTCGTTCCGGGGCATGCTCACGGTGACGTTCAGCGGGTGCTGATGCGGGTGTGGCCTCTATGGGTGTCGAAACCCGCATCAGCTCGGGCGGCGACGTGGGCTGATGCGGGTTTGGCTCCTGTCAGCGGCGCAACGCGCATCAGCCTATGGTTCGTCGGGATGTCGTCGACCGACCCGACTTCCGCCGCCGCCGTCTGGCGTCAGCTCGGGACCCTCGTCGACGCCGAGCGTCAGCGGGTCCAGGAGCTCGCGCGGGAGCTCGACCTGTCGGTGCCGCAGCTGCTCGCGCTGCGCGAGCTCGACCCGGACGCGCCGCAGCCGATGGGCCAGCTGGCCTGTGCGATGACCTGCGACAACAGCAACATCACCGGGCTGGTCAACCGGCTGGAGAAGCGCGGGCTGGTCGAACGTCAGGCCGACCCGAGCGACCGCCGGGTGCGGGTGCTGGCCCTGACCGACGAGGGCCGACGCGTGCGCGAGGACGCGCTGGCGCGGTGGGACGCCTGCCCCGCGGCGCTCGACGAGTTGGACCCGGCCGAGCTGGCGCGGTTGCAGCGCACGCTCGATCGGATCGTCGGCGACTGACGGCCTACCCTCGGCCCGTGCAGAGGGTTGTCGGTACGCGTTCGCTCGTCGACTCGTGCCGATCCACTCGGCACGACTCGACGCGCTGACCGACGGCGGAGCCGCTAGACCGCCGAGACCGGCCGCGGCCCGGGGCCGACGTACTTCGCGGACGGGCGGATCAGGCGGCCCTCGCGCTTCTGCTCGAGGATGTGCGCCGACCAGCCGGCGACGCGGGCGGCGGTGAACATCGGGGTGAAGAGGTTGGCCGGGACGTGAGCGCTGTCGAGGATCACCGCCGACCAGAACTCGACGTTGGTCGCCAGCACGCGGTCGGGCTTGCGCGCGTGCAGCTCGGCCAGCGCGGCCTTCTCGAGCGCCTCGGCGGCCTCGTAGCGAGCCGCGCCGATCTCCTTGGCGGTCCGGCGCAGCACCCGCGCCCGCGGGTCCTCGGCGCGGTAGACGCGGTGGCCGAAGCCCATCAGCCGCTCGCCGCTGTCGAGCGCGTTCTTGACCCACTTCTCGGCGTCCCCGGACCGCTCGACGCCGTCGAGCATCGCCAGCACGCGCGACGGCGCGCCGCCGTGCAGCGGGCCGGACAGCGCGCCGACCGCGGACGACAGTGCCGCGGCGGCGTCGGCGCCGGTCGACGTGACCACCCGGGCGGTGAAGGTCGACGCGTTCATCCCGTGCTCGGCGGCCGAGATCCAGTAGGCGTCGATCGCCTTCGCGTCGAGCGGGTTGAGCTCCCCGCGCCAGCGGATCAGGAACCGCTCGGCGACCGTCTTGCCCTCGGCGACCTCGGCCTGCGGAACCGGCGGCTGCCCGCCGCCGCGCGCGGACTGCGCGACGAACGAGAGCGCCATCACCGACGCACGGGCCAGCTGCTCGCGTGCCTCGTCGTCGCCGGTGTCGATCAGCGGCTTGAAGCCCCACTCCGGGGCGAGCATCGCCAG
>JBQGEK010000340.1:0-30353 GCA_052039575.1 Patulibacter sp. | reverse complement strand
GTCCTCGGCCATCTGGGTGCCGATCAGCAGCTTGTACTCGCGCTTGGCGTAGGCGACGATCGCCTCGTCGAACTCGTCGCCGCCGACGCGCACCGACTGGGACACGACGATCCCGCCGAGCGAGATCACCGCGACCTCGCTGGTGCCGCCCCCGATGTCGACGACCATCGAGCCGGTCGGCTCGGCGACCGGCAGCCCCGCCCCGATCGCGGCCGCCATCGGCTCCTCGATCAGGTAGGCCTGGCGGGCGCCGGCGGAGATCGATGCCTCCTCGACGGCGCGCTTCTCGACGCCGGTGACCCCGGACGGCACGCAGACCACGACCCGCGGGTGCGCGAAGCGGTTGGGGTGCGCCTTATGGATGACGTGGCGGAGCAACGCCTCCGTCACGTCGAAGTCGGCGATCACGCCGTCCTTCAGCGGACGGATCGCCTGGATCGTGCCTGGCGTCCGGCCGAGCATCCGCTTGGCCTCGATCCCGACGGCGTGCACCTCGCCCGAGCGGGAATCGATCGCGACCACCGAGGGTTCCGACAGGACGATGCCGCGACCCCGAACGTAGACGAGGGTGTTCGCGGTTCCGAGATCGACCGCCATGTCGCGGCTGCCCATCCCGGTCAGTGTGCTGAAGATGCTCATCGAGGCGCGGATCCCGGATTCGCGGGTGCAACGGCGGGACGGGACGTCCCGTCGCGCGGGGCGCAGCCCCACAGCCGTGGATCGAACGCGGAGTGTAGCGGAGCCCGTGCCGTCGCTCGCCGGCTGAATCTCCGCGTGCAACCGCCGGTTTCGGTCCGTTGCGACGGGGGTCTCGCCGTACCGGCCGCGATCAGCGCAGCAGCTGCGGAAGCTCGCGCGCGAGCAGCGCCACCGGCAGGCCGACGATGTTCCACCAGTCACCGACGATCCCGTCGACCAGCAGCGACCCGCGCAGCTGGATCGCGTAGCCCCCCGCCCGTTCCCGCCATTCGTCCGTCGCCAGGTACCAGGAGACGTCCTCGTCGGAGAGCGCGCGGAAGCGGACCCGGGACGCATCGGCTCCGGAGAAGACGACCGCGGCTCCGTCGGCCTCGACCGCGACGACCGCCGCAGCGGAGACCACGTGGTGGGCCCGACCGGACCACGACCGCAGCATCGCGTCGGCGCCGGCCGCGTCGTCGGGCTTGCCGACCGCGCGACTCGGACCGGCCGCGCGCAGCTCCTCCCACGGCGTGCCGTCCTCCGCACCGGGCGCTGACGAGGAGCGGATCGCGTCGGCCCCGGCCTGCGGGACGGCGATCACGGTGTCGGAGCCGAGCACCAAGGCCCCGGTGGGCGCCCGCTCGGCGACGGCCAGCGCCTTGCGGCGCGCGTTCTCGACGGCGACGGCGACGGCGTCGCCGTCGGTCGCCTCCTCCACCCCGGCGACGTCGACGGTGAAGTCGACGCCGAGGGTGCGGAGGATCGCCTGGCGCTGCGGTGAGCGTGACGCGAGGATCAGCGTTCGCTCCGCAGCGCTCATGGCGGCGTTCAGCCCAGCTCGGGGAAGAAGCGCTTGATCTCGATCTCGGCGTTCTCGTCGGAGTCCGAGCCGTGGACGACGTTCTCGCCGGCCTCGATCGCCAGGTCGCCGCGGATCGAGCCGGTGGCGGCCTCGATCGGGTTGGTGGCACCGATCACCTGGCGGGCGACCTCGACGGCCGACGGACCCTCGAGGATCGCGGCGACGACCGGGCTCTGGATCATGAACGAGACGAGCTCACCGAAGAACGGCTTGTCGTTCAGGTGCGAGTAGTGCTCCTCGACGACCGAGGTCTCGAGCGAGACCAGCTTCAGCTGCTGGATCTTCAGGCCCTTGCGCTCGAAGCGGCCGAGCACCTCGCCCACGAGCTGGCGCTGGACGCCGTCGGGCTTCACGAGGATGAGGGTGCGGGACATGCGGGTCTCCTGCGCGACGTGGTCGCGATCGGTGGGGTCTGGGCGGGCGTCCGCACGGCAGCGGACGCCGACAGTGAAGCAGCCGCGGGCGGTACGACGACGCGCGGCCCCTCTCGGGGCCGCGTCGTTCGCAGGGCTGGGGTTCTCGGACCGGGCGTCGCTCAGTGCGCCTCGGGGGCCGGCTCGTCGCGCTGCGAGCGGCGACGACCGCGACCGGCTCGCGACGGCGGCGGCCCGTCGTCCTCGAGGTCCTCTTCGCTGGCACGCGGGCGACGCGAGCGGCGGGGCGGCGTGCGGCCCGGGATCTCGGTCTCGCAGTACGGGCAGATCCGCCACTCGGGATCGAGCGGCTTGCTGCACCCGGTGCACTGGTCACGCAGCTTCTTCAGGCAGGATGGGCAGCGCAGGAACTCGGATTGCGCCGGGAAGTCGCAGTGCGGGCAGAGCAACAGGCCGGACTGGAGCAGCCGGGCCTCCGCCGCCTGCATCTCCAGCTCGCGCTCGCGGACGTCGTCCAGGTACTCCGGAGGACGCACGACCATGTAGATGATCGACCCGGCGAAGGGCAGCAGGAACGCCATCACGGTCGCGGTGCCGATCAGGATCGGATCGCTGATCCGGCGCCGAGCGTCCGACCAGGTGTAGTAGACGAGAGCCAGCCAGACCAGACCGACGAAGAGGACCAGCAGCTTGACGACCGTGTCGAGCGTGCTGTTGTTGATGCCGAAGACGGCGACGAGATCGGGCATGGGGATCACAGGAACGGTAGTTCGCCACCCGACCCCACGATTCCTCGTCGGCCGGGATGTGCGTCTGGGCACTGCGCGGCACGAGCCGCCCAGGGATCCTAGACGAAGACGCGCCCGATCCCATAGCCGATTCCGAAGAACACCAGGATGATTAGCGCGACCAGCAGGGCGACTCCGATCACCAGTCGGAGGACCGATACGGAGTCGTCGGGGCGTTGCGGAGGTTCGGCCATGAGGGTCAGAATGTCGCTCCAGGAGCCGCATTCCGCCCGCGGCGGAGGTCGGCGACCAGGTGCAGCGATCCGGTCGCCACCACCGTACCGCGCGGTCCCGAGAGGGTGAGCGCCTGTTCGATCCCGTCGTGGGCGTCGGAGGCCGTCCGAACCTCGCGTCCCGGGAAGGCCTCGCGCGCGACCGCGGCCAGCCGCTCGGCGGGGATCGCCCGCGGGTTGCGCGGGGCCACGGCCACGAAGCCGTCGCACCACGGCGCCAGTGCCGCGAGCATCTCGGCGGGGTCCTTATCGTCGAGCACGCCGACCACCAGGATCACCGGCCGCGCCGGCTCCGCCACCGCCAGCGCGTCGGCGAGCGCGGCGGCACCAGCGGCGTTGTGCGCCCCGTCGTGGATGATCGTGGGCCCGCCCTCCCCGTTGTCGCCGCCGGAGTCGATGGTCTCGAACCGGCCGGGCACGGCGATCCGGCTCGCGACGTCGCGCTCGGCATCCGCGTCACGGGCGACGCTCTCGCCGAGGTACGCGTCGACGGCGGCGATCGCAGTCGCCAGGTTGTGCCGCTGGTAGCCCGGCGCGCCCGGGGTCGGGACGTCCTCCTCCGGCTCGTCCGCCGCGCGCACCATCCGTGCCTCCCGGGCCCGGACGACGTCGGCAGCCACCGCCACCGCGGCCGGCGGAAGCCCGTCGGCGACCACCAACGTGCCGTTCGGCCGCAGCACCTCGACCTTCTCGGCCGCGATCGCCGCCACGGTGTCGCCCAACCAGCGGGTGTGCTCGAGCGACACGCTGGTCAGCACCGCGACCGAGCGTCGACGGGTCCGCGGCTGGCTCGCGGGCAGCACGTTGGTCGCGTCCCAACGCCCACCGAGACCGGCCTCGATCACCGCGCAGGCGACACGGGCCTCGCGCAGCGCCACGAAGGCGGCTGCCGTGACGGCTTCGAACTGCGTGACCGGACCGTCGACCGCCTCCTCGTCCTCCAGCGCGAGCGCGGCCGTGCGGACCCGCAGCACCGCCGCCGCGAACACCGCGGGATCGGCCGGCTCGCCGCCGATCAGCACCCGCTCGCGGAAGCTCACCAGGTGCGGCGATACGTAGGCTCCCGCGCGGATCCCGCGGCGCTCGAGCAGCGCCGCGGCGATCGTCACCGTCGAGGTCTTGCCGTTGCTGCCGACGACGTGGATCGCGTCGAACGCGTCCTGCGGGTCGTCGAGCCGCGCGAGCAGCGCCCGCATCCGGTCGAGCCCCGGGCGGATCCCGAACAGCTCGCGCTCCAGCAGCCAGCCCTCGGCGACGCCGAGCGCAGCCGCCGCTTCGTCAGCGCTCACAGCGCGGCGAGCTCCTCGCGCAACGTCTCGACCTTCGCCCGCTCGGCGGCGATCACGTCGGCCGGTGCCCGCGACACGAACTGCTCGTTGGCCAGCCGCTTCTCGGTGCCGGTGATCTGCTTCTCGATCTCGCCGCGACGCTTCTCGCGACGGGCGCGCTCCGCCTCGGGGTCGACGTGCTCGCCCGCGAGGATCTCGAGCTGGCCGCCGGGAACCGGCACGGTCACCGCGTCGCCCGCGTCACACGACAGGGTGATCCGGGCCAGCGGGGTGGCCAGCGCCCGGGCTTCCTCGTCGTACCCGTCGGCGGCCAAACGAGCCGAGAGGATCGGCCCCGGCGGCACGTTGGCACCGCTGCGCCACGAGCGCACGGCGGTGATCAGGTCGATCACCCGCGCGAGCTCGGCCTCGGCCGCCGCGTCGACCAGCCGGTCGTCGGGGGCGGGCAGCCGCGAGGACGCGAGCAGCTCCGCGTCGCCGGTCGTGGGCAGGCGGCTCCACGCCTCCTCCGTCACGAACGGGATCACCGGGTGGGCGATCTGCAAGGTCCGGCGGAGCGCCCAGGCGAGCACGCGGCCCAGGTCGGGGTCGGTCTCGGCGTCGCGGCCCTTGACCAGCTCGAGGTACCAGTCGCAAAGCTCGCCGTAGACGAAGTCGTAGAGCCCGAGCGCCGCCTTGGCGAAGTCGTACTCGTCGATCCGCGCCGCGGTCTCGCGCGCGATCTGCTCGGTCCGCGAGACGATCCAGCGGTCCTCGAGCCGGGTCGGCAGGGTGTCGGCGGTGACCCCGGCGCCGGTCCGATCGGCGTCGAGGCCTTCGAGCCGCCCGGCGGCGAAGCGGACCGCGTTGGACAGCTTGGTGACGAGCTGCTTGCCCTGCGCGATCTTCTCCTCGCTGAAGCGGACGTCCTGGGTGGACGACATCGCCAGCAGGCCGAAGCGCACCGCGTCGGCGCCGTAGGCCGGGAACTCGCCGGGGTCCCCGAGCTTGCCGCTCTTCGTCTTCTTGGCGAAGACCTCCGGCCGCGGCCCGCCCTCGATCAGCGCCAGCGGGTCGATACCGGTGCCGAGCGACTTGCTCATCCGACGGCCGTCGGGCGCCTGGATCACCGAGTGGCAGTACACATCGCGGAACGGGATCTCGTCGGCGAACCGCAGACCCATCATCACCATCCGCGCGACCCACAGGAAGAGGATGTCGCGGGCGGTCGAGAGCACCGCGGTCGGGTAGAAGTCGCGCAGGTCGTCGGTCTGCTCCGGCCAGCCGAGCGTGGCGAACGGCCACAGCGCCGAGCTGAACCAGGTGTCGAGCACGTCGGGATCGCGCTCCCAGCCCTCGCCCTCGGGGGCCTCGATGCCGCAGTAGACCTCGTCGTTTCGGTACCAGACGGGGATCTGGTGGCCCCACCAGAGCTGGCGGCTGAGCACCCACGGACGGATCTCGCCGAGCCAGTCGAGGTACCGCTTCTGCTGCGACGCGGGGTGGATACGCACGCGGCCGTCCTCGACCGCGTCGATCGCCGGCTTCGCCAGCTCGTCCATCTTCATGAACCACTGGAGCGAGATCAGCGGCTCGATCCGCTCACCGGAGCGCTGCGAGAACGGGACGGTGTGGACGTACGGCTCCTCGCCGCGCAGCGCCCCGTCGGCGCGCAGCTGCTCGACGATGGCGGTCCGGGCCTCGGCGGCGGTCATGCCCTCGAACTGCGGGGCGAAGCCACCGGTGATCCGGCCGTCCTCGCCGATCACGTTGATCGGCTCCAGCTGGTGACGGTTCCCGATCTCGAAGTCGTTCGGGTCGTGCGCGGGCGTGATCTTCAAGCAGCCGGTGCCGAAGTCGGTCTTGACGTAGTCGTCGCCGATGATCGGCAGCTCGCGCCCGACGAACGGCAGCACCACCGTCGACCCGATCAGCTTCGCGAAGCGCTCGTCCTGCGGGTTGACCGCGACCGCGACGTCGCCGAGCATCGTCTCGGGGCGCACCGTCGCCACCACAACCTCGCTGAGGTGCGGGAGGGCCGGGTTCACGTCCTTGAGCGGGTACGCGATCTCGTAGAGCGTGTCCGTCTCCTCGCGGTCCTCGACCTCGAGGTCCGAGATCGCCGACCGGGACCCCGGATCCCAGTTGACCAGGTAGGTGTCGCGGTAGATCAGGCCCTGCTCGTAGAGCGCGACGAAGGTCTCCAGGACGGCCTTGACGTAGCCGTCGTCCATCGTGAACCGCTCGTGGGCGTAGTCGCCGGAGCAGCCGAGTCGCCGGAACTGACCGATGATCGTGCCGCCGTACTGCTGTCGCCACGCCTGCGTGCGCTCGAGGAACGCCTCGCGACCGATCTGCTCGCGGCTGGTGCCCTCCTCGGCGAGTGCCTGCTCGACCTTGGTCTGGGTGGCGATCCCGGCGTGGTCGGTGCCGATCGTCCAGCGGACCCGCTTCCCGCGCATCCGGTTGAGCCGGATCAGCGCATCCTGGATCGAGCCGTTGAGGGCGTGGCCCATGTGCAGCGCGCCGGTGACGTTCGGCGGCGGGATCGCAATAGAGAACGTCTCGGCGTCCGGCTCGTCCGGGTCGGCGGGCGCCGTGGTCAGCAGGCCTGCGGCGTCCCAGCGCGCGAAGACCCGCGGCTCGGCCTCGGCGGGCTCGTAGCGGGACGGTTCCGGCGTCTCGGGCATCTGAGGCAGTTTAGGACGCGGTCCGGCAACGCGACGCGCGGATCCGGGCCGGCCGAGATCGCGGATTTCGGGTACAGGAACGGGAACCCGATGATGCATCCGCCCTCCCGTCCGCGCCGTAGGTTGTTCTGATGGCTCCGCTGCTCCACCGGCACCCGTCGACCGGTACCACGTCCCGCCCTCCGCTGCTTCTGGTCCACGGGCTCGGCGGCGACCGCAACACCTGGCGTCCCGTGGTCGAGCCGCTACGCCGCGAGCGCGAGGTGATCGTGGCCGAGCTCCCCGGCTTCGGCGCCGCGGCTGCCCTGCCCGACGACGTCGAGCCGCGACCGAAGGCACTGGCCCGGGCCCTCGGCCACGAGCTGCAGCGACAGGAGATCGGCCCCGTCCACGCGGTCGGCGTGTCGCTGGGCGGCTGGGTCTCGCTCGAGCTGGCCGCCGAAGGCCATGCTGCCTCGGTGACCGCACTCGCCCCGGCCGGCTTCTGGCCCCGCCCGCTCGGCGTTCCGCGCGGCGAGCTCGCCCGGCTCGCGCGGCTCAGCGACCCGCTGCTGCCGGTGCTGCTGCGCTCGCCCCACCTGCGCAACGCCGTGCTGGTGCGGATGATGGGCGGCCCCGGGCGGTACGGCTACGAGGACGCGCTCGGCCTGATCCGCGGCTACGCCCGAGCCACCGACCTGCCGCGGGTCAACGCTGCCATGCGGGCCCGGACCTTCGACTGGGAGAACCGGCTCGAGGCGATCGCCGAACGCGTCCCGGTCCAGGTCGTCTGGGGCGGAACCGACCCGCTGGTCCGCGCGCCGCGCGGCGTCTTCCCGGACAACGTCGTGATCCACCGGTGGGCCGAGGCCGGCCACATGCCGATGTTCGACGACCCCGACGCGGTCGTCGCGCTGCTGCGCGATCTCGACGCCGACTCCCCCGCACGCGCCGCCGACGACCGCGAGATCGACGCACCCCCGATCCCGAACGAGGGCGGCTGATGCGCGTCGCCGTCATCGGAACCGGGATCGCCGGACTGACCTGCGCCCACCACCTGCGCCGCCGGCACGAGGTGGTGCTGTTCGAGGCCGACACCCGCGCGGGCGGCCACACCCACACCCGGGACGTCTCCGTCGACGGCCGCAAGGTCGCGGTCGACAGCGGTTTCATCGTCTGCAACGACCGCACCTACCCGAACTTCCTGGCGCTGCTCTCCGAGCTCGGGGTCGCCACCCGCGAGACCTCGATGAGCTTCTCCGTGACTGCCCGCGACGAGGACTTCGAGTACCACGGCGACTCGCTCAGCGGGCTGTTCGCCCAGCGCCGCAACGCGTTCGACCCGCGGTTCCTCCGGATGGTGGTGGAGTACGCGCGGTTCAACCGCGCGGCCCGCCGGTTCCTCGCGTCCGGGGACGAGACCACCTCGTTGCGCGAGTGGCTCACCCGCGAGCGCTTCTCGCGCTGGTTCGTGGAGCGGCTGATCGTTCCGCAGGCTGCGGCTGTCTGGTCCGCGGATCCGGCCTCGATGTCCAGCTTCCCCGCGATCTTCCTGCTGCGGTTCTTCGCCAACCACGGCATGCTCAGCCTGCGCGACCGCCCTCGGTGGCTGACCGTCGAGGGCGGCTCCCGGACCTATGTCGATGCGCTGCTCGCCGCGTTCTCCCCCGCTCAGGTCCGGCTCGGGAGCCCGGTGATCCGGGTCCGTCGTCACGCCGACGGCGCGACGGTGACGACGAGAGTCGCCGGCGGCACCAACGCCACGACGGAGTTCGACCACGTGGTCCTCGCCTGTCATGGCGACCAGGCGTTGACGCTGCTCGAGGATCCGACCCCTGCCGAGCAGGCCGTGCTCGGCGCGTTCCCGTACCAGGAGAACCAGGCCACGCTGCATACCGACGTGTCGCTGATGCCACGGCGGCGCCGCGCATGGTCGAGCTGGAACGCGCACCTGCTCGCCGAACCCCGACCCCAGGCCACGGTCACCTACGACATGAACCGCCTGCAGGGCCTGGATCTGGAGACCCGGCTGCTGGTCACGCTGAACCTGGACGACGCGATCGACCCCGCCTGCGTGATCGACCGGACGGTCTACCACCACCCCGTGTTCACCTCGGCCGGACTCGCGGCCCAGCGTCGATGGGACGACATCTCGACCGACCGGACCCACTTCTGCGGCGCCTACTGGCGCTGGGGATTCCACGAGGACGGTGTCTGGAGCGGCCTGCGGGTCGCGCGGGCGCTCGGTTCGCGAACGGCCGACGACCGCAGCGAGGCGCTCGCCGCGTGACCATTGACGCCCCGTATGCCCCGTCGGGGTCGGCCGTCTACCTCGGCACGGTCGCGCACCAGCGCCACCAGCCGACGGTCCACGGGTTCCGTTACGCGACGGCGATGCTGATGCTCGACCTCGACCACCTCACCGCGGATCTCGACGGCTACCGAGGCTGGGCGGTCGAGCGTCCCGCCTACGCGGGCTTCCGCCGCCGGGACCACCACGGGAACCCGGCCGTGCCGCTCGACGTCTCCATTCGCAGCACGATCGCCGAGCAGACCGGTGAACCGCCGCCCGGCCCGATCCGCCTGCTCACCCAGCCTCGCGTGCTCGGCTTCTGCTTCAACCCCGTCACGTTCGCCTACGCCTACGAGCGCGACGGCACGACGCTGCACTCCGTGCTCGCCGCCGTCACCAACACCCCGTGGCGCGAGCGTCACGCCTACGCCGTCGCGGTCCGCGACGCCGAGCGCGACGACGCCGGCTGGCTCGAGTGGCGGCTCGCCAAGCGGTTCCACGTGTCGCCGTTCATGGCGATGGACCACGAGTACCGGTGGCGGCTGCGCGCGCCGGACGGTGCATGCAGCGTCGAGCTCGCCAGCGACCGTGGCGGCGAGCGGGTCTTCGTGGCCCGCCTGGATCTGCGGCGGCGGCCCCTCGATCGCCGCGGTCTGCGGGCGTACCTGCGGCGCCAGCCGCTGGGCACCCTCAGCGACGTGGTCCGGATCTACGGACAAGCCGTACGGCTGGCGCTGAAGCGCACGCCGACCTTCCCGCACCCGACTCCTCCCCGAGGCTCATGACTCCGCCCGTCCTCTCCCGCGGTGCCCGCTCGATCGCCCTGCGCCTGCTGCGTCACACCCGTGGCGGAACGCTGCTGCTGCGCGAGGCGGACGGCACCGAGCACCGCTTCGGCGACGAGCAGGAGGACGCGACTCCCTCCCCCGCGCCGCTGCACGCCGAGCTGCACCTGCACGACCACACGGTCTGGGCCTCGATGCTGCGGGGGTCGCTGGGGATCGGCGACAGCTACGCCGACGGACGCTGGAGCAGCCCGGACCTGGTGACGCTGGTCGCGCTCGGTGCCCGCAACATGCCGGCGTTCGACCGCCTGCGCAGCCGGCTGCGTCCGCTGCTCGCTCCGGCGCAGCGGGTCACCAACGGCGCGCGCAACACGGCCGCTCGCGCTCGTCGCCAGATCTCGGCGCACTACGACCTCTCGAACGAGTTCTTCGGGCTGTTCCTCGACCCGACGATGAGCTACTCGTGCGCGGTCTTCGAGCCGCCGACGCTCGACCTCCACGACGCTCAGGTCGAGAAGATCGACCGGCTCTGCCGCAAGCTGCGGCTGGAGCCCGGCATGCGGCTGCTGGAGATCGGCACCGGCTGGGGCGCGCTGGCGGTCCACGCAGCGCGCCACTACGGGGTGCACGTCACCACGGTGACGATCAGCCGTGAGCAGCACGCGCTGGCCCGCCAGCGGATCGACACGGCGGGCCTGCAGGATCGGATCGACCTGCGGCTGCAGGACTACCGAGACGTCGCGGGGACCTACGATCGAATCGTCTCGGTCGAGATGATCGAAGCGGTCGGCTGGCGAGACTTCCCGACGTTCTTCGAGCAGTGCGACGCGCGCCTCAGCGCGGACGGACTGCTGGCGATCCAGGCGATCGTGATCGACGACCGAGCCTACGAGGCCGAGAAGCGCGGCCGGAGCTTCATCAACGTGCGGATCTTCCCGGGCGGCTGCCTGCCGTCGTCGGCCGAGATGGGTCGTTGCGTCGCCGAGCGGACGCGGCTGCGCCCGGTCGGAAGCGAGGATCTGACCCCGCACTACGCCGAGACGCTACGCCGTTGGCGCGCCGCCTACCGGGAGGCGCTGCCGCAGACGGCCGCGCTGGGCTACGACGAGCGCTTCCGGCGGCTCTGGGACCTCTACCTGGCGTACTGCCAGGCGGGCTTTCAGGAGCGACGGATCCGTCTCGTCCAGGACGTCTACGCGGGACCGGAGTACGCCGGCAGCGTGCTGCCGGCCGCTCGCCGTCAGGACTTGGACTTGTCGGCGATCCCGCCGAACCCGGCGGCGCTCAACGCGGCGCGCTTGCCGAGCCCGACGATGTCGAGCTTGGACGCCAGCTGACGCAGTTCGTCGCGCTCGCGCGCGCTGAGCACGCTCGGCCGGCCGTGGCTGTGCATCAGCAGCTCGGTCAGTCGCTTGCGCTCCTTCGCCGTCAGCTGCTCCTGGTAGTGGGCGTAGCTCTGCCGCAGCACCTCGAGCAACACCAGCCAGGGCACGATCTTGCGGCCGATCAGCGGCGCGGGAGTGCGGGAGAACAACGACATGCTTGGAGGGTACCCGTCACGGGTCCCCCGCTCACCGATCGCCCCGCGCTCGACGATGCGGGCGCGCCTCGGGCCTCAGGCCGACTCGGCCGCGAAGCCCTCGACGTCGTCGTCGGCCACGGCCTCCGTGACGAGCGTCGGTGGCCGGCCGTCGGCGATCGTCTCGCGGGTCACCACGCACTTGCGGACGTCGCGTCGGCTCGGCAGCTCGAACTGCACGTCGAGCAGTGCCTCCTCGAGGATCGACCGCAGTCCGCGGGCCCCCGTCTCACGTTCCAACGCCTTGTCGGCGACCGCGTCGAGCGACTCGTCGGCGAAGACCAGCTCGATCTCGTCAAAGGCGAAGTTCGCCTGGAACTGCTTGGTCAGCGCGTTCTTCGGCTCGGTCAGGATCGTGATCAGGTCGCCCCGCGAGAGCTGTCGCACGGCGGTGACCACCGGCAGACGTCCGATGAACTCGGGGATCAGACCGAACTCGACCAGGTCCTCGGGCAGGCAGTGCTCGAACAGACGATCGCCGGGCAGCTCCGCCACCGGATCGCTCTCCGCGTGGACGAAGCCGACATTGCGCTGGCCCGTCCGCCGCTTGATCACGTCGTCGAGCCCGGCGAACGCCCCGCCGCAGATGAACAGGATGTTCGTCGTGTCGATCGTGAGGAACTCCTGGTGCGGGTGCTTTCGCCCGCCCTGGGGCGGCACCGACGCCTGGGTCCCCTCGAGGATCTTCAGCAGCGCCTGCTGGACGCCCTCGCCCGAGACGTCGCGGGTGATCGACGGGTTCTCGGCCTTGCGCGCGATCTTGTCGATCTCGTCGAGGTAGATGATCCCCGTCTCGGCCTTCTTGACGTCGAAGTCGGCGGCCTGGATCAGCTTCAGCAGGATGTTCTCGACGTCCTCGCCGACGTATCCGGCCTCCGTCAGCGCGGTCGCATCGGCAATCGCGAACGGCACGTTGAGGATCCGTGCGAGCGTCTGGGCCAGCAGCGTCTTGCCGCACCCCGTCGGCCCGAGCATCAGGATGTTCGACTTCTGCAGCTCGACGTCGTCGTCGCCGCGCTCCGCGGCGATCCTGATCCGCTTGTAGTGGTTGTAGACCGCGACCGCCAGCGTCCGCTTGGCCGCGTCCTGGCCGACGACGTAGTCGTCGAGCACCGAGAAGATCTCCTGCGGCTTCGGCAGCCGGGTGGCATCGAAGCCCGGCTGGACCGCCAGCTCCTCGTCGAGGATCTCGTTGCAGAGCTCGATGCACTCGTCGCAGATGTAGACCCCGGGCCCGGCGATCAGCTTCTTGACCTGCCGCTGGGACTTGCCGCAGAACGAGCAGAGCAGCTGCTCGCCGGTTTCCGTCGCTCGTGCCATGTGCGTTGCTCTCCGAAGCGGTCGACGAGGTTGGAAGGGGTGGGGTGACGCCGGCGGGCTCTAGGCCTTCTCGATCACCCGGTCGATGATCCCGTACTCCAGCGCCTCGCTCGGATCCATGAAGAAGTCGCGCTCGGTGTCGACCTTGACCTTCTCGAGCGGCGTGCCGGAGTGGTGGGCGATGATCTCGTCGAGCTTTCCCCGCAGGTCGATGATCTCCTTCGCGTGGATCTCGACGTCGGTCGCCTGGCCCTGGAACCCGGAGCTGACCTGATGGATCAGGATCTTCGAGTTCGGCAGCGACATCCGCTTGCCCGGAGCGCCACCGGAGAGGATCACCGCGCCCATCGACATCGCGATCCCGCAGCAGATCGTCCGCACGTCGGGCTTGATGAACTGCATCGTGTCGTAGATCGCCAGGCCCGCGTAGACGGACCCGCCGGGCGAGTTGATGTAGATCGAGATGTCCTTGTCCTCGTCGTCCGAGGCCAGGTGCAGCAGCTGCGCGACGATCAGGTTCGCGATCTGGTCGTCGACCGGGGTACCGAGGATGATGATCCGCTCGTTGAGCAGGCGGCTGTAGATGTCGAACGCACGCTCGCCGCGCGCGGTCTGCTCGACGACCATGGGGACCATCGGACTCATACGGGAGTTCCTTTTCGGTGTTCGGAGAACGAGAACCGCGGCGCCGTCGGGCGCCGCCGGTCGTGGGAGGCAGGGCTCGCAGTGAGCCTACCAACAGGCCCACCGCCACCCGACGGTAGGGCCGTAGGGCGAGCGGGTCGGGCAGTCACCGCTCGTCGACCGCGATGGCGGCCGGCGAGCGTCCGAGGCTCAGGACGCCTCGGCCTCCGTGGCCCACGGGCGGCCGCCGCCGGTCGACGCATCCTCGTCGGCCTCGGGCGTCCACAGCAGCTTCTTCTTCTTGGCGTCGGCGACGGAGACTGCCGTCGCGCGTTCGACCAGCCGCTCGATTGCCTGCTGCTGCGCGACGTCCGAGACCAGCTCGGCACGGTGACCGTCGCGGTCGAGCCGCTTCAGCAGCTTCTCCGGTGTGGTGCCCTGCTGGGCCGCCGGAGCGGTCAAGGAGTCGAGCAGGTCGCCCTCGGCGGGCTCGATCCCCTCGGCCTCGATGAAGGCGGCGACAGCGGCCTCGCGACGCAAGCTGCGCTCGGCCTCGGGGGCGGCCTCGGCGACCAGCTCCTCCTCGGTCTTGCCGGCCATCTGGAAGTACAGGTCGCGGCTGATCCCCTGCTGGGCGAGCTGGTTGATCGTGCGGTTGAGCAGCTCGCCGGCGCGCGCCTTGGCGAGCGTCTCGGGTACCTCGACCTCGGCCTTCAGCATCAGCGTGTCGATCACCGCGTCGCGGAACTGGCGCTCGACCGTGGCGCCGTCCTGCTCGCTGAGACGCGAGCCGATGTCCTCGCGCAGCTCGGCGAGCGAGTCGACGCCGGCCGCCTCCTCCGCGAACTCGTCGTCCAGCTCCGGGAGCTGCTTCTCCTGGACCTCGTGGACGTTGACCGCGAACACGGCCTCGACCCCCTGCAGGTGCTCGGCGCCGTAGTCGTCCGGGAAGTTCACCGTGACGTCGCGGTCCTCGCCGGCCTTCGCGCCCTGGAGCTGGTCCTCGAAGCCCGGGACCAGGCGGCCGGAGCCGAGCTCGACCAGCTGGTCGCGACCGGCCCCACCGTCGAACTCCTCGCCGTCGATCCGGCCGACGAAGCTGATCAGCACGGTGTCGCCCTCGACGGCCTCGCGGTCGACCGCGACGAGCTTGGCGTGCCGCTCGCGCAGCTGCTCGATCTCGGCGTCGACCTTGGCGTCGTCGGCCACGGCGTCGCGCTTGCCGACCTCGAGGGTCGAGACGTCGCCGAGCTTGGCCTGGGGCCGCACGCCGATCTCGAGGCTGAAGGTCAGCGGCGCGCCCGCCTCGGGCAGGTCGCCGATCTGCACGTCGGGCTCGCCGACGGTGATGATCTCGGCGGCCTCGACCGCGGCGACGAGCCACTCGCCGATCGTGCGGCGGAGGGTCTCGTCGAGCACCGCCTCGCGGCCATAACGACGGATGACGACGGGCGGCGGAACCTTGCCCTGTCGGAAGCCGGGCATGCGCAGATCGCGGGCGAGCACCTTCGCGGTCGCAAGCATCGCCTGCTCAACGGCCTTCGGTGCCACCTCGGCGTCGACCTTGACGCGGGCTTCGGGGAGTTCGGTGACGGTCGTGGAGACGGCGGACATAACGATCGGCAACGATAGCTCGCGATGAGCGACGAAGCGCCCACCCGGTTCGACCGTCTCCTGCTGCGGTGCGTTTCGGGGACCTTGGGGCACCTCGCCGGCACCGCTCTCGAGGTCGTCCGCGTCGTCCGGATACAGCGTCGGATGCGACGCGAGCAGCGTCGATCCGAACGACGGTGACCGCCGTCGGGGGCAACGTGCCCCCGACCGGCGTCACGGACGCCGGACCCGGATTCCCGAGTCCGGCAGCTGCGCATCTCGCGCAGGGTCACTCGCCTCAGCAGTTGATCGCCAGCGCGACCTGGCGGTCGGCCTGCTCGCCGGCGTTGTCCTGCGTGTACACGCGGACGTGCTGGTTGCCGACCGGCTCGATCTCGGCCTTCGCACCGCCGTCGGCGCGGAGCGCCGTCGCGGTCGTCGCGCACTTCGAGATGTCGGCGTCGGCCCGAACCAGGTACTGGCCGACGGACTCGCGGGTGGTGGCTTCGATGCCGCGGGCGTTGGCGGCGGCGCCGTCAGCCGCGAGGGTCACGATCTTCGGCTGTGCCTTCTTGACCGCCTCGTCGACGGCCTTGTCGATGATCTCCTGCGCGTGCATGTCGTCGACGCGGTCCGCGTTGAGGCCGGTCGCGACGCCGTGCGCGTTCGTGGTGAACGGACGGGCCTGGGCCTGCGCGGCCGGCGTCGTCGCGTTGGTCGCGATCGAACCGCCGATCGGACCGCGGAAGCGGAAGTTGAACGCCTGGCCGTTGTTCAGGTTCGAGGCCTCGATGCAGCCCTTGCCCCCCGTAGCGGCACGGCAGCCGTAGATCGCGCCGCCGCCGGCGCCGAGGTTCGACTGACGCGTGCCGAAGTTCGCGTTGTTGGCGATCACGCGGGTCTCCGCGCTGAAGGTGCCGTTGCGCTGGCCACCCTTCAGCGTCGAGCCCTCGTTGGCGCCCGTGGCGAGCGGCGCGGCGAGCGCACCGGCGACGACGGCGGCCGCCCCGACGGTCATGACGCGGCCGGAGTGCTGGCCGATGAAGGTGCGGATACGAGACATGTGACTCTCCTGATCGTTGTGTCAGCGCGGTAGTTACCGCAGGGTGGTCACGCTGCGGCGGGCCCTTGGGAGCGGGCGCCGCCAAGCGTCTGTCCATAAGCACCAACCAAGGCCCCGCCAAAGAGTTGCGGTTGGCGACCGCGAGGATTCGTCTGCACGGCTTCGTGCATCCGACCCGGGTGCGGTCCCGAGAACGACGAAGCCCCGCGGCGGACCGCGGGGCTTCGGATGGTGCGCTTAGGGGCGAACGACGGGGCTCGAACCCGCGACCGCCTGGACCACAACCAGGAGCTCTACCAGCTGAGCTACGTCCGCCAAGCGAAGGTCAGATTACAGGGATCGGTGCGACGATGACCGCTCGGCCTCGGTCGGGCAGGACCGGCCAATCATTCTGCACCAGGTTCTGAGCACCCCCGGGTGGATTCGAACCACCGACCTGCGGATTAGAAGGCCGCTGCTCTATCCAGCTGAGCTACAGGGGCGGGTGCCCGCAACCGTACCGGGTCAATCGCGCTTGCGGCCACCGCGTTGCGGCAGCGTGCGGAAGATCGCGTCCCACCACGGCGCGCTGATTCCGAATCCGCGCGTGTCGTCCTGGAAGTGGTGGCGCATGTGCAGCTCGCGGAGGATCACGCCGGCGCGGGTCCGCGGCTTGTGGTGATGCAGATGGTGATGCGTCATGTCGTACACCAGGTAGCCCGCGATGAAGCCCGCTCCCAGCGCGAATCCGTCCCCCGCTCCGAGGAGCAACACGAACACGAGCACGAAGGCCGCGGTGCCCGGAACGGAGACCACCGGCGGCATGACCAGCCGCAGCGGGTCGTTCGGATGGTCGTGGTGCACGCCGTGGACCATCCAGTGCAGCCGCGCGCCCCAGCCCTCCTCCGGCTCGAAGTGGAAGAGCAGGCGGTGGACCCAGTATTCGACCAGGCCCCACAGCACCCAGCCGAGGGCGAAGACGATCGCGAGTCGGAGGACGCCGAGGCCCTGGTTGGCGGCGAGCACCGCCAGCACGACGATCGCCGGGACGAAGATCAGGATCGGAACCGCTGGGTGGACGCGCGTGGCCCGGTCCATGAACGGCGTCCGGAACATCGGCGGCGACGCCTTCAGCACGTCCGTGCGGGTGACCGCGTCGATCGCCGGCTGCGTCGCCGACCGGTCTTGCTGCTCGGTCGTCACGGTTCACATGCTTGCACGAATGCGAGCGACGACGAAGTCCCTCGCAGCGTCCCCGGGGCGACGAGATCGAACTGCCTCGTCGCCCCGGGACCATGCATCGCCAATCGGGGCGCCCGGATTCGAACCGGGGACCCCCGACACCCAAAGTCGGTGCGCTACCAGGCTGCGCCACGCCCCGTGCTGGCCGGCGCAGTATACGCGGCGCCCGCCCACGTCCGGATCGGCGGCACCCGGACCGGTGCCATACTGGGTACCCGGCCACCAGCCCAGGAAGAACGATGCAGGTCCACGCTCGCGCGATCCGCGACGAACATTTCCGCCACACCGTCACCATGCGCGGCCACGCCGTAACGGTCGACGAACCCGGAGATCTGGGCGGTGACGACACGGGACCGTCACCGCAGGAGCTGCTCGCCGCGAGCCTGGCGTCCTGCACCGCGATCACGCTGCAGATGTACGCGGAGCGCAAGGGCTGGGACATCGGCGATCTCGAGGTCGACTGCTCGTTCCAGGGCGCGGCGGAGCGCGGATGTCCGACCCGCTTCGAGGTCGTGATGCGGATCGGCGAGCACGTGACCGACGAGCAGGTCGAACGACTCCGCGTGATCGCCACGAAGTGCCCGGTGCACCGGATGCTCGACGGCGACGTGATGTTCGACGAGCGCATCGAGCGCACGAGCCCGGTCGGTTAGGCCCGGTGCGCGAGCAGATCCGATCGCAGCTGCTCACGACGGAGGCCGCCGCCGAGCTGACGACCGGCGGGGGCAGCACGCCATCCGCCGTCCTCGTCCCACTGCTCGAGATCAACGACCGGCTGCATACCGTGCTGACCCGCCGGCGCAGCGACATGCGGCGACACGCCGGAGAGATCTCGTTCCCCGGCGGCCGTTCGGACCCCGGTGACGCCTCGCCGACCGCCACCGCGCTGCGCGAGTCGGACGAGGAGCTCGGCCTGCCGCCGGGAAACGTCGAAGTGCTCGGCGCGCTGCCGCCGGTCGGCACCTTCGTCACGAACTACGTGATCTACCCCGTCGTCGGTTGGGTGCGTCGGCCCGGCGAGTGGCTGATCTCACCGCACGAAGTCGAATCCGTGCTCGAACTCGACCTCGGGGCGCTGCGGGCCGGGTTCGCTCAGAAGCGCCTGATCCGGCAGGGGATCGCGTTCGACACCGATACCTACACCGTCGACGACCACGAGGTCTGGGGTGCGACGGGGCGGATCCTCGGCGAGCTGCTCGCCCGACTGCCGGACGAGCTGACCGGTCCGCCGCCCGACGGGCTTCGTCGCGACCGCCGCGGTCGCGACCGCGGCTAGCGCCCGAACGGCTCAGGCGCGCCGTCCGTTCAGCGGTCGACCCGGAGGATCCGGTCGATCGCGTCGGCAGTCGAGGCCGCCCAGCCGTCCACGTCCTCGGGGTCGTGGTACAGCAACCCCCACGGGATCTCGTTCTGCCGGCAGAGCCGCTCGACGACCCGCGCGCCCTGGCTCAGCGTCTCGACGGGGAGCCGCCCCGAGCACTCGTAGAGCACGCCGCGGACGGTGGTGTCGATCGTCCGTTCGAGCAGCATCTCGAGACGGGTCCCGTGAAGCGCCAACGTGCGCGCCTCGTCGTCCCCGGTCGCGTTGCCGAGCGCCCAGACGAGGACCGTGACGTTGTCCAGCGCGTAGCGCAGCGTTCCGATCCGGTCCGGATCCCCCTCGTACGGCTCCCCGCCGGCCTCGGCGATCGCCGCGTGCCGCGTCGGGTCGCGGGTCACCACGCGAACCGCATGGCCCTCAGCGGTCAGCATCCGCGTCAGCCGGAGTCCCCGCTCCCCACCGCCGATCAACAGCAGTCGCATGTCTCTCCCGGGGTCGCAGCCATACGACGAGTCTACGGTCGCCGGTGGCCCTCCGCGATCGCGCTCCCGGCCGGCCGGTGCGCGTCGGGTATGGTCGGTTCGGAGCCACCGCTGACCATGCACCGCACGCACCTCACCGAGCTGACCGCCGCCGACGCCTCGTTGCTCCGCGAGGAGCGTGGAGCGGCCCACATGCACGTCGGTGGGGTGGCGGTCTTCGCCGGTCCGGCTCTGCCGATCGACGCGCTCCGCGAGCACGTGCTGCGCCGCCTCGTCCGGATCCCGCGCTACCGGACGGTGCTCGTCGACCCACCGCTCGGCATCGGTCGCCCCCGCTGGGCCGTGGACCCGACGTTCAACATCGAGTACCACGTGCGGCACACGGCGCTGCCGGCACCGGGCAACCTCGCCGAGCTGCGAACGGCCGCCGCCCGGATCTTCTCCCAGCGGCTCGACCGCACCAAGCCGCTCTGGGAGCTCTGGGTGATCGAGGGACTCTGGGACGGCGGGTTCGCGCTGGTCACCAAGTCTCACCAGGCGCTGGTCGACGGCGTGGTCGCGATGGACCTGATGACCGCGCTCCTCGACGCCGACCCGGAGCCGCCGCTCGACCACGAAGCGCAGCGGCGTTGGCCGGCCCTGCCGCCGCCCACGACTGCCCAGCTGCTCGCGGCGTCGGCCACGGCCGTCGTGCGCAACCTCGCGGGGATTCCGTCCCGGCTCGCCCACACCGTCTCGTCCCCGACCGCTGCCACCGACCGGTTTCGCGACCTCGTGGACCACGCCAACGGTCGCGTCGCGTCGCGCCTCAGCCCGGCTCCGTCGTCACCGCTCAACGTGCCGATCGGCACCCATCGCACGCTGGCCTACGCGCGCGTCCCGGTCGCCGATCTCAAGCTGGTCAAGGATCGGTTCGGCGGCACGGTCAACGATGTGGTGCTGGCGGCCGTCGCCGGAGCAATCCGTCGCTGGCTGCTCGACCGGGGCACTGCGGTCGAGGGGCTGGAGCTGCGTGCGGCCGTGCCGGTCGCGATCACGTCACCGGGGCGGGTGGGCGCCGACCGATCGGGAGCGGATCACGCCCGTCCGATCACCATGCTCTACGCCCCGCTGTCGGTCGGCGAGGCGGACCCGCTGGTCCGCCTCTCACGCGTGCGTCACGCGATGTCCGCGTCCTTGGCGGCAAAGCGCACGGTCGGCGCCGACACCTGGACCGCGTCGTCCTCGTTCGGCGTCCCCTCGGTGCTGGCCCAGGCATCGCGGGTCCCACTCGAGAACCGCCACTTCAACGTGCTGGTGGCGAACGTCCCCGGTCCCCAGGCGGCGATGTACCTGCAGGGCCGCAAGCTCCAGCACACGTTGGCGGTGCCGTTCCTGTCCGGCGATCGCGCACTCGCGATCGCCGCGACCTCGTACGACGGCTGGGTCGAGTTCGGACTGCTCGGAGACCAGGAGAAGCTCCCGCGGGTCACCCTGCTCGCCGAGGGGATCGAGCAGACGGTCGCGGAGCTGGTCGAGCTCGCGCAACCGCGCAACGGCCGCCTCCCGCCCCGCTCTCAGACCTCGTAGGGCTCGGGCCGGCGGCGTCGCGCAGGCCCAGAGCGTCTAGTGGTGCTCGTCGTGGATCGGGAATGCCTCGATCTCGCGACGGGCGTCGCGGATCCAGGCCACGACGGTGCCGACCGTGATGATCAGGCCGGTCGCGAGAATCCAGAGGTTCGTCGTGACGCCGACCAGCAGGATCGTGACGCCGATCGTGAGGATCAGCGGCTGGGCGCTGTTCCCGGGAAGGTGGATGTCCTCGCCGGCGGGCGGGACGGGCTTGTCGAGGTCGCTCATGCTGGTTACGAGACGTAGATGATGGCGGCGACGAAGGTCAGCAACAGCATCACGAAGCCGACGATGCTGCCGATCAGTCCGTCGCGCACGTTGCGCTTGGCGAGGTTGCGGTCCATGAGGGTGAGTCCTTTGCGGGTTCTCAGAATTTGGCGTCGGCGACCATCGCGGCGAACAGGACCGAGAGGTAGATCAACGCGTAGAGGTGGAGGCCGAGCGCGGCTTCGCGGGTGCCTTCGCGGCCGAGCAGCAGCGATCGGCGCATCAGCTCGATGCCGAGCAGGACGGCAGCGACCAGGTAGATCACGCCGAACGCGCCGGTGATCACGGGAACGATCGAGACCACCACGGTGATCGCGGACCAGATCGTGATCGCCCGGTAGGTGTGGGCCTCGCCGCGCACGGCTGGCAGCATCGGGATCTTCGCCGCCGAGTAGTCGTCGAGGATCAGCAGCGACAGCGCCCAGAAGTGCGGTGCGGTCCAGGCGAAGACGATCGCGAACGGATAGAGCGAGTCGAACGCGAACCCGCCGGTGACCGCGGCCCAGCCGACCATCGGCGGGAAGGCTCCGGCCAGCCCACCGATCACGATGTTGTTCGTCGTGCGGCGCTTGAGCCAGACGGTGTAGACCCCGACGTACCAGACGAAACCGGCCATCGCGAGCAACGCCGCGGTGATGTTCGCGGCCCACGCCAGCAGCACGAACGACGCGATCGTGAGCCACAGCGCCGCCCACAACGCGACGTGCGGCTCCATCCGCCCCGACGGGATCGGGCGGTCCTTCGTCCGCTCCATGACCGCGTCGATGTCGCGGTCGTACCAGTGGTTGAACGCACTCGCCCCGCCGGAGGCCAGCGAGCCTCCGACGACGGTCGCAAGCACGAGCCAGATCGACGGGCTGCCCGCCGCGTACATCGCGGTGACCGTCGTCAGGAGCAGCAGGATCTGCACCTTCGGCTTGGTCAGCGCGATCAGGTCGGCGACCCGCTGACGCAGGTCGGCCTGGATCATCGCGGGCGCAGCAGCGGTATGTCGGGGGGCCGACACGGACGGCACGCCGCTCATCGCCTCCCGGACGTCGTCAGCGACGGGGTCACGCGGGCTGCCTCGTGGCCTCGGCGTTGCGACGGTCGATCTCGGCGCGGATGTCCTTCATCGGCTCGACCGAGCGGACGCGCGGGACCGTGTCGAAGTTGTTCTGCGGCGGCGGCGACTGCGTGAACCACTCGAGCGTGTTCGCCTTCCACGGGTCGGGACCGGCGATCGCGCCCTTCTTCAGGCTGCGCAGCACGTTCCACATCGTGATCAGGATGCCGACGCCGAGGATGAACGACCCGATCGTCGAGATCATGTTGTAGAGCGCCAGGTTGCCGACGTCCGCGTACTCCGGGATCCGTCGCGGCATGCCGTCGAGCCCGATCGAGTGCTGGATCAGGAAGGTCGTGTGGAACCCGACCAGCATCGTCCAGAAGCTGATCTTGCCCAGACGCTCGTCCATCATCCGGCCGGACATCTTCGGGTACCAGTAGTAGAGGCCCGCGAAGACCGCGAAGACCGCGCCACCCATCAGCACGTAATGGAAGTGCGCGACGACGAAGTACGTGTCGTGCAGCTGCCAGTCGACCGGGTAGATGCCGAGGAAGACGCCGGTGATGCCACCGATCAGGAACGTCCCGAGGAAGCCGACCGCGAACAGCAGCGACGTCGAGAAGATGATCGTGCCGCGCCAAAGCGTGCCGATCCAGCTGAAGATCTTGATGCCCGTCGGGATCGAGATCAGCATCGACGAGACCATGAAGAACGCGAACACGATGCTCGGGCTCGGCGTCGTGAACATGTGGTGCGCCCACACCATCAGGCCGAGGAAGGCGATGACGAGGGTCGACGCGGCGATCGCCTTGTAGCCGAAGATCGGCTTGCGGGCGAAGACCGGGAGGACCTCCGAGATGATGCCGAAGCCCGGCAGCACCATGATGTAGACCTCGGGGTGGCCGAAGAACCAGAAGAGGTGCTGCCAGAGCAGCGGCGAGCCACCCTCGGTCGGGTTGTAGAAGTTGGTGCCGAAGTGCCGGTCGGTCAGCAGCAGCGTCACGGCGCCGGCGATTGCCGGGAGGGCCAGGATCAGCAGGACCGAGTAGGTCAGGATCGTCCAGCAGAACAGCGGCAGGCGACTCCAGGTCATCCCGGGCGCTCGCAGGTTCGCGATCGTGACGTAGAAGTTGATCGAGCCGACCATCGACCCGAGGCCCGTCAGGTGGACGAGGAAGATCCAGGCGTCGACGCCGCCGTTTGGCAGGTAGTCGGCCGACGCCAGCGGCACGTAACAGGTCCAACCACATTCGGGCGGGTTGAAGAAGACCGAGGCGTAGAAGACCAGACCACCGGCGGCGAGCAGCCAGAACGACAGCGCGTTCAGCTTCGGGAAGGCCATGTCCTTCGCGCCGATCATCAGCGGCACGAAGTAGTTGCCGAAGCCGGCCATCACCGGGACCACGAACAGGAACACCATCGTGGTGCCGTGCATCGTGATCAGCTCGTTGTACGTCTTGAAGTCCAGGAGCGTGTTGTCCGGGACGGCGAGCTGCAGACGGATCAGCAGGGCCTCGACACCACCGACGCCGAAGAAGGCGAAGGTGAGGACGAGGTACATGATGCCGATCTTCTTGTGATCGGTCGTGGTGACCCAGTCGAGCCACGGCCGCATCGGCTTCTCAACCGAGTGGGCGACGACCTGCGGGATCGGCGTGGCGGTAACGGTAGCCATCGGAATTCCTCGTGAGGGACTAGCGAACTAGCGCTGGGACGCGGCGTCGTCGGCCGTCGACTCGGGGGCGGAGGTGGAGGGCGGCGCGGGAGCCTCTTCGTCGCCGGCGCCACTCGCGGGATCGTCGGCCGGGGCCGCGTCGGCGAGCGCGTCGAGCCGCTCCTGCTCGGTGCGGTACTCCTCGGCACCGCGGGCAGCGGCTTCGATGTCGGCCTTCTGCTGGGCGAGCCACTGGGTGAACTCGTCCGGCGTGACGGCACGCACGCGCGCAGTCATGTTGGCGTGGTTGCGCCCGCAGAGCTCGGCGCACTGTCCGACGTAGACGCCTTCCTTGCCCAGCGGGACCTTGAACCAGGTGTGGTTGGTGTACCCCGGGAGCGCGTCGACCTTGCCGCCGAGCTTGGGGATCCACCAGGCGTGACCGACGTCCGAGGAGCGCACGTCGAGCGTGACCGTCGTGCCGGTCGGCACGACCATCTCCTCGTGGGCGACCACGTTGTTGGTGCGATCGTCGTCGCCGTCCGGGTAGACGAACCGCCACGCGTACTGCTGACCGTTGACGTCGATGTTCAGCGACTTGCCGTCCGGCGGAAGCAGCCCGGAGTCCTTCGACGTCTGGAACGAGGCCGGGATCGGCCAGCCGTTCGGGTCGGAGTTCTCGGGGTTGCGAATGCCGGGAAGCATGATGAACGTGACGACGCCGAGCACGAGGACGATCAACGCCGCACCGGCGGTCCAGCCGATCTCCAAGCGCGTGTTGCCGTGCAACTGCTCGGCGACCGCCCCGGGGCGCGCCCGGAACTTCACCAGCGCGTAGACGAGCGCGCCGAAGACCAGCACGAAGATCACGACGCCCACGGCGAAGACCACCGTGTAGAGCGTGTGGATCCGGTCGGCGTTCGGTGACCCGCCCGACTCGGGCGCCCAGAACGCAGCCTGAGCTGGACCGGCCAGGGTGAGCATCAGCGTGGCGGCCAGGGTCGACGCCAGCGTCAGCGTCGGCAGGGCGGCCCGCGAAGGGTGAGGAATCCGGTTCGAGCGTCGCAAAGCGGGTCCGATTCTAGTCACGGGTTGGCGGAAGGGGCATGGCCCTTCCCGTCAGGGGGGCAAGATCGCGTTGGGAACGGGGATCTCGAGACTTCATGTTAGGCCTACCTCGGCCTTAACGGCCGCGATAGGTCGGCTCCTCGCGGTTCAGGAAGGCCGTCGCGGCGCCGACGAAGTCCTCGGTCGTGGACATCCGCTGCTGCTCCTCCGCCTCGAGCGCGAGCAGCTGCTCGAAGTTCTGCATCACCTGGGCGTTGAGCGTGCGCTTGATCGCCGAGTACGCGACGGTCGGGCCGGAGGCGAGCTCGCGCAGCTGCTGCTCGGCGGCCTCGCGGAAGCCCTCCGTCGGCACCACACGGTTGACGAGACCGGTCGCCAATGCCTCATCCGCGCCGACCTTGCGACCTTCGAACATGATCGCCGCGGCCCGGGTCCACCCCACGCGCGTGACGAGGAAGAGCGACGCGCCGCCGTCCGGTGCGAGGCCGATCTTGGTGAAGGCGTGGTTGAGGGTCGCCCGCTCGCTGACCGTCACCAGATCGCAGGAGAGCGCACACGACATCCCGATCCCGGCCGCCGGCCCGTCGACCGCGGCCAGCACCGGCTTCTCGAGCCGGCGGATCTCGCGCATGATCGGGTGGTACCGCGCGTGGAGCTCGAACTCCAGGTCAGGGCCGCCGCTCGGCGTCTTCTGACCGTCCTGGAACGCGCTGAGGTCGGCACCGGCCGAGAACGCCCGGCCGGCCCCGGTCACCATCACCGCACGCACGTCGTCGGCCCGGCAGCTGCGGAGCGCGTCGACCATCTCCTGACCGAGCTGCGGGTTCCATGCGTTGAGCACCTCCGGCCGGTTCATCTCGACGATCACGGCGGCGCCGTCACGCAGGACGTTCACCGTCTCGGAGGACTCCACCAGCTCAAACGCGCTCATGCCGCGAGGATGACAGAACTGGCCAGCGGGCCAGGGCCGGGGAAAGAGCGGTGTTCCACGCGCGCGATCCGGTCGGGAAGGCGCACACCGATCGACTGGTGCGGTCGTTAAGCTGCGGCACTCGTGGCGTCCAGGAAAGCGATCCGCACTGCTGCTTGGACGGCCGTCGCGCTCGGCGCCGTCGCACCGATCGTGCGTCGGCGACTGCGGTTGCGCGCCCGCACGGTGCTGACCACAACCGCGCTGGCCCCGGTCGCCCTGGCCGTCGTTCTGCCTCCCTCCCGCAAGCGCAGCGTGCTGATCACCTGCGCCCAGATGTGGTCGTACTTCGCGGCCTACGAGATGCCGGCCGATGACCCCGACAAGCAGCGCAGCCGGGTGCGGATCGACTACCCGATCCGCACCGACAAGCTGCTCGGTTTCGGCCGGATCCCGACCGTCCGACTGCAGCACGCGCTGCACCGCAGCGACCGCTTCCAGTGGTGGGAGAAGCTGCTCAGCTGGAGCCACTGGGTCTGGTTCGCCGTCCCGCACGTCGCCGCGGCCTACGTCTTGGTCAAGCGTCCGGACCAGTTCCCGCGCGCGGCGGTCCAGATCTACGGCACGTTCGACTCCGGAGCCTTCGTCTACTGGGCGGTCCCGACCGCTCCGCCGTGGTTCGCGGCCGAAGTCGGCCGAATCGACTACGGCGACGGGCCCCCGCTCCGCCGCGTGATGCGCGAGTACGGAGAGCAGCTCTGGGGCGAGCGCTGGCCGCAGCTGTACGGCGCCTTCAGCGGCAACCCGCTCGCGGCGATGCCGTCGCTGCACTTCGGCACCTCGGTCGCCGCCGCCCAGGCGCTCGGTGACACCGGCCGGATCGCCGGGGCCGTCGGCTGGACCTACGCGGCGACCCTCGGCTTCGCGCTGGTCTACCTCGGCGAGCACTACGTCACCGACCTCGTGGCCGGTGGTGCCCTGGCGGTCGTGATTCGACGAGCCTCGCCGCTGCTGGCTGGCCCCGCCGGACGGTTCAACGAGACGATCGCGATGCTCGCGTCCCACGCCGCGGCGACCGCTGTGCCGGGTGGCCCGGTGACACCGCTCGCCCCGCCGGCGGCCGCACCTCCCCTGACGCCGAGCCCCTCGGCGGTAGCGGCCGGATGATGCGTCGGCGAGCGCTCCGGCACCTTCCTCGCTTCAGTTTGTAAAGTAATGAGAACGACGTCATCGACGTACCGGCAACCGAGAGGGACCCTGTCATGCCCGAGCCTGAGAACGTGATCATCGTCGGCAGTGGCCCTGCGGGCTACACCGCCGCGCTCTACACCGCGCGGGCCGAGCTCGAGCCGCTGGTGATCGAGGGCTGGAACTGGGGCGGCCTGCTGCAGCAGACCACCGACGTCGAGAACTTCCCCGGCTACCCGAAGGGCATCCTCGGCCCCGACATGATGCAGGACCTGCGTGACCAGGCCGAGCGCTTCGGCGCGCGGCTGAAGACCGAGCAGGTCACGAAGCTCGAGCTGGCCGAGAACGAGGGCGACCTGCACTCGGTCTGGGTCGACGACACCGAGTACAAGACGCGCGCGGTGATCGTGGCGACGGGTGCCGAGCACCGCAAGCTCGGCGTGCCCGGCGAGGACGAGCTCTCCGGCCGCGGCGTGTCCTACTGCGCGACCTGCGACGCCGCGTTCTTCAAGGACCACGACACCCTGATCGTCGGGGGCGGCGACTCGGCGATGGAGGAGGCCATCTTCCTCGCGAAGTTCGGTCGCTCGGTGACGATCGTCAACCGGCGGGACGAGTTCCGCGCGTCGCAGATCATGCTCGACCGCGCCAAGGCGGTCGAGAACATCCGCTTCCTGACCCCCTACGTCGTCGACCGGTTCGAAGCCAAGCCCGGCGAGGGCCTGACCCCGCTCGCCCAGGCGGTGCTGAAGCACACCGAGAACGGTGAGCAGAAGACGATCGAGATCACCGGCGCGTTCATCGCGATCGGCCACGATCCGCAGAGCGAGCTGGTTCGCGGCCAGGTCGACGTCGACGACGAGGGCTACGTCCAGGTCGACGGCGTGACCACGCAGACCAACCGGCCCGGCGTGTTCGCCGCGGGTGATCTGATCGACTCGTCGTACCGCCAGGCGATCACCGCCGCCGGCTCCGGTTGCAAGGCCGCGCTGGACGCCGAGCGCTACCTCCGCGACGTGCCCGCGCACCAGGACGAGGCTGCCGCGACCGCCTGATTCTCCCTGCTCCCTTTCCGCCCGACAACCGATCCGATCGGTCGGGCGGAAGGGGATCGGCCCGGCGCGGCGAACGCCCTCCGGACGATCAATCCGCCCTCGACCGGAACTTTCGCCAGGTTCCGGTGTAGTTGCAGGTAGAGCCATGAATCAGCACACGTACAGCTTCCCGAAGGTCACCCCGGTCGACCCCGATGAGCTCCGCGAGGGGCTCCGCGCCTCGCGGCGGGATCTGCCGACGAACGAGGACGAGGCTCCGCGAACGCGCTCGTTCCTGCGCGCGCTGCGGAACACCCGCAAGGACTGACTCCGACTCCGACCGGCACCCGATGGGTGCCGCAGAGGACTCGGCGGCGCACGGCGCCGCCGCTCCCGTCCAGGAGGCCCACCACCGGCCGAGCTCCGACGACCCCGGCCTGCTACGCCGTGCCGACGACCGCGTCGTCTGGTGCAGACGCAGAACTCGCCGACGCCCGTGCGACCAACCCGCGCTCGCGGGCCCAGGCCCGCACGATGTCCCGGACCGAGATCACCCCGGCCACCTCTCCCCCGCGCATCACCACCAGATGGCGGAACCCCCCATCGAGCATCGCCGTCGCCGCATGGTCGAGCGACCAACTCGGCTCGGCGTAGACGACCGCAGCGGTCACGCGCTCACCGACCAACGCGTCGCCCGCCTGCGGATCCTCGGCGAATGCCCGGAGAATGTCGCGCTCGGTGATGATCCCGGGACCTGCGCCGTCGGGGTCGTTGACGATCGCCGACCCAACTCCTCGCGCGGTCATCATGCGCGCCGCCTGTCGCAAGCTGTGGGCGGTCCCCACCTCGACCTCCAGCGGGGTCATCGCATCTTGCACCAGCATCGGCACTCCTTCCGTCGTTGTGCTCCAAATCACATGCCTTCGTGCATATTCGCACAATCAAACAGTGGTGTCGAGCGACACCATGAGGCACAATGCGGAGCACTCCCGCCGACAGACCCGATGTTGCGACCCGACACGATCCAGCTCCGCACGGCGCTCTACGAAGAGGCCGTCACCGTTCTCCGCGAGGAGTTCGCCAGCCCGCTCACCGTCAGCGACCTGGCCGAGCGTGTCTCGTGCTCCTGCCGACAGCTGCAACGGGCCTTCCACGACGCCGGCGGCGAGAGCTTCCGGACCACGCTGACCGCGATCCGAATGGACGAAGCCGCCCGGATCCTCGTCGAGACCCCGGTATCGGTACGGGAGACCGCCCACCGCGTCGGCTACCGCCAGCCCGCCCAGTTCGCCAAGGCCTTCCGCCGGCACCACGGCGTCGCACCGTCGCAGTACCGAATCAGCCGACACTTCGACCGCCTCCGCGCTCTCGGCGACGAACGAAGCACCGTCCCCCGCTGAGCCGGTAGATTTCGCGTATGGCCCTTCGTCAGCGCTACCGCTTCCGCGCCCCCTCCACGGGTCGCGAAGTCATCATCGAGGCCGAGCCCGGTCACACCTACCGCGACCGCGACACCGGCGAGGTCCTCGAGCCGGTCGCCAAGTTGACCCCCCTCGCACCGAGCGTCTCCGAGCTGCCGTGGGCGCTCGAGAACCTGATGCACTGCACCTCCTGCGACCAGATGATGCAGCGCGACCTCAACGACTGCCCGACCTGCGGCCGTCGCCAGATCCCGGTGGCCACGACGGCCTGAGCCGTCGGCATCCCGGTCCGATGACCGTCCGCCGGATCCCCCACCTGCTCGTCCTGACGGTCCTCGCCGTCGGAACGACCACCGGACTCACCGCCTGCGGCGGCGAATCGCTGACCGACGTTCAACCGCAGACGAGCCCGAACATCCAGCCGCCCGACGGCGAGGTCGAAGCCCCCGGCTCCGGCTCCGGCTCCGACGACCAAGGCGGCTCGATCTCCGACCTTCCCACGGTCACGACGTCGCCCGCTCCCGCCCCGCAGTCCTCCGGCGGCAGCGACTCCGGATCCTCCGGATCGGCCCCGTCGGGCGGCTCCACCGGCGGAAGCACCTCCGGCGGCGGCAGCGATAGCGGGGGCTCCGGAACAACCGGTAGCACCGGCGGCTCCACCGGAGGCGGCACCTCCGGCGGCGCCAACCCGAGCGGCGGTGCCTCCGGGGGGTCCGGCTCCGGCTCCGGCGGCGGGAGCGGCACCTCCACCTCAGGCGGCGGCTCCGGATCCGGCTCGGGCGACAGCTCGGGCGCCGGCAACGGGTCGAGCGGCGGATCCGACTCCTCCGGCGGCGCCGCGCCGAGCGAATTCAACGAGTTCTGCCAGACCAATCCCGGCGTCTGCCGCTGACGCCTGGTCTGACGCAGCCGCGGGCGCGTCGCATCACGGCACGGGTGGCGCTCGGCAGTACGGCGTACGGCTCTCGCTCCACCCCCACCGACCAGCACGGCCCG
>JBQGEK010000339.1:0-3429 GCA_052039575.1 Patulibacter sp. | reverse complement strand
GCTGCAGGCCGACACCGGCACCGTGACGATCGCCGGCACCGAGCTGAGCAGGGCGTCACCGTTGGAGGCCCGTCGGCGCGGGCTGCTGACGGCTTACCAGGACACGTCGCTGGTCCCGGACCTCACGGTCGCCGAGAACCTGCTGCTGTCGTTCCAGGGCGTGCGCAAGCGCGAGTTCCTGGTCCGCACCGCGGAGGCCGACGCGCTGCTGGCGCCCTACGACCTGCCCTTCGGGTCGGGTGACCGGGTCTCCGACCTGAGCCCAGCGTCGCGACAGCTGCTCGAAGTCGTCCGCTGCCTCGTGCACCGACCGAAGGTGCTGCTGCTCGACGAGCCGACGGCCGCGTTGGATCTCGAGAGCACGGGCAGGCTCGCGGCCCTGCTCGAGATCGCGAAGCAGCACACGGCGATCCTCTACATCAGTCACCGGCTCGACGAGGTGCGCCGCCTGGCCGACCGCGTCACGGTGCTGCGCGACGGGCGCCTGCAGGGCACCTGGGAGGGTCGCTCGTGGGAGGTCGCGGAGATCATCGACCAGATGGTCGGCATGCCGACCGACGTCGTGTTCCCTGAGAAGGCCCGGCCCGGGGAAGCTGAGGCGCTGACGACGACGGCGTTCCGGGGAAGCGGCTTCGGGCCCGTGGACATCACCGTGCACGCCGGCGAGATCGTCGGCATCGCCGGCTCGGAAGGCAACGGCCAGCGGGACCTGGTCCGGGCACTCGCCGGACTGCGACGCAGCGAAGGAAGCGTTCGGATCGCGGACGCCGACGCGGTAATCCGCTCTCCGTCCTCCGCGATCGCTCACGGCGTGTCGTTCCAGAGCGGCGACCGGGCGGCGGAGTCGATCTTCGCCGAGCTCAGCGTGATGGACAACACCACCCTGGCGGTCGACCGAGAGCTCGGTCCGATCGGGTCCGTGCTTCGCGGTCGCGAGCGGCGGGTCTTCGAGCCGATCGCCCGCAGCCTGGGTATCGCCCATGCCTCCCCGGATCAGCCGATCGGAGAGCTCTCGGGCGGGAACCAGCAGAAGGTGGTGATCTCCCGGGGAGTGCTCCGGCCGACGAAGGTCCTGATCGTTGACGAGCCGACGCAGGGGGTGGACGTCAACGCTCGTCTGGACATCTACCGGGTGCTGGCGCTCGAGGCGGCGAAGGGCACGGCGGTGATCGTCAACTCGTCCGACTCCGCCGAGCTGGAAGGGCTCTGCAACCGGGTCTACGTGCTCTCGCGCGGATCGGTCGTGCGCGAGCTCGTGGGCGACGAGGTCACCGAGTCCCGGATCGTCGGCTCGTTCGTCGACGTGGTCCACGCCGAGCAGCAGGCCGAGCAGTCCGGAGCGGCGTCGTCTTCCGGGAGTCGAACCCGATCGCTGCTTCCGACCGGCTTCCGGGGGTCGTCGCTGTTGCCCTCCAGCGTGCTCGTGCTGATGATCTTCCTGCTGGGGCTCTACGCCGCGAGCAACTCCTCGGCGTTCCTGTCGACCAGCAACGTCACCGGACTGCTGGTCCTCACCGTGCCGCTCGCGGTCGTCGCCCTCGGCCAGCAGGTCGCCCTACTGGCCTCGGAGTTCGACATCGCGATCGGCTCGACGATGAGCCTCACCGTCGTGTTGCTGTCGCTGACGGCGAACGGTGCGACAGTGGCGTCGACGATCCCCGGTCTGCTGCTGGTGCTCTCCGTCGGCATCGTGATCGGCCTGACCCACGCGTTCGTGGTGCGGGTGCTCAAGGTCAACGCGATCATCGCGACGATCGCGACCCTCGGGATCATCCAAGGCATCGCGATCGTCGCGCGACCGCAGCCCGAAGGAATCATCAGCGGGGGTCTGACGTCGGCACTCAACACGCAGATCGGGTTCCTGCCGGTGGCGTTCCTGGCGGTCGTCCTGATCGCGGTGGTCGGTGACCTCTGGCGCGTGCGGACGACGCACGGGCTGACCGTGCGGGCCGCGGGCCTGCACGAGGAGGCGAGCCGGCGGACCGGGGCACGGGTCACCCAGATCAAGGTGCTCGCGTACGTGGTCTGCGCGACGTTCGCGGTAATCGCGGGAATCTTCCTGGCGGCGCAGGTCGGGATCGGATCGAACGCGGTCGGCGCCGGTTATCCGCTGCTCGCGTTCACCGCCTGCTTCCTGGGTGGCGCCGCGCTGAGTGGCGGCAAGGGCAGCTTCGTCGGCGTCCTGCTCGGGGCGCTGCTGCTGTCGATGCTCACCAACGTGACGCCGCTGATCAACATCAACGACGCGGTGGCGCAGACCGTCAGCGGCGTGCTCACCATCCTCGCGGTCGCCGCCTACTCCTACCAGGGCTCCAGCGCGTGGAAGCCCCGGGGCTCGAAGCCTCCCCGACCGAATCTGCCCGTCGCGACGCAAAGGGGCGTCTGATGACCGTTACGAACGATTCCGGGCTGGCCGACGCGGTCGCGTCCGAGCCCCGTGGGGGAGGCGGTCGTCGGGGAGTCGACGGCGCCGGATACTCGAGCCGGGCCCGGAGTCTGGCGTTCCGGTTCCCCGTCCGCTACCGCGTGATCTGGATCGCCCTGGTCGCGCTCATCCTGCTGGCGTTGCTGACGGCTCCGGCGACGCTCAACGGCTCGTCGATGGACCTGATCACGTCGCTCACCGGGATTCTGCTGATCGCGGCGCTCGGACAGCTGATCGTGATCATGCTCGGCGGGATCGACCTGTCGGTGCCGGCCGTCATGACGGTGGCAGCGGCGCTCGTGGTCAAGCAGACCGGCGGTGAGGGCGACGCCCTGCTCGGCGCGATCCTGCTGGCGGTGGCGGCGGGCGCGGGCATTGGCCTGATCAACGGGCTGTTGATCGCGCTCGTACGCCTCAATCCGCTGATCGTGACGCTGGCGGTCAACGGCAGCATTCTCGGAGCACTGCGGTGGTGGCTCGGACCGACGTTCTCGACCTCGGGCTCCGTTCCGGCCTCGCTCAGCGACTTCGCGAAAGGTGGCGTCGGATGGGTCAGCACCCTGCTGATCGTCGCGATTGCGCTGACCGCGCTGGTGGCGCTGTTCCTCCGCAGAACTCGCGTCGGTCGGGACGTCATCGCGTCGGGTGCGAACCCCGTCGCGGCACGCGTGATCGGCGTTCGGGTGCGCACCCTGAAGGTCGGTGGTTACGTCGTGGCCGGGTGCCTGTATGCCGTCGCTGGGGTCTTGATCGCTGGCTACCTGGTCAGCCCGGATGTCACCGTCGGAGGTCCCTATCAGCTGCAGACGATCGTCGCCGTGGCGATCGCCGGTGCGGCACTCCAGGGTGGGCCGTCGAGCTTGGTCTGCACCGCGGCCGGCTGCTTGTTCCTGGTCATGCTCGATCAGTATCTCGCGATCCAAGGGGCGTCCGGCGGCGTGTCGGTCCTCCTGCAGGGCGTGGTGCTGATCGGAGCCGTGGCGATGGTCACCGGATTCCGCCGT
>JBQGEK010000338.1:0-5359 GCA_052039575.1 Patulibacter sp. | reverse complement strand
CGAGTACCGCGACCTTGTGGTCGCGTTCGACCAGTCAGATCCCGAGCGCCTCGATCGTGGTCGACTTGCCGGCACCGGGGACGCCGGTCAGCCCGATCCTCCGTGCGGCGCCGGTCTTCGGCAGTACCCGAGCGATCACCTGCTGCGCCAGCTCGCGGTCGGACTGGAGGCTGCTCTCCGCCAGGGTGATCGCGCGGGCCAGCACGGGGCGCTCACCCGCCAGCAGGCCGGATTCGAACTCGTCTACGGAGGGGCGCTTGCGGGGCACGGGCATCTCGGGGCGGTCGGGTCACGTCGTCGTTCCGCGGCGGACCCCGGAACGGGTCCGTCCACCCTACGAGGGCGATCGGAGGAGTGCCGCCCGCCGCCGCCCCCGTAGCTGATGCGGGTTAGGCCACAGGGAGTGGCCTAACCCGCATCAGCTTGGCGTCGGTCGGGCGTCGGGCGGCTGCTGATGCGTGTTCGACCACCCTGAGTGGCCTAACCCGCATCAGCTTGGGGCGGGGGAGCGGTTCAGGGTGGTGGGTTCAGGGGGCCGCCCGATGTGCGACGACGCTGGGCACCGCAAGCTCGGGGCATGTTGCGCCAACCCCCTGCCCTCCGGCGAACGCTGCTCGGCCTGCTCGCGGGGCTGTCGACCGCGGCCGCTGCGGCCGCTCCACCGATCGCTACCGCCGGGCTGTCGACCTGGTCGTCGCTTCCCGGCCTCGACGCCGCCGCGGGCGCGTCGTGGGTCCGAGCCTACGCCTTCGACCTGCCGACGACGATCTACGCCGGCACGGAGGGATCCGGCGTCTACCGGTCGACGACCGGCGGGCTCAGCTGGTCGCCGTTCCGCGACGGGTTGATGGACGTCCCAGGCGGGCGCAACGTCCGCACGATCCACGTGTCCGGATCGACCGTCCTGGTCGGAACCACCGCCGGCCTGTTCCGCTCGACCGGCGGCACGTTCGCCCCGCTCGCGCAGGGACCCGAGCCGGACCCGCGCGACCCGATCCGCCTGCCGAAGGCGGTCCAGAAGCTGCTGCCGGTCGGTGGACGGCTGCTGGCCGGCGTCGAGAGCGGTGGCGTCTACCTGTCCGCGAACGACGGCGAGACCTGGAAGCCGCCGGCCCCTGGCAACGGGATGCCGCGCTCGACGACCGTCTGGGACCTGGCGACCCTGATCCCGGGCGTGGTCTTTGCCGCGACCTCGGACGGGATCTTCCGCTCGGCCGACAGCGGCACCACCTGGACCCCGGCGTCAGACGGGATCAGCGCCACGGTGATGCGGGTCTTCCGGGACCCGGTCAACCCCAACGTCTTCTACGCAGGCACGCTCAACGGCGTCTTCCGCTCGACCACGCTCGGCCTGACCTGGACCGCGGTCAACGGCGCCGGTGGCCACGAGCTCGGCAACCGCACCGTGCGTGGCCTGGTCCCGTTGGTCAACGGCGGGCACACGCGGCTCTACGCGGCGACCGCGTCGGGACTGTGGACCGGGACCACCGGCAACGGTCCGCTGCCGGGTCCGGTCCGCTGGCGCAAGGTCACCGACGGCGGTCTGGCGGTCGGCGGGTCGCCCAACCGGATCTTCTGGGCGCTCGCCGAGCACGCGCTGCCCGCCGGCACGCTCTTCGCGGGGACGCAGAGCAACGGCGGCTACGCGCTGACCTTCCAACCGCCGGTCTCGGTCGTGCCACCGTCGATCAGCGGCACGGTGCGGGTCGGGCAGCGGCTGACCGCCACGAGCGGAACCTGGTCCGGTACCGACACGATCGAGCACGCCTACCGCTGGCAGCGCTGTACCAGCAGCCAGGCGTCGTCGTGCAGCGACATCGCCGACGAGACCTCGTCCGACTACCTGGTCCGTGCGAGCGACCTGGCCGCCCCCGCGAAGCGCTTCCGCGTCGTGGTCAAGGCCGAGAACGACTTCCCGACGCTCGGCTTGATCGAGCGCGCCAGCAGCCTGACCGCTGTGACCGAGGCCGCGCAGGAACCGCAGCTGATGCCCGGCGCCACCCAGCTCGGTGCGCCGACGCTGACCGTCGACCCGCCCGGCACGACGACCCTGCCGCAGGCCGGCCATACGCTCCGTGCCGGTCCCGGGATCTTCAACCCCGCGGCCACCCTTCGGACCTACAACTGGTCGTCCTGCAACCCGAGCGGCAGCGACTGCCGCCCGATCGAAGGGGCTGCCGGCGAGACCTACGCGCTGCGCGACGAGGACGTCGGGCGGACCGTCCGCGTCACGGTCACCGGGCGCAACGCCCACGGATCGGCCACGACCCCGACCAGCGTCGCGTCGTTCGTCGTGCTCGCGCCGCACCCGGCGATGACGAGCTCGCCGCGGGTCGTCGGGGTGCCCCAGGTCGGCGAGACGCTGGTCGGGCAGGTCGGCCAGTGGACATACGCCGGCACGACGTACCAGCGGCGCTGGATGCGCTGCGACGGCGACGGCAACGGGTGCCAGACGATCCTCGGGCACACCGCTCCGGCCTACGTCCCGACCGCGGACGACCTGGGCCGCCGGATCAAGCACGAGGTCGCAGCCGACGCCAACGGGCCGAACGTCTTTCCGCCCCCGGTGCTCGCGAGCTCGGCGCCGACCTCGCCGGTGGCGGCCGCTCCGCCGGCTCTGCCCGACCCCCCGGCTGACCCGCCGACACCGCCTGGCGTGGTGCCCGGGAATCCGTTCGGCCCGCCGCCCGCGGCAACCCCTGTCCCTCCGACGCCGCGGGCCGCGCCGCCGCGCGACACGACCAGGCCCCGGCTCGGCACGGTCTCGCTGCAGCATGCGGCGACGCGTCGCGGTCGGACGGTGCGGCTGCGCCTGACGCCGACCGAGCGGGTCACGCTGACGGTCACGGTCGAGCGCTGTCGGGGCGCGGCCACCCGCAAGCGTCCGTGCCCGAAGCCGAAGGCCGCGGGCCGGCTGCTGCGCCGCGCCGTCGGGCCGGGAACGCAACGCGTCCAGCTGCCGTCGAAGGTCGGGCGCCGGGTGCTCGCCGTCGGTCGCTATCGGGTGGTGGTCCAGGCGACCGACGCCGTGGGCAATCGCAGCGTGCCGGTACGCCTGCCCTGGCGTGTGACCCGGTAGGAGCGACGCACGATGTTCGACGAGCGACGTCCGGCCCTCGAGGCGTGGGCCAGCAGCCGCGGGTTGGAGTTCGCGGCCGAGGGCGAGCTGCCCCCGGTGACGCGCCAGCTGCGGCGCGGGATCGGGATCGGGGCCCGGCGCGCCACGCTGATCGCCCCCGGCAAGCGGATCGGCACGGTCGAGAGCTGGCTGCAGCGGCGTCCGGAACGGGCGTCCTACAACCTCTGCTCCGGTCGGCTCCCGGGCGGGCTCGACGGCACCCTCGCGCACCACGTCCACCTGTACGACCGCGGGCAGCAGCGTCAGCCGGAGCAGCCGCGCTGGGTCGGGTATCCCGACACGATGGTGCTGGTGGCGTTGCCGGCGGACGCCAGCCGCGCGGTCTGCGTCCTGGGCGGGGGCCCAGGGGGAGAGGTCTCGGCGGCCGCTACCCTTGGCCGCCGGGGCCCCGATCCGGAGTACCCCGACCCGCTGCGGGACACCGTCCCGATCCCGACCAAGCGGCACGCTTACGACGAGGTGCGGTGGACGGCGTGGCCGGCCGAGTCCGAGAGGACGATGGCGACGATCGTCGACCAGGGGACACGCGCCGCGCTGGCGGTGGCTCCCGAGGGGACGCGCGTCGAGCTCGAGTTCGGCTGGCTTCTCGTCGCCGTCGACAACCGGACGTTGGACGACTCGGGTGAGCTCGACGCGCTCTGCCGACTCGCGGCCGCGATCGTCGGCGGGCTCGAGCGCGCCGCGCGGGAGCATCCGCCGCTCGACCCGGAGCGGCCGCTGCCCGCGGATCCGGACCGGCCGCGGACGCGCTGGGTCAGCGCCGGCGTCGACCTCCGTCCGTGGCCGGACCCGCCGTCCGACGTGACCACGGCCCAGGAGGCCTACCGCACGGTGTCGGTCGGGGCGGCACGCCCGGTCGCCCGCAAGGTCCGGGGCGTCGTCCTCGGCGCGGGGAGCGTGTCCGGCCTGTTGAACGCGGCGGTCTTCGCGGGGGTGTGGGCGCTCAGCGGCGAGCTGTCCACGGCGATCGTCGTTGGCGTCGGGATGTTCGTGCTGACGACCGGGACGATGGCGCGGGGCGCCGGGATCGCGGCGCGCGCGGTGGCCGGTGACCTGACCGAGGCCCGCACCCGGCCGTGGGGGCTCGAGGCGTTCGCCCGGGGCTACGCGCGGACCCGCGGGCTGCGGACCGAGGATCCCGACGAGCTGCGCCGCAGGCTCGGGTCGCCGGTGCCGGGGCGTGCGCAGAAGGCGTGGCACGGCGACCTCGGCGACGGCGTGCTCGGCCACCTGGCCATCTGGATCGACCCGACGCCAGCCCCCGCGCCGCCGCGTCACTGGCTGTTGGCCGTCGTCGACGCGCCCGCCGGCCGAAAGCCTCGGGTCGACGCGCCGTACGTCCTGCTGCCGGCGCCTGAGGGGCTCTGCGTGGTCGGCGAGCCGGTCGGCGAGGACGAGCGCTCGGTCGGTCGGCTCGATCGGCTGCGCGCCGTCGCCCGGGGCGTAGCGGGGCGGCCCGCGGCGTCCGCGGACCGGGCCGTGGAGCGCGTCCCACCGAGCTGACGCGGAAACGGTCCGCGGGCGGGCCCGAGACCTCGTCAGCTCGGTTGGGGTCGGGGACGGTCAGCCGCCGTACTCGGAGCCCAGCGGACGGGCGCCCGGCAGTACCCGGCGAGTGGCGACCCGCCCGGCCGGAGAGACGCGGACGGCCTCCCACCGCCGTCCGCTGTCGAAGTACCCGCACACCGGGTGCCGCCGCGACGTGCGCAGGGAGCGGTCGTGGACGATCCAGGCCGAACCGTCTTCGAGCACCGCGAGCGCCCCGTTCCGCTCGTCGACGCGCCCGCCGCGCGCGGCCACCGGGATCGTCCGTCCGCCGCGCCAGAGCACCAGGTCGCGCTCCCACGGTCGCCTGCCGTTGCGCTGGATCAGGACGTACGGGCGACCGTCGCGGGCGAGTTGGAGGTCGGTGAACGTCTCCTGCTGGCGGCTCCGGGCGATCACCCGGCTCCGCCGCTCCAGGCCGGCCGTGGTGACCCGCCGGAGGCGGACGTCACCACCGTCTCCGCGGCGCCCCGACGCGACGTCGGAGACCAGCACGCCCACTCCCGACGGCCCGACCGCGACCTGCGCGTCGCGGGCGCCGGGCAGCGGCGTCGGCGCGCTCGGGCCGTCGGGCCGTAGGCGCAGCAGGCGCAACGCGTTCGACCTTCGGGTGACCGCCCAGGCCCCGTGGTCGTCGGCGGCCAGCGCCGTGGCGGAGCCCGCGAGCGGGACCGT
>JBQGEK010000337.1:0-1761 GCA_052039575.1 Patulibacter sp. | reverse complement strand
CTCTGGTCTCCCTCTCCGGTTTACTGCACGAGCGCGGCGAGGCGCTCGCACTGGTCGATCGCGGGCGAGCACGGCATCAGCAGCAGCTCGTCGCAGCCCGCCGCTGCGTGCTCGGCGATCAGCGTGCGCACGCCGTCTTCGTCGGTCGGTGTGTCCGCCAGCATCCGCTCGGCGTGCGGTGGCGCGAACGAGTAGTAGTCGCGCAGGTAGTCGGCGGCGACCGCGTCGGCGTCGGGGCCGAGCGCGTAGTAGGCGAGAGCGAGGAGCCGGGGGCGACCGGTCCGGCCGGCCGCCTGCCATGCGTCGTCGGCCTTCGCCGCGCCCTTCGCGAAACCGCGGGCCCCGCCGGCTCCGCAGATCCAGCCGTCGCCGGCTCGGGCCGCCCGGGCGAAGGCGGCCGCCGATCCGCCGCCGAACAGCAGCGGCGGTCCGCCCGACGTCACCGGCGGGGGCCCGACCGCGTTGGCGCCGCACCAGACGTCGCGCATCACCGCGAGCATCCGATCCATCTCGCGACCGCGGCGTCGGGGGTCGGCGCCGCTCAGCGCGAAGTCGTCCTCGCGCACGCCGACGCCGATCCCCAGCTCGACCCGTCCGGCGGAGAGGCGATCGAGCGACGCGACCTGCTTGGCGAGCAGCGCGGCGTTGATCCGGAACGGCGCGATCAGCACCGCAGTCATCAGCCGTACCCGCTCGGTGGCCGCGGCGACGGCCGCGAGCGCGACCAGCGGCTCGAGCGTGGGGTGTGCGAGCCGGTCGATCGCCGCCACGCTCGAGAAGCCTGCCTGGTCGGCGTGGCGGGCCCAGGCGACGTGCTCGGCGGCGGTGAGCGCGGGGAACGACGTCGGCAGTCCGATTCCGATCTTCATGCGCCGCCCCCGCTCGTCCCGGCCAGCAGCAGCGCGGGCCGCTCGAGTCCGCGGCGAATGTCGCGCAGCAGTCGCGCGGCGTGCGCGCCGTAGAGCACCCGGTGGTCGACGGTCAGCGTCAGCCGCATCGCGCGGCGCAACTGAGGCGCGCCGTCGACGTCGAACGCGGCGTAGCCGAGCGCTCCGACGGCGAGGATCGCGACCTGCGGCGGGTTGATCACCGCGACGAACTCGCTGACCCCGAGCATCCCCAGGTTGGAGATCGTGAACGTCCCGTGGCCGAGCTCTTCCGGCGTCACCGTGGCGTCGCGCACCCGTCCGGCCAGCCGACGCGTCTCGGCCGCGATCGCGGCGAGCGAGAGCTCGTCGCAGCGACGGATCGTGGGCACGATCAGGTCGTCGCCGGACTCGACCGCGAATCCGACGTTGATCTCCGGGTGCAGCTGGATCGCGTCGTCGGAGTACGAGGCGTTGGCGCGCGGGTGGTCGCGCAGCGCAACGGCTACGACCTTCGTCACCAGGTCGTTGTAGGACGGCAGCGGACGATCTTCGGGCCAGACCTCGCGCAGCTGCTCGCGGAGCGCGACCGCGGCGGTCATGTCGACCTCGGTGGTGACCGTGAACTCGGGGATCGTCTGCTTGGCCTCGCTCATCCGGCGAGCGACGAGCGCCTGGCGGCGGGTCAAGGGCACCGTCGTCGCGCCCGCGGGCGCGACGGGCGCGGCAGCGGCGGAGTCGACCGCCAGCACGTCGGCCTTGACGACCCGGCCGTTCGGCCCGCTGCCGGCGACCACGGTCAGGTCGACGCCGCGAGCGGCCGCGACCCGGCGAGCGACCGGGGACGAGCGGACCCGGCGGCCGTCGGCGTCGCGCGGGGCCGGCGGGGCCGTGC
>JBQGEK010000336.1:0-5254 GCA_052039575.1 Patulibacter sp. | reverse complement strand
CCCCCAGATCGTGGGCCAGACCGCGCTCGGGGTCGCGATCGCCACCTACCGCCACTGGGTTCGCGACGGCGGCGACCTGCTCGACCAGCTCGACCGCGGGTTCCACGTGCTCGCCGGCGGGTTCACCGACGCGGTGCTGCGCGCCAGCGCGTAGCGCAGTACCAGCGCCCGAGTCGACCGCCTCCCCTGCTCCGTGCGGCGCACGACGTACTGTGTCTGGGTAACCGCACGCGCCCCACTGGACCGTCGGTAGGGTTCGGACATGCGACCAGCCCGCTTCTGCCGTCAACCATTCGCCCCGACCGCGCTCGCCGCTGTCGCGGCCGTCGGCCTCGTCGCCCTTCCTGCCGTCACGCCGACGACCGTCGAAGCCCGGACCCCGCCACTGGCGGTCGGCGCGTGCGGTGAGACCCTCAAGCTCGAAGCGGCGCTGGGCGAGCAATTCGGCGGGTTCTGGGCCGACGCCCCGACCCAGGACCTGCGCGTCGGGATCCTCGATCGTGCGGCCGAGCCCGCAGCGCGAGCCGCGATCGAGGCCTGCGATGCCCAGGATCTCGGCAACGGTCTCGGGTGGTTCCGCGCGCCGCGCACCAGCTACGTCGTCGTCCAGACCTCGTACCCCGCGGTCAAGCGCGCGCAGCAGGCCTTGGTCGACTGGCAGACGAGCGCCGCCGGCACGCTCGGAGCCCATACCATCGTCAGCCACGGCATCGGACTCGGGCCCGGCGACGCGAACGCCGACGGCTTCGTCGGCATGGTGGTGCGGGTCACGCTCCATACCGAGATCACCGACGAGGACGTCGCGCGGGTCGAGGCCGCGGTCGACGAGATCGCCGACATCCACAGGGTCACGATCGTGATCGAGGAGCACCGCACCGGCTATCCGGTACCCGTCCCCGGAATCGGCCCCGGCCTGGTCCCGGCCCCGCCGACCCCCGGGATCCCGAGCCCGGGCCCCGCCACCGATCCGCCGGCCAAGACCGCGGCACCGAAGATCCTCGGTCGGTCGACGGCGTCGCGCCGTACGGCGCTGAGCACCCGTCGGCTGCCAGTCCGGCTGCGGGTCGCCGCCGCCGGCAGCTTCCGGGTGACGGTCCGCACCGCAGACCGACGCCGCACCTTGATCGCCCGCGGTTCCGCGACGGCCAAGCGCACGGGACAGCTGACCGTCCGCACCACGCTGACGGGCGCCGGTCGCGCGCAGCTGCGCAAGGCTCGCCGCACCGCGGTCACGGTCGCGGTCCAGCCGGCCGGCGTCGCCAAGCCGACGACCAAGCGGATCGTCCTGCGCTGAGTACCTGAGTCCCGCTACGCGCCGTCGACCAGCGCCGCAACGCGTTCGCCGATCACCATCGCGGTCGCGTTGGTCGGCGCGGTCGGGGCCCGCGGGGCGATCGAGAGGTCCGCGATCCGCAGGCCTTCCACCCCGCGGAGGCGGCCCTGGTCGTCGACGACCGCGAGCTCGTCGGACTCCGGTCCGATCGGGCAGGTGCCGCAGCCGTGCAGGGTCGTCTGCAGGTTGCCCGCCATCCAGCGGTCGAGCGCGTCGTCGTCGTTCAGCACGGCCGCGTCCGGGGCGCCGGCGTCGCTGGCGATCAGCTCCGCGAACGCCGGGTGGGCGAAGACGTCGGCCGCCTGCCGCACCGCCTCGCGCAGCCGCGCCCGGTCGCGTGCGGACTTCAGGTAGCCGTAGTGGATCCGCGTCCCCCGCTCGGAGTCGGCGGACCCGATCTCCAGTCGACCGACGCTCTCCGGCGCGTAGAGGATCGGACTCAGCACCACGTCGACCACGTCGGGGTCGGCCGCGTGCGGCAGCCCTCCCCCGTTGTTGCCAACGTACGGCCCCGACATCACCAGCGTCTGGAGGTCGCTGCGCTCGCCACGGGCCGCCGCGTCGCTCGACGTCGCGACCAGACCGACCAGGCAGCGCAGATCCCACTCGCGAACCTCGGGGCGCAACCGCACCGTCGCGACCACCGACGGATGGTCGTGCAGCCGCGCGCCGACCCCGGGGAGCTCCACGACCGGTGTGATTCCCAACCGTCGGATCAGCGCGGGATCTCCGATCCCCGACCGGGTGAGCAGCGCCGGGCTCTCGATCGCCCCCGCGCTGAGCATGATCGTCGGCGCCTCGACCCGCGCCACGGTTCCGTCGCGGACCAGCTCGATCCCGGTCGCGCGGCCACGATCCACCGCGACCCGCATCACGTGCGCATCGCCCCAGACGTCCAGGTTCGGCCGTCCCAACGCCGGCAGCAGGTAGGCGACCGCCGCGCTGAACCGCGTCCCGTCGGCGCTGTTGCGGGCATACGGCCCGACGCCCTGGTTGGACGCGTGCAGCAGGTCGGGGTTCTCCGGCGCGCCGAGGTCGCGCAGTGCGTCGTGGAACGCGCGGTGCGACGGCGCCCAGCCTGCGCGGCCGATCCGGGTGATCGGCAGGACGCCACCGCTGCCCTCGCGCTCCCGCTCGTCCTCGATCCGGTCGAAGAACGGCCGCAGCGCCGCGTCGGTCCAGAGCGGCGAGCCCCAGCCGTCGTAGTCCTCGGGCAGCCCGCGCTGGTAGATCACGCCGTTGACCGACCCCGATCCGCCGAGCACGCGGCCGCGGGCCACCGACACCGGGTCCGCCCCGGCCTCGTGAAACCCCTCGTACGACCAGAGGTGCTCCTGCGGGAACGTCCGCTCGTCGCGCAGCGCCTCGGGAATCGCGTCGAGACCGGCGAAGACCGGTCCGGCCTCGATCAGCAGCACCCGGCGGTCGGGGTTCTCACTCAGCCGGGCGGCGAGCACGCAGCCCGCCGAGCCCGCCCCGACGATCACCGCATCGTAGGCGGCGCTCGTCACCGCGGGTTCCGCACGGAGGGCATCGACTACAGGCTACGCCGACGGCGACCGCACCCGCTCGCCACCGCTCGCTCCACCTCCGCACCACTGGCGTGCAGTTCCCCCGCTGTGAGCGGGCAAACCGCACACCAGTGCCCGGCGGCCCTCCCAGATCCGCCGGGCGAGGACCGTCGCCCTAGATCGCGACGATCACCGACTTGGTCTCCATGTAGTTGTTGAGGACCTCCTCGCCCATCTCACGCCCCCAGCCGCTCTGCTTGTAGCCGCCGAACGGCAGCTCGGCCGCGAACACGTGGTACGTGTTGATGTGGACGGTGCCGGCCTGGATCCGCTTGGCCAGCTGGTGGGCCTTCGAGATGTCGCGGGTCCAGACGCCGGCGGCCAGGCCGTAGTGCGAGTCGTTGGCCTGGCGGGCCAGGTCGTCGACGTCGCTGAACGGCAGCGCCGCGATCACCGGACCGAAAACCTCCTCGCGGACGATCGCGTGGTCCGCGCCGGCCCCGGTGATCACCGTCGGCTCGACGTAGTAGCCGGGACGGTCGATCGCGTTCCCGCCGGTCGTCGCGGACGAGCCCTCCTCCTGGCCCTTCTTCAGGTAGCCGGTGACCCGGTCGAACTGCTCCTGCGAGACCAGCGGGCCCATCTCGGTGTCGGCGTCGAGGCCGTAGCCGACCTTGATTCCCTTGGCGGCGTTGCTGACGCCCTCGACGACCTGATCGAAGTGCTGCTCGGCGACGTACAGGCGGGATCCGGCCGAGCAGACCTCGCCCTGGTTGAAGAAGATCCCCTGCGCGGCGCCGGCGATCGCGGCCTCGACGTCGGCGTCGTCGAAGATGATGTTCGGCGACTTGCCGCCGAGCTCGAGCGAGACCCGCTTGAGGTTGCCGGTCGCGGCACGGGCGATCAGCTTGCCAACCTCGGTCGATCCGGTGAACGCGACCTTGCCGACGTCGGGGTGCGACGCCAGCGCGGCGCCGGCGGTCTCGCCGTAGCCGGGGACGACGTTGACGACGCCCTTCGGCAGCCCGGCCTCGAGCATCAGCTCGCCCAGCCGCAACGCCGACAGCGGCGTCTGCTCGGCGGGCTTGAGGACGACGGTGTTGCCGGTCGCCAGCGCGGGTCCGAGCTTCCACGCGGCCATCAGCAACGGGAAGTTCCACGGGATGATCTGGCCGACGACGCCGATCGGCTCACGCAGCGTGTACGCGTGGAACTCCGCGCCGGGCAGGTACGGGACCGACGGGTTGACGGTGCCGCCCTTGAGCTTCGTGGCCCAGCCGGCCATGTACCAGAACAGGTCGGCGGCCAGGGCCACGTCGGCGGCCTGGGCGACGGCCTTCGGCTTGCCGTTGTCGAGGCTGTCGAGCTCGGCCAGCTCCTCGGCGTTCTCCATGATCAGGTCGCCGATCCGGTGCAGGACCCGCCCGCGCTCGGACGGGTTGAGCTTGGACCAGGGACCAACGAACGCACGATGGGCCGCCGCGACGGCGCGGTCGATGTCGGCGGCGTCGCCCTCGGCGACCTGCGCCAGGACCTCGCCGGTGCCGGGGTCGAGGGTTTCGAACGTGCGGCCCGAGGCCGCATCGACGAGCTCGCCGTCGATCAGCAGGCGCTTGGTTCCCTGGAGGAACGCCTGGGCGTGCTGGGCGGGGGTGACGGTGGTGGTGGCCACGACGTGCCTCTCTCTGTCTGAATCGCCGGTCGGGCCTGGTGCCCGGGTAGCGGGTACGGCACGAACGTACGCCCGGCGACGTTGCAGCCACGTTGCCGATGGCGAGCGGCAACGCGCCACGTTCATCCCGTTCACCCGTCACGGACTGCCGTTGTGCTCCCTTCCCACGGACGCCCCCGACGACGCCGACGGCCCCGATGCCGTTCCCTCCCGCAACGCGCGGTGCGACGCGTACGATCGAACCACCCCGATGACACGGACGAGGCTCGATCCCTGGGTGGCAGTCGACGCGGCAGCGGACCCGCTCCGCCACGCCCTGCTGCTCGCCGAGGCCCACGAATCGGCGCGGTCCGGGGCCCGGGTCGGCGACGCGGTCCGGGCCGTCGTCGACCGCTCGTGGCAGCGCTCGGCCGCAGCGGGAGTGAATCCCGCGACGATCCGCGCCACGCTGCCGCTCGACGCCGAGATGCTCGCCGCTCGCCGAGCCGAGCACCCGCTGCTCGCCGTCCGGAGCACGCTGTCCCGGGCGCTCCGGGACCTGGCCGCGAGCGCGCCGTACGTCTTCGCGATCAGCGACGAGCACGGCGTCCTGCTGTGGGTCGACGGCCCCCAGGGCGTGGTCGAGCGGGCGAGCGTCGACATGGCCTTCGAGGCCGGTGCCGACTGGAGCGAACGGGCCGCCGGAACCAACGCCGTCGGCACCGCGCTCGCCGAGAACCACGCCGTCCAGATCTTCAG
>JBQGEK010000335.1:0-1950 GCA_052039575.1 Patulibacter sp. | reverse complement strand
GTCGGTGATTCGCTCGGTCTCTCGATCGAGGCGGCGAAGACCGACGCCGACACGATCGTCTTCTGTGGCGTGCACTTCATGGCCGAGTCCGCGTCGGTGCTCAGCCCGGAGAAGACGGTGCTGATCCCCGACGTCGACGCGGGTTGCTCGCTGGCCGACTCGATCACCGCCGACCAGCTGCGGGCGTGGCAGGCCAAGCACCCCGGCGCGATCACGGTGATGTACGTCAACACCACGGCCGAGGTCAAGGCGCTGACCGACTACTGCGTGACCTCGTCGAACGCGGTGCCCGTCGTCGAGCGGATCTACCGGGACCACGGCGCCGACGTCGAGATCCTCTTCGGGCCGGACATGTTCCTCGGCTCGTACGTCGCCAAGCGGATCGAGCAGGAGCGGCGCGAGCGCGGGGAGTCGACCGAGGGCTTCGCGTCGCGGTTCCACGTCTGGGACGGCGAGTGCCACGTCCACGCCGGGATCCGGCCGTCGGACATCGACAAGGTTCGGTCGGAGCACCCCGACGCCGACTTCCTGATCCACCCCGAGTGCGGCTGCTCGACCCAGGCGATGGAGTACGTCGCCGCGGGCGACATCGACGCGACCGGCGTGCACATGCTCTCGACCGGGGGGATGCTCGACTTTGCCGAGGACGAGGCGAAGAAGGGCCCGGCGGCCGACGGCTCGCGGCGCACCGCGATCGTCGCGACCGAGACCGGCATGCTGCACCCGCTGCGGATGGCCGCGCCCGAGGTCGACTTCATCCCGGCCAACGTCAACGCGGCGTGCGGCTACATGAAGATGATCACCCTGGAGAAGGTCCGCGACTGTCTGCGCGACGGCACCGGTCTGGTCAAGGTGCCGGACGACGTCGCCAAGCGCGCCCAGCTGCCGATCGAGCGGATGATCCAGGTCGGCCGCGACGCCAACGCCCCGCTCGGCGGGGAGTAACGACCCACGGCCGGGCGTCCCCCGACTTCGAGTTCGTCGACTCCGAGCGGTACGGAACGCACGGACCCGGCGTCACCTCACCCGGCGCGCCGCCATCGGTGGCAGGCAGCCGGCGCGTGGGACGGCGAGTAGGAACGACCGTGTGGGTACCGGTCTCTCGGCAGAGGTGGTGTCTCACTGACGAAAGTGACCACGGAGTGCACGTGTACCGGCTACGATCGCTCGCGTGCATCATCCATCTTCCTGGCCCACCCGCCGACCACGGAGCCGTCGCCTGCGCGGTGTGCTGCTCGCCGGCCTCATCGCCTTCGCGGCGGTGCCGACCACCACCGCGGGCGCCGCGGACCTCACCGAGAGCTTCGACAGCTGGCCGGCCAGCTGGACGATCCAGAACAACAGCAGCTCGGTCGGGTCGCAGCCGGCCTGGTTCCCCGGCACCCCGACGACCGCGACCCCGACACCGGGGCCGTTCAACGCCTACAACGGGGCCGACAACGCCTACGCCGCCGCGAACTTCGCGGCCACGACCGGAGCGAACACGATCAGCAGCTGGCTGATCACGCCACTCCAGAGTGACTTGACGCAGGGTGACACCGTGTCGTTCTACACCCGGCGTCCGACCACCCCGGCGGGCGGAACCGAGTACCCGGACCGGCTCGAGGTCCGCGTCTCGACCAACGGGTCGTGCGATCCGGGGACGTCGGCGGCCGGCTTCGGCGACTTCACCACGCTGTTGACGACGGTCAATCCCGCGCTGGTCACCGGCGTCTACCCGGCGACGTGGACGCAGTTCACCGCCACCCTGCCGCCGATGCCCCCGGGCACCGGATGCCTCGCGTTTCGGTACTACGTCACCAGTGGTGGTCCGCTCGGCACCAACAGCGACTACATCGGCCTCGACCAGGTCGAGCTGCGTGACCGGCCCGACAACGTCGAGCCCCAGACGACGGTCGGCAGCGGACCCTCGGAGGTGTCCGCGAGCGCCAGCGCGAGCTTCACCTACGC
>JBQGEK010000334.1:0-1853 GCA_052039575.1 Patulibacter sp. | reverse complement strand
CTACAATCAGTCCCCCGCCCCCCGCGCCACCGCGCATCGCTGGTGGCACCGCTGTAAGGACGCCACGCCCGCGGAGCGGGCGTCCAGGTCGTGCCTGCGGTCTCGGCCACCGGTGCCCAGGTCGTGTCCGTGGCGGCTGTCGGTGGAAGTTGAGCAGCGGATCCTGTTGGCGCGGGAGCGCACGAATCTCGGGCCTGCTCGGTTGGCGGGTCTGGTGGGGTATCGCCGTTCGACGATCTACAAGGTTCTGGCCCGCAACGGGTGCGGTCGTCGGCGTCGCTCGCCCAAGCCGGTTCGGCCATCCCGGCGTTACGAGTGGGCCGAGCCGGGGGCCTTGCTGCACCTGGACGTCAAGCACCTGACGCGGTTTTCGCGGCCCGGCCATTGGGCGCACGGTGACCGCTCCGAGCAGCACAAGAGCCGCGGCGCCGGAGGCGAGTACGCGCATTGCGTGGTCGATGACCGCACCCGGCTGGCCTACGTCGAGCTGCATCGTCATGACCGTGGCGATACCGCTGCGACGGTGATCCGCAGAGCCGCGGCGTGGTTTGCCGAGCAGGGCTGCGGACCGGTCGAGGCGGTGATGACCGACAACGCGATGGCTTACAAGAACAGCCGCCGCTTCGCGGCGGCTCTCTCGGACTTGGGTGCGCGGCACATCTTGATTCCGCCGAGGACGCCGCAGTGGAACGGCAAGGTCGAGAGGTTCATCCGGACGTTGGATGAGGAGTGGGCGCACGCCCGGATCTGGCCGTCTTCGACGGCCAGAAACCGCGCGCTACGCTCCTGGCTCAGGTACTACAACCGGCGTCGTCCTCACACGGCCCTGAACGATCGGCCACCGATCAGCCGCGTTCACCAAGACCGTGGGCACAACACCTAGGGCAGAACCCCCGCTCCGGCGCGGGTTCTTGCGTTCTGGGGTGCGGCGGGATCGTGGGCGATCTCGGGGGCTTCTTCAGGCGCTCGTGCCTGAAGCGCACGATATAGGCGGCGATTGCTGGGGATTCACGGCGTGCAGCCAGTGGCTGCACGTTCTCCGGATCGCACCTCACCCACCCCGAAGAGCTCGCTGCAAGCGGTGGGCAAGCCCGCGCGGTGCTTGCGGCGGCCACGCCTGACGCCAGCGGGCCACGAGCGCGGGCGGTGGTACCGATCGCCCCCACGGCCCGGCGCCACCGCCCGCGTTGTGCCACTGGAGCACCAGGAGCCGCGACGGCTCGCCCAGGTCTTCGACCCGCGCGACGCGCATCACGGGTCCGGCACTACAGAGGGTGCGTACCGGGGGTCGCTCCGGTATCGAGCACCAGACTCCACGGGGAGGTCAGGAACGACCGGACGCACGCCAGGAACTCCGCGGCGTCCGCCCCGTACAGGATCCGGTGATCGCAGGACAGCGTCAGGGTCATCCGCTTGCCGATCGTCACCTCGCCGCCGCGAGCCACCGGCTCCTCGACGACGGCCCCCACCGCCCGGATCGCCGCCTGCGGCGGGTTGATGACCGCGGTGAACGCGGAGACCCCGTACATGCCCAGGTTGCTCACCGTGAAGGTGCCGCCGTCGAGGTCCGCCGGTCCGACCCGGCCGTCACGGACGCGCCCGGCGAGATCACGGACGGTCGCGCCGATCTCGGTCAGCGACTTCCGGTCGGTGTCGAAGATCGTCGGCACCACCAGCGCACCCTGGGCCGCCACGGCCACGCCGACGTTCACGCGCTCGTGGCGCAGGAACGCGCCGTCCACGAACGACGCGTTGGCTTGCGGGAACCGCTGGAGCGCGAGCGCGCTCGCGCGGACGCCCAAGTCGTTGTAGGAGAACGCGGGCCCGTCGCACGCCAGCGCCACCGCCCCCAG
>JBQGEK010000333.1:0-2061 GCA_052039575.1 Patulibacter sp. | reverse complement strand
CGCCCCGCCCCCCCCCGGCCCCCCCCCCCCCCCCCGCGCGCCCCGCCGGGGGCCCGCCGCGGCCGCCCGGCCCCCCCCCACGTCGTGGATTCTCGGACTACTGCTGCGTCGACAGGCCCAGCTGTGCCCAGCTGAACGTCTGGTCGAACCGCGCGTTGAAGCCCTCGATCTTGTCGGTCATCGTGTAGTTGTCCTTGAGCTGGTACAGCGGGATCATGCACCGCTGCTTCGCCACGACGTCCTCGAGCATCTGGTCGTAGAGCGCCTGAGCCTGCTCGGCGTCGTCCTCGCTCCGCGCCTCGGCGCCGAGCTTGTCGAGCTCCGGCGACGCGCAGTACTTGAAGACGCCCTTGGAGCTGAAGAACGAGTTACCGAAGTAGCTCAGGTCGGGGTAGCGGAGCTCGTAGTACGCGAGGAACACGCCCTTCAACTCGTTGGCGACCCAGCGGGTCGTGAACGCCGCCTGCTCGGTCGGCTCCTGCGTGACTTGGAGGCCGACGTCCGTGAGCGACTGCGCGACGGCCTGGCCGATCTGCGTGTCCAGCGGGTACGCCCCGGACGGGTAGCTCAGCGTAACGCTGGGGTTCCCGAGGCCCGAGCCGACCTCCTTGGCCTTCTCCGCGTCGAAGGCCGGCGCGTAGTCGGTGTTCGAGTCGTTGTCGAACTGGGGGTAGAACAGGGTCCTTCGCGGCGTTGCCTGACCCATCAGCACCCGATTGGCGATCGCATCGCGGTCGACGGCCTGGCTGGCGGCTTCGCGGAGCTTCTCGTCGTTGACCGGCGCCTCGCGAGAGAAGCCGAGGAACGACATCAGCGCGCCGTCACGCTCGGCGGTCCGGATCCCCGGGCCCTCGGCCCCCCGGAACACGGCCGGCGCCACCGGGCCGGTGATGTCCGCATCGCCAGCCTTGACGAGCGCGACGCGGCCGGAGTCGCTCTTGTTGAACGTGACGCGAATGCCGTCGAGCTTCGCCGTCTCGCGCCAGAAGTCATCGTTGCGCTCGAGCGTGATCTCGCGGCCCGACTGCCAGCGCACGAACTTGAACGGCCCGGTGCCGATCGGCGCCCGGCCGAACTTGTCCGGGCCCTCGTCCTCGTAGTACTTCGGCGGGATCGCGAAGACCTCGGTCATCATCGCGATCATCGCGTTCTGGCTGGTCGGCTGAAGCACGTCGAACTCGACGGTGGTCGGGCTCGTGACCCGCACCGCGTCGACGGTCCCGCCGAGGTTGACGCCACCGGGCGTCGCCTTCTGCTGGTCCATCGAGTACTTCACGGCCTCGGCGTCGAACGTCTCGCCGTTGGTGAACGTCACGCCTTCGCGGATCGTTGCCGAGAACGTATCGTCGTCGACGCGAGCCACCTCGGTGACCAAACCGTCGAAGCTCGGCTCGTTGTCCGCCGACTTGTCGACCAGCCGCTCGATCACCGCGAACGCGATGTTCTGCGGAAGCCGGTTGGCGACGACCACGGGGTTCAGGCTCGGCGGCTCGATGCCGGTCACGTACCGCAGCGTGCCGCCGACGGTCGTGGCCGGGGCCGACGCCTCCTCTGATCCGTTGGAGCCGCCCGACGAGTCTGACCCGCCCCCACAGCCGGCCAATCCAACCGCGGCGGCAGCGGTCACCGCCAGTGTCAGCGTGCGCACACGCCGCTTGGTTCCGAACAACACCGATCTCTCCCTTGTTTCGTGGGCTACGTGCTCGACGGATCAACGATCAGATCCGCGAGCCCGTCAATTAGGTGTCCTCTAATTGAGGACTCACTATACGCAAGCCCTCCGTCCGAGGGGAAAGGCCCACGTTCGGCCTGCTGCCGCCGTCGCAAAGGCCCGCGCAAAATGCCTTTCATCGTGACCTTTAGCTTTCTGCGCCGCGGACCCGACCCCGCGCGAACGCGCCGATCGCCCGACACCGACCCTTCCCCTCCAAGTCGATGATAAGTATCCTGAGATCGAGCAGGGGAACCCCTGGCCTACTACTGGGAGAGAGCGCGATGCTGCAGACGCCGACCGTCGACCTCGACGTCCTCGCGGACGACTTCGATCCGTGGAATCCGAGC
>JBQGEK010000332.1:0-5696 GCA_052039575.1 Patulibacter sp. | reverse complement strand
TCCAGGAGCCCAAGCGGCACTTCCAGAAGCCGGTCGAGCTGAGCCCGCTGATCGCGATCGACCGCGAGCGGTGCATCCTCTGCTACCGCTGCGTGCGGTTCTCGCAGGAGGTCTCCGAGGACTACCAGCTGATCCTCAACGAGCGGGGCGCCGCGACCTACGTCGGCACCTTCGACGGTCACCCGTACGTCGCGCCGTTCAGCGGCAACATCATCGAGCTCTGCCCGGTCGGCGCGCTGACCAGCCAGGCGTACCGGTTCCGCGCCCGTCCGTGGGACATCGAGCAGTCCGGCTCGGTCTGCACGATGTGCCCCGGCCAGTGCAACATCAGCTACACCGTTCGCGACGACCGCGTGATGCGCGTCCTGTCGCGCGACAACCACGACGTCGACGACGGCTGGCTCTGCGACCGCGGCCGGTTCGCCTACCAGTCGTCCTACGTCGACGAGCGGGTCACCGAGCCGCTGCTGCGCGACGGCGACGACCTGGTCCCGGTCAGCTGGGACCGCGCGATCGCCGAGGCCTCGACGCTGCTCCAGGGTGCCGTCGGCCGTGTCGGCGCACTCGCCGGCGGCGGTACGAGCAACGAGGAAGGCTGGCTGCTGCGCCGGCTGATGACCGAGGCGCTCGACAGTCGGGACTTCGACAGCCGCCCGTCGGGCGTCGTGTCGGCGGGCCTCCAGGCCGCGCTCGACGCGCCCGAGGCCCAGGCCACCGTGCCGGACCTCGAATGGGCGCACGCGGTGCTGGTGCTCGACACCGAGCCCGTCGACGACATGCCGGTGGTCGACCTGCGGCTGCGCAAGGGCGTGCGACGCAACGGCGTCCGGCTGGCGGTCGCCACCAGCCGTCCCTCGAGCCTCGACCCGAACGCCGAGATCTCGGTCCGGTTCGCGCCGGGCGCGGGGGAGGCCTTCGTCTGCGCGCTCGACGCCGCGATCGGCGGGGTCGGCGACGTCGCCGGACTCTCGCATGCCGCCGGCGCCGACCCGGACACGGTCGAGGCCCTGGCGCGGATGCTCCGCGAGGCCGGCGAGGACGTCGTCGTGCTCTGGGGCGAGCGGCTGACCCACGGACTCGGCGACGGGCCGACGCGCAACGCCGACAACGCGGGCCGCGCGTTGCTCAAGCTGTCGGGTCGGCTGGGCCTGCTCGACGGCCGCAAGGGCTCCGGTCTGCTGCAGGTCCCGTCGAGCGGCAACGCCCGTGGCCTGCGCGAGATCGGCTTCCTGCCGAACGTCGGACCGGGCTTCAGCGAGCCGGCCGCGGTCGGCCGCAGCAGCCGCGAGATCGCCCAGGCGGCGATCGACGGCCAGATCCGCGCGCTCTACCTGCTGCACAGCGACCCGGTCGCGAGCTTCCCCGACCGTGCGGTCTGGGACCGGGCGCTCGGGGCCGCGTCCGGCGTGGTCGCCCACGCGGCGTTCCTCACCGAGGGCGTTCGCGACCACGCCACGGTCGTCTTCCCGGCCGAGGCCGGCGCCGAGAAGGAGGGGACGATCACCCATCCCGACGGCCGCCTGCAGCGGCTGCGTCCGGCGGTCGCCCGCCAGGGCCGCGCGGTCCCCGCGTGGCAGACGCTGACCCAGCTGCTGACGTCGCTCGGCGGTCAGTCGACCGCGCTGACCTCGATGATGGTCACGTCCGAGCTGGCTGAGGCCGTGCCGTTCTACGACGGCATCACCCACGACGAGATCGGCGGATTCGGTGTGCGCTGGCAGGACCGCCCCGCGGCGGCGCAGTTCCCCGCCGGCGACTCCGGGCCGTTCACGCTCGATGCCCCGGTCGCGGCGCCCCCGGTCAACGGCGCCCTGCGGCTCGGCAGCTTCCGTTCCGTCTGGGCGTCGCCCGAGGTCGAGCACGCCCCGGCCCTCAAGTTCCTGTCCCCGAAGCAGCGGGCCGAGCTGAACCCGGACGATGCCGCAGAGCGCGGCATCCGCCACGGTCAGCCGGTGCGGGTCTCGGCGGGCACGACGACGGTCGACGCGGTCGCGCACCTGCGTACCACGTCGCCGCGCGGCAGTGTCTTCCTCGAGACCGGCATCGGAGCCCGCAGCGCTGACGCCTTGCGGGGCGATCTCGACGAGGCGGGTGGCTTGCCCACCGTCTCGGTCGAGCTCGTCCGGAGCGAGGTGGCAGCCGGATGACCCTGCTCGCGGAGGTCAACTTCTACGAGCCCTGGTGGGCGCAGATCCTGAAGACCCTGGTGATCTTCGGGATCGGCTTCTCGCTGGTGCCGGTGGCGCTGCTGCTCGAGCGCAAGCTGCTCGGCCGGTTCCAGAACCGGCCAGGCCCCAACCGCGTCGGCCCCTACGGGTCGCTCCAGCCGATGGCCGACATCGGCAAGCTGCTGTTCAAGGAGCAGTTCCGTCCGCGTGGCGCGATCGGCTGGCTGTTCGTCATCGCGCCGCTGATCTCGATGGTCGCAGCGCTGGCGACCTTCGCCCTGGTCCCGTTCAGCGGCGCGCCGCAGGACATCCTCGGCACGAAGTTCGGCCTCTACGGCCTGGACTCCGACATCGGCCTGCTCGTCTTCTTCGCGCTCAGCGCGGTCGGCGCCTACGGCGTGCTGCTCGGCGGCTGGTCGTCGTCCTCGAAGTACTCGTTCCTCGGCGCGATGCGCTCCGCGGCCCAGCTGATCTCGTACGAGGCGTCGCAGGCGCTCGCACTGGTCGGCGTGGTGATGACGGCGGGCTCGCTCTCGCTGTCGGAGATCGTCGAGTACCAGGGCGACAACCTCTGGTTCATCATCCCGCAGATCGTCGGCGCGGCGATCTTCTTCCTGGCGACCCTCGCCGAGATCAACCGCGCGCCGTTCGACCTGTTGGAAGCGGACTCGGAGCTCGTCGCCGGCTTCATGACCGAGTACGGCGGCGGCCGCTTCGCCCTCTACTACGTGGCCGAGTACACGCACCTGGTGATGGCCGGTGCGATGTTCACGACGCTCTTCCTCGGTGGCTGGACGTTGCCGTTCGGCATCGATCCTCCCGGCTGGGTCGACCCGTTCGTGGTGCTCGGCAAGACGTTCCTGATCGTCATGTTCATCGTCTGGATCCGCGCCAGCACGCCACGCGTCCGCTACGACCAGCTGATGTCGTTCGGCTGGAAGGTGCTGCTGCCGCTGGCCACCGTCAACGTCCTCGTCACCGCGATCGTCCTCGTGGCGTTCTGATGACTGACCTTGGAACCGACCATCTCGTCGGAGGCTTCCCTCATGTCCTGGCATCCCGGTAACGACGTCGTCGAAGTCCAGCGAGGCCCCGAGCCCGGCGGGCTCGGCGGGGTCTACCGCGTCTTCGGCGAGAGCCTGCGCGGTCTCAAGACGACCTTCGGCCGCGTGGTCGAAGGCACCAAGACCGTGCAGTACCCCGAGGAGAAGACCCCGGTCTACCCGCGCTTCCGCGGGCGCCACCGGCTCCACAAGTTCGAGGACACCGGCCTCGAGAAGTGCGTCGGCTGCTCGCTCTGCGCCGCCGCCTGCCCGGCCGACTGCATCCGCGTGGTCGCTGCCGAGAACGACCCGGAGGACCGTGTGTCCGGCGGCGAGCGCTACGCGGCGGTCTACGAGATCAACCTCAGCCGCTGCATCTTCTGCGGCTACTGCGAGGTGGCCTGCCCGTTCGACGCGATCACGATGGGGCACGACTACGAGATGGCGGACTACAACCGCTCGGACCTGATCTTCACCAAGGAGATGCTGCTCCAGGAGCCGCCGGTCCGGACCCCGTTGCGGGCGGAGGGCGAGTAGTCGATGGACGAGATCCTCTTCTTCTTCTTCGGACCGATCGCGGTCGTCGCGGCGCTCGGCGCCGTGACCCTGCGCAACCCGTTCTACGCGGTGCTGTCGCTGGTCATGCACCTGCTGGCGCTGTCGATGCTGTTCCTGATGCTCTACGCGCAGTTCATCGCGGTGGTGCAGGTGATGGTCTACGTCGGGGCGGTGATGGTCCTGTACGTCTTCGTCAACGCCTACGTCGGCGGGACGACCCAGGCCGACGGGTCGGTCAACACGCCGACCGGCGGGAACGGTCCGAATCTGCGGCTGCTCTCGTACGGCATCGCCTCGACGCTCGCCGTCGCCGTCGGGATCGCGGTGCTCGGCACCGGCCTCCAGGCGATCGACGACAAGTCCGGTGCGGTCGAGGCCGGGTTCGGATCGCCGAGTGCAATCGGCGAGCTGCTGCTGACCCGCTTCCTGCTGCCGTTCGAGGGCGCCGCGTTCCTGCTGCTGGTCGGCGCGGTCGGCGCGATCGTCCTGGCGCGTCGCCGCAGCGGCGTGCTGCCCGACGAGGAGAAGATGATCTCGGCTTCCGAGCTCTTTGCGCCCCGCGGCGTCGGCTCGATGCGCGAGGGCGTCGGCGCGATCAACCCGAACCCCGGCGCCCGCTCCGTGACGCTGGGAGCGTCGGACGACGCCCCCTCGGCCGACGGCCCGTCGATGCCCGCTGCGCCGAGTGCGGGTGATCCCGCCGCACGCGGCGAGCGGTCCGACGACCGTCGCCGTGAACGGCAGGACGACGCGCCGGACGACGAGCTGCCGTCCGAGGACGCGCCGCCGGCCGACGTGCGCACCCCCAGCACCGACCCGCCGCGGCCGGCTGACCCCGGCACCCCCGGGATCGATCCGCCGACGCCTCAGCCGTCCACCGAGGATCCGCCGACGAGTCCGGCGCCCGAGGACGGCCGCGACGACGAGGACGCACGATGAGCAGCGGGTGGTTCCTGGCGGTCTCCGCCCTCGTCTTCGGGATCGGTGCGATCGGCGTGCTGACACGCCGCAATCCGCTGCTGATCCTGGTCAGCCTCGAGCTGATGCTGAACGCCGGCAACCTCGCGCTGATCACGTTCGCGCTGAGGCACAACGCCGTCGAAGGCCACATCTTCGCGCTGATCGTGATGGTGGTCGCCGCGGCGGAAGTCGCCGTCGGCCTGGGAATCGTGGTCGCGATGTACCGCAACCGTGTCGCGGTGGACGTCGATGAGATGCGGGAGTTGCGCGGATGAGTCCTACCGATGCCGCATGGATCGTCCTGATCCTGCCCCTGCTCGGGGCCGTCCTGCTCGGCCTGGGCTTCCGTGTCTGGCGCGGCCGCGTCGCCGGTGTGATCGGGACCGCGTCGGTCGGCCTGGCCTTCGTCTTCAGCCTGATCTCGCTGTTCAGCCTGCTCGGCCGTCACGGCGAGGGTGAGCGCCAGATTGCGTCGTCGCTCTACGACTACGCGACGGTCGCCGGGCTCGACGTGAAGATGGAGATCCTCGTCGATCCGCTGTCGCTGATCATGATCCTGGTGGTCACCGGCGTCTCGATGCTCATCCACCTGTACTCGATCGCCTACATGAAGGGCGATGCCGGGTACACGCGGTTCTTCGCGTACCTGAACTTCTTCGTCTTCTCGATGTTGCTGCTGGTGCTGGCGGGCAACTTCGTGCTGCTGATCGTCGGCTGGGGCCTCGTCGGCGCCGCCAGCTACATGCTGATCAGCTTCTGGTACCGCCGCGGCACCGCCACCAGCGCCGGCATCAAGGCGTTCGTGATCAACGTGGTCGGCGACATCGGGATGATGCTCGGCGTCATCCTGCTGCTCCAGTACACGGGCACCGTCGACCTGCTGGAGACCTTCGCGGTCGCCGACCAGGTCTTCGGTCCGGAGTCCGGCAACACCGGCGTGCTGACCGCCGCCCTGGTCCTGATCATG
>JBQGEK010000331.1:0-2642 GCA_052039575.1 Patulibacter sp. | reverse complement strand
ACGGCGCAGTCGGTGCCGCCGTCGTCGGCGGCACCGAGCGTCACATCGCCCGTCAGCCGTACGTCCTGGCCCTCCGCTTCGAACGTGATCCGCTCGCCGTCGACGCGATCCACGATGCTCGCGGTCAGGCCGATCTGCATCGCCATGAACCCAGCGCGGACCTCGAGGTCCCACTCGGAGCGATCCTCGTCGAGCACCCGAACGTCCTGGACGCCGGCGACGCAGCCGCCGATGCCTCCCACGTCGTTCAGCAGCCGGTACGTCTCCGCCGGCGGGACGGCGACCCGAAAGGTCTCCTTGATCTCCACTGCTCTCCCCCTTAGAACGACCGCGGCAGCCCGAGGCTCTCGCCCACGAAGTTCCGCGCCATCTCGTTGCTGATCGGTCCGATCCGGTAGAGGCGCACGTCGCGCCAGTACCGCTGCATGTCGTACTCCTCCGCGTAGCCGTAGCCACCGAGGACCTGGATCCCGAAGTCCGCGCTCTCGGTCGCGTACTCGGAGACGAGGCACTTGGCGGTGGTCGCCTCGACCCCGCACTCGCGTCCCTCGCGCTCCAGCCACGCCGCGCGGTACGTCAGCAGCCGCGCGCTCTCGAGCTTCATCGCCATGTCGGCGATCCCGTGCTGGATCGCCTGCATCGCCCCGATCGGCTTGCCGAACGCCTCCCGCTCGCGGGCGTAGGCCACCGCGTCCTCCAGGACGCCCCAGAGCATGCCGGTGCACATCGCGGCGGTCATGATCCGCTCGCTGTTCAGCGAGCCGACGATCTGCTTCCAGCCGCCACCGACCTCGCCGAGCACGTCCTCGTCCGCAACGAAGACGTCTTCGAGCCCGACCTCGCAGGACCCCAGCGCGCGCATCCCGATCTTGGGAATCGTCGTGGCCGAGAACCCCGCGGAGTCCGGTCGGACCATGAACATCGTCAGCCCGCTCGAGGGACGGTTCTCGTCGCTGGTCCGCGCCAGCACGAGCACCCGATCGGCGACGTGCGCGAGCGTCGACCAGATCTTGGTCCCGGTCAACCGCCAACCGCCGTCGACCCGCGTCGCGCGGGTCCTCATCGCACGGAGGACGTCCGTGCCTCCGCCCGGCTCGGTCAGCGCGAACGCGAACAGCAGCTCGCCGCGGGCGAGCCGGGGCAGGAGCTCACGTTGCTGGGCCTCCGAGCCGTGCCGCAGCAGCGCCTTGCCGCCGGACCAGCAGTTCAGATGCCAGACCACCGACAGGCCGCCGAGCGTGCGCGAGAGCTCCTCGCAGACCAGCACCTGGTCGATCATGTCGCCGCCCTGCCCCCCGTGCTCCTCGGGGATGCCGATCCCGTAGAGCCCGGCGTCGGCCAGCGCCGACACCAGCTCGCGTGGGAACTCGCCGGCGGCCTCGAGCTCGCGCGCAACCGGCTTCGGGCACTCGCGCTCGACGAGCTCGTGCACCATCTCGCGGAGCATCTTCTGCTCGTCGGTGAGGTCGAACCCCAGTCCCTGCGTGGTCGTGTTCATGCGGTCACCTCGGCGGCCAGTTCGGCGATCAGCTCGGCGCGGAGCTTGTTCTTCTGGATCTTGGTCGCGGACATCGGCCACGTGGTCACGAACCGCACCATCCGCGGCACCTTGAACGAGGCGATCCGGTCGCGACAGAACGCGATCAACTCCTCCTCACTGGCGCCCTGGCCGGGCTTCAGCTCGACGAACGCGACCGGCACCTCGGTCAGCCGCTCGTCGGGGATGCCGATCACCTGGATCAGGTGGACCGCGGGGTGCTTGCCGAGGAAGCCCTCGACCTCGGCCGGAGCGACGTTCTCGCCGCCGACCTTGAGCATCTCCTTGCTGCGGCCCAGGAACGACAACCGACCGCCGTCGTCGAGCGCGCCCAGATCGCCGGTACGGAACCAGCCGCCAGGCGCGAACGAGGCCGCGGTCTTGTCCGGATCGCGGAAGTACTCGCTGAACACGTTGTAGCCCCGGTACTCGATCTCGCCCGGGGTCCCGACCGGCAGCTCCGCCCGGGTCTCGGGGTCGACGATCCGCACCTCGTTGCCGGGGAGCGGCGTACCCGTCGTCGTCAGCCGCGAGCGCTCGTCGTCGTCCAGCTCGTGGAGCGTGACGGGCCCGCCCTCCGTCGCCCCGTAGGTCGAGATCTGGATCGCGTGCGGGATCGCCGCGGCGGTCTTCTCCAGGTCCTCGGACGGCCCGACGTTCAGCCACGCGCGGACCCGTGAGAGGTCGGCGTCGGCGAACGTCGGGTGCCCGACCAGCGCCTGGGTGATCGGCGGGTACACCGGGTACAGCAGCGTCGCGCCGTTCCCGGTGATGTGCTCCAGCGCCGCACCGGGCTCGTAGTGCGAGTCCGTGAGGAACGCCGCACCGTGGCCGATCGTGTAGACGAGCGGGCCGATCGCCGCGATGTGGAACAGCGGGCAGGGGTCCCAGAACCGGTCCTCGGCCGTGATCCGCCAGCGACGGCCGACCATCATCCAGGTGCGGACGAGCGCCTCGTGCGTCAGCACCGCACCCCGCGGGTGCGCGGTCGTTCCGGAGGTGTAGACGATCGTCGCGGGCGAGCGCAGGGCGACGCCCTGCGACCAGGTGACGAGCTCCGGCGGCGCGTCAGACGCGGCAGCCACGAACGCGGCCTGATCGAGCA
>JBQGEK010000330.1:0-9879 GCA_052039575.1 Patulibacter sp. | reverse complement strand
CCGCACCGATGTCCGCGGCCTGGTGCCGCCTGCGGTCGCCGAGGCAACGGCGCGGACCCGCTGGGTGATCGCAGCGGCCGGGGCGATCATGATCGCGGTCTTCCTCGGCTTCGCCACCGACGCGGACACCACGATGAAGATGTCCGGATTCGGCCTGGCCGCCGCGATCCTCGTGGACATCACGCTGGTCCGGCTGCTGCTCGCCCCCGCGGCGCTGACCGTGCTCGGCGATCGGCTGTGGGGCACCCCGAGGCGTCCCAAGCACCCGACCGTGACCCCGCCGACTGCCCCGACGGTTGCCGCCTCGACCGCCGACGACTCCGATCCGGAGCGTCCCGCGATCACGCGGTGAACGGCTCGACCACCTCGATGCCCGGGAACTTCCGGGAGTCGCGGCATCGCTGAGAACTACGACTTCCGCGGGGGTCGGTCCATACTGCGGGTGTGGCTCCGCTCCGGCTCCTGCTCGTCGAGGACGACGACGACCTGCGGTCCTCGCTCCGGCGGGGGCTGGGCGAGCACGGCTTCGCGGTCGACGAGGCGGCGGACGGGGCGACCGCGATGACGCGCGGCACCGCGACCCCTCCGCCCGACCTGGTGGTGCTCGACATCGCGCTGCCCGACGCCGACGGCCGCGACGTCTGCCGGGCGCTGCGCGACCAGGGCCTGACGGCGCCGGTGCTGTTCCTGACCGCTCGCGACGCGCTCAGCGACCGGCTGTCGGGGTTCGACGTCGGCGGCGACGACTACCTGGTCAAGCCGTTCCACTTCGACGAGCTGGTGGTGCGGCTGCTCGCGCTGGCGCGACGCCGCAGCGGGACCGCGCCCGGGTCGGACCTGCGGATCTCACCGACGTCGCGGATCGCCCGTTGCGGCGACCGCCAGGTCGACTTGACGCCGACCGAGCTGCGGCTGCTGACCGCGCTGCTCGACGGGCACGGCGAGACCCTCGAGCGCAGCACGCTGGTCGCGGCCGGCTGGTCGCCGGGGGCGATCGTCCACGACAACACGCTCGAGCAGTACGTCGGGCGGCTGCGTCGCAAGCTCCAGTCGATCGACGCGTCGGCCACGATCGTGACCGTGCGCGGACTCGGGTACCGGCTCGAATGAGCGGACCGACGCGGGCCCGCGGGGCCCGGGTCCGCGGGCTGCGCAAGCGGCTGACGCTGCTGGTCGTGGTGCCGCTGGCGATCGGACTCGGAGCGTTGCTGGTCGTCACCAACCTGGGGCTGCGCGCCGACGTCGACCGCGACGCCGACGCTCGCGCCCGCAGCGCGGCCCTCGCCGCCGTCGCAGCGGTCCGCGTGACGGACGCTGGCCGGATCGACGCGTCGCTGCTGCGGGTCGACCCTGACCTCGCGAGCCGCGTCTGGGTCTTCTCCGGCGACGACGCGATCGTCCGCGGACCGGGCGACGAGACGGTGCAGCGTCAGGCCCGCGAGGCCGCTCGCGCCGATCGCGGGGTCCGCGACGTGCCCGGGCGGGTCCGGCTCTACACCCTGCCACTCGACGCCCCCGCGTCGGGCCGGGTCGGCGCGGTCGTGGCCGCGCAGCCGATCGCCGAGCGGGGTCTGGTGGTCAGCCTGGTGCTCGTCGCGTCGGTCGGCCTGGGCGCGCTGCTGCTCGCCGCGGTGGCGGCGGCCGCCTGGTGGGCGGTCGGTCGGGCGCTGCGGCCCGCAGAGCAGCTGACCCAGGCGGCAACCGCCTGGAACGAGCGCGATCTCGACGCACGGCTGGCGGTCGAGCCGCGGGACGACGAGATCGGGGCGCTGACCCGCGCGCTCGACGATCTGCTCGACCGCCTCGCGGCGAGCCTGCGGCAGTCGCGACGGCTGTCCGCCGAGCTTTCCCACGAGCTGCGCACGCCGCTGGCGCGGATCGTCGCCGAGCTCGACCTGCTGCGGGCCCGCGACCGCTCGCCGGAGGAACGGGAGCAGGCGCTCGCCGTGATCGGACGTGCGGCGGAGGAGATGGAGCGGATCGTCGGATCGCTGATGGCGGCGGCCCGATCCGAGGGCGATCCCGTCCGCGCGCGCAGCGAGTTGTCCGACGTGCTCGACCGGATCGAGACCGGGTGGTCGACGCCACTCGACCTGCGCGGCGTGCGGCTGACCGTCGAGCGCCCGGCCGAGGACCTGACGCTGGGCGCGTCGAACGACCTGATCGAGCGGATCGTCGCGCCGATCGTCGAGAACGCCGGCCGCTACGCCCGCACACGGGTCGACGTGGCGGCGGTCGCGGAGCCGCGGTGCGTGCGGGTGACGGTGTCCGACGACGGTCCGGGCGTGCCGGACGAACTGCGTGAGCGGATCTTCGTACCCGGGTTCCGGGGCGCGGGGTCCGGCGGTCGTCCCGACCGGGCCGGGGGTGCGGGGCTGGGGCTGGCGCTGGCTCGGCGACTCGCGCGCGGTGCGGGCGGAGACGTCGTCTGCGACGCAGCCGACGGGGGACGGTTCTCGATCCTGCTGCCGCGCTGAGGCCGTTTCGGCACGTTTCCTGAACGAAACCTGTACGAAATGGGCCCGGAGACGCCACTCCCGAATCGATGAGTTAGGGTCTTCTAACCTCGACTCCGGCGCCCCCGGCGATCACGGTCGAGCGTGCACGACGACGGGTCTCCGTCGTCCGTTTCCATCCTCCGTTCCAAGGAGTCTCATGCGATCCCTACGCTCCGTGCTGCTCGCGAGCGCCGTTGCCGTGGCCACCGTCGGACTGACCGCCTGCGGGTCGGACGACGACGAGCCGACGGCGGCGACCAACGCCTCGGGCGCCGCTACCGAGCTGACCGTCTACTCGGGCCGCGACGAGGAGCTCGTCGCCCCGCTGTTCGCGGAGTTCGAGGAGGCCAACGGCGTGAAGCTGAATGTTCGCTACGGCGACAGCGCCGAGATGGCCGCGACGATCCGCGAGGAGGGCGACCGCAGCCCGGCCGACGTCTACTTCGGTCAGGACGCCGGGGCGCTCGGAGCGTTGTCGAAGGACGGTCGGCTGGCGGAGCTGCCGCAGGCCACGCTCGACAAGGTCGACGCGGCGTCGCGGGCGAGCGACGGCCGCTGGGTCGGGACGTCGGGCCGCGTGCGGACGATCGCCTACGACAAGCGCGAGGTCGAGGAGTCGGACCTGCCGGACTCGGTCTTCGGCCTGACCGACGAGAAGTGGAAGGGAAAGGTGGGCTGGGCCCCGACCAACGCGTCGTTCCAGGCGTTCGTGACCGCGATGCGCGAGGTCGAGGGCGAGGACCGGACCGCTGACTGGCTCACCGCGATGAAGGACAACGACGCTCAGGCGTACGAGAAGAACGGCGCGTTGCGCGACGCGATCGCCGCGGGCGAGGTCGAGCTCGGCCTGCTCAACCACTACTACGTCGCGCAGAAGCGCTCCGAGGAGAAGGACCCCGCTGCCTACCCGGTCGCGCTGGCCTTCCCGCGGAACGACGTCGGCTCGATGATGAACGTCGCCGGGGTCGGGGTGCTGAGCAGCTCCGACAAGCAGGAGCAGGCCCAGCAGCTGGTCGACTTTCTGCTCGGCGAGCGGGCGCAGGAGTTCTTCCGCTCCGAGACCGCCGAGTATCCGCTCGCGGCCGGCGTCGAGGCGCTCGACTCGCTGCCGCCGCTGACCGAGATCCCGCGTCCCGAAGTCGATCTGAGCAACATCGACGACCTGCAGGGCACGCTCGAGCTGCTGGAGAAGCAGGGCATCCTGTAGCGGATGGCTTCGAACGCCCGATCAGCGTTCCTGCGGGGGCGGCACGTCGTGCCGCCCCCGTCGTTGTTGCTGATCGCGCTCGCGGTCAGCGCCGCGGTGGCGCTGCCGGCGATCTACCTGCTGATCGTCGTCGGGGGCAACCCGAGCGGGGCGTTCGACGCGCTGTGGCGGGACCGCACGGTCCGCCTGCTCGGTCAGAGCTCGCTGCTGGCGGTCAGCGTGGCGGCCGGGGCCGCGGCGCTCGCGATCCCGCTGGCCTGGCTGACCGTCCGTAGCGACCTGCCCGGGCGGCGGGCGTGGACCGTGCTGATGGCGCTGCCGCTCGTCGTGCCCAGCTACGTCGGCGCCTACGTGCTCGTGGCGGCGCTCGGCCCCCGCGGATTGGTCCAGGAGACGCTGGCCGGACCGCTCGGGATCGACCGGCTGCCGAGCATCTACGGGTTCGGCGGGGCCTGGCTGGTGCTCACGCTGTTCACCTATCCGCTGGTCCTGATCCCGGCCCGCGCCGCGCTGCAGCGGCTCGATCCGGCGATGATCGAGGCCGCCCGCAACCTCGGCGCCGGACCGTGGAGGATTGCCCGCACCGTCGTCGTGCCGCAGATGACGCCCGCGGTCGCGGCGGGCTCGTTGATCGCCGGGCTCTACGCGCTGAGCGACTTCGGCGCGGTCTCGATCCTGCGGTTCGACTCGTTCACCCGGATCATCCACCAGTCCTACCGCGCCAGCTTCGACCGTACGTCGGCCGCGGTGCTGGCGCTGGTGCTGATCGCCCTGATGGTGGTGCTGGTGCTGCTCGAGGCGCGGGTCCGGCGGCGCGGCGGCCACCACCGGATCGGGCCGGGCAGCGCCCGCGAGGCCGTCCCGGTGCCGCTCGGGCGCTGGCGCGTGCCGGCGCTGGCGTTCTGCGGAACGCTGGTCACGGTCACGTTGGTGCTGCCGGTTGGGGTGCTGGTGACCTGGGCCGCCCAGGGGACCGAGGTCGTCGGCTGGGCCGCGATCCGGGACGCCACCGGCAACTCGCTGCTGACCGCCGGACTGGCCGCGCTGCTCGCCGTGCTGCTGGCGTTCCCCGCGGCGCGTCTGGGCGCCCGCTACGGAGCGCACCGGGTGGTCCGGGCGGTCGAGGCGGCACACCACGGCGGCTACGCGCTGCCGCACATCGTCGTCGCCCTGGCGCTGGTCTTCTTCGGGATCCGCGTGGTGCCGTGGGCGTACCAGACGCTCGGGATGGCGGTCTTCGCGCTGGTCCTGCTGTACGTGCCGCTGGCGCTCGGCGTGCTGCGTGCGACGCTGCTCCAGGTACCGCCGTCGCTCGAGGACGCGGCCCGCGGACTGGGTCGCTCGCGGTGGAGCGTGGCCACGTCGATCGTGCTGCCGCTGTCGTCGGCCGGCGTGCTGGCCGGCCTGGCGCTGGTTTTCCTGACCGCGATCAAGGAGCTGCCGGCGATGGTGCTGCTCGCCCCGACCGGGTTCGACACCTTGGCGACGATGCTCTGGCAGCAGACCAACCTGTCGGTCTACGAGCGGGCGGCGGTGCCCGCGCTGGTGCTGCTGGCGATCTCCGCCCCGCCGCTGGTGCTGCTGACGAGGAGCAGGCGGTGACGTCGGATGCGACAGGATCCCAGGCCGTGAGCGCGGTGGACCGGATCGAGGACGTCTCGCAGGAAGCGGCGCTGCCCGCAGTCGCCTGCCGCGGGGTGCGCAAGGCGTTCGGTGGGGTCCCCGCCGTCGCGGGCGTCGACCTCGACGCCGCACCGGGCGCGCTGACCGCGGTGCTCGGTCCGAGCGGCTGCGGCAAGACCACGCTGCTGCGGCTGATCGCCGGGTTCGAGGTGCTCGACGCCGGGACGATCGCGGTCGAAGGCCGGACCGTCGCCGACGGGCGGACGTCGGTCGGCGCGGACCGCCGTGGCTTGGGGATGGTCTTCCAGGACTACGCGCTGTTCCCGCACCTGGACGTGGCGCAGAACGTCGGCTACGGCCTGGGGCGCCGACCCGACCGTGCGCGGGTCGCCGAGATGCTCGAGCTGGTCGGCCTGGCCGACCACGCCCACCGTCGCCCGCAGGAGCTGTCCGGCGGTCAGCAGCAGCGGGTCGCGCTGGCCCGCGCGCTCGCCCCGGCCCCGCGGGTGGTGCTGCTCGACGAGCCGTTCTCCAACCTCGACGCGCGGCTCCGCGGGCAGCTGCGACGCGATCTGGTGCGGGTGCTCGAGGCGTCGCGGACGAGTGCGCTGCTGGTCACCCACGACCAGGACGAGGCGCTCAGCCTGGCCGACCGGATCGTGCTGATGCGGGCGGGCACCGTCGAGCAGGTCGGCACGCCCGAGCAGGTCTACCTGCAGCCGGCGACGCGCTGGGCGGCGGAGTTCCTCGGCACCGTCGACGTGCTCGCCGGGGTCGCGGAGCACGGTCGGATCACCACCCCGGTCGGGACGGTCGACGATCCCGGGCGGCATCGCGGGACGGTCGAGGTCGCGCTGCGCCCCGAGCAGCTGCGGCTGCTCCGCGAGGACGACCACGCCGACGCCCGGCCGGTGACGGTGGTCTCGCGCGAGTACTTCGGCCGCGACCAGCTGGTGCTGGTCGAGCTGGCGGACGGCCTGCGGGTCCGCCACCGCGGCCCCGGCGTACCGGCCTGGCGGCCGGGCGACCGCGGCTTCGTCCGGATCGCCGGGTCGGTCAGCGTGGTCGGCAGCGGACGGACGGTGGCCTAGCCGCGGGCCGACGGTGGAGCTGATGCGCGTTACGCCACTATGAGTGGTTCAACACGCATCAGCTCGTGTTGGCGGTGGTGCTGATGCGGGTTACGCCACTATGAGTAGCTCAACACGCATCAGCTCGGCTCGGTGGGCACGGGGAGTCGCGCCGTCACCAGGAAGCGGTCGCCCACGGGCTCGGCGCGGAACGTGCCGCCGAGGCCTTCGACCCGCTCGCGCATCCCCACCAGGCCCAGTCCGCCGGGCGGTCCCGGCTCGATCTCGGGACGTCCCGGATCGTTGACGACCTCGAGGACGACCACCGACGCGTCGGTCCGCAGTCGAACCGTCGTCGGGACCGGGCCGGCGTGGCGGAGGACGTTGGTCAGGCTCTCCTGGACGACCCGCCGCAGCGCGGTGGCGACATCGGGCGGCCAGCCCTCGATCGAGCCGTTCCGAGCGTCGGCGTCCAGGGTCACCGGCAGCCCGGAACGGCGCGCCTCGTCGATCACGTCGGCGATCGAGAGCCGGTCCGAGGCCGACTCCGGTGCCGTCCGCGGGTCCTCGGCGGACGCGACCGCATCGTTGCCGACCGTCGACGCTGCCACGCCGTGTCCGCCGCGCGGAGTCTCGGACTCCGTCTCCCACGGAGTCACCAGCCGCTCGAGCTCGCCGACCGCGCTCGCGACGACCCGGCGGATCGCGGCGATCCCCTGGCGCGCGCGCTCGACGTCGTGCGGCAGCGCCCGCTCGGCCCCCCACGCCTGCACGCTGACCAGCGACAGCCCGTGGCCGACCAGGTCGTGCAGGTCGCGCGCGACCCGTCGTCGCTCGTCGTCGACGGCCTGCTGGGCCGCGATCAGGTCCTCGCGGGCCGTCGCCCAGCGCAGGACGGTCAGCCGGGACGCGTCGTCTGCGGCGTCGCGCACCGCGGTAGCGATCACCCACGGGACGACGAGCGACATCACCATGATCACCACGTCGCTGACCCCGGGTTGGTCCGACCACGCCAGCAGGACGGTCGCGGTTCCGACGGTCGCGAGCGTCGCGGCGACGACCCGCTGCTGCCGCGCGTCGTGCAGCCACAGCGGTGCGACGAAGGAGGCGAACGCCAACAGCGGCAGCGACGTGGCGTCGAGTCCGACGAAGTCGACGATCCAGGCCCGGACGAAGGCGACGACGGCGAGCAGCGCCAGGAAGATCGTCCGGCGTGTCCAGGCGGCGGTGACCGCGGCGCCCGTCAGCAGCGACGACGCGGCGATCGCCACGGCGGACGGCCCGGTCCCGGCCGGTGTCGGAACCGAGTCCCCGGTGAGGATGTCGACGGCGGTCGCGACCGCGGCGAGCACGCCGACCGCGATTCCCACCGGGCCGGGGCCCCGACGTGGGGCACCGGTCAGCACCGGCACGTGCACCGTCGTCGTGCGCGTCCCCAGGTCCCACGGGCGTCGACGACGGCGGACGCGCACGGTGCCGTTGTGGAGACGGGCGCGCTCAGCGCAACGGGTCAGCGCCAGCCGTTCGTCGGCGGTCACGGGGCCGCGGTCGTCCAGCCGGATCCACGCTCCGTGGTCGGTCCGCCGCAGCTCGACGCGCTGCGGGCGCCAGCCGCTCCGCGCCACGATCTCGAGCACCCGGGCGGCAGCCAGCGCCGTTGCCCGCTCGTCGTCGTCGCCCCGGTCCCGGACGCTGACGGGCACCGTCCGGCTGCGCAGCGCGGAGACCGCGGTGGCCAGTCCGTCCGGCTGCGGACTGCCGCCGTCGTCGCCGTCGTCGTCGGGGCGGAGCACGGCCAGCGCCTGGCGCATCTGCCGCATCGCGGCGCGGACGGTACCGGCGATCGTGCGCAGCGCCTCGGCGGCGCCCGTCGGATCGCTGTCGAGCAGCGTCTCGGCGCGGCGCGCGTCGGCCCCGATCCGGCGAGCCGCACGCAGCACCGCGACATCGAGCTCGCGGGCCAGCCGTCGACGCTCCGCGTCGACCTCCGAGCGCCGTAGCTCGGCGCTGGTGTGGCGGGCGGTGCGCAGCACGCTCAGCGCCTCGGAGCGACGGTCACGCACGCTGCGGGTCGCCCGCGCACCGGTCCACCCGATCGCGCAGGCGACACCGATCCCGAGGGGACTGACCCCGAGGGTCGCGACCAGGGAGACGGCGCTCACTCCGATCAGCGCCGCGATCGACCACTGCCGGCGCTGGATCGTCGCGCCGGCCACCCATCCGGCGATCACGATCCCCTGCATCGGGGTGACGCTCAACTCGAGCGCCTCCGCACGGAACTGGATCGCGGTGCCGAGCAGCATGATCGCCACGACGGCCCACGGCCAGCGGTCGATCACGACGACCGGGGCCATCGTGACGACCGCGAAGCCGATCCGGGCTGCGAGCGGCCAGCTCCCGCCGAGCACGATCGCCTCGGTGATCCCCCAGACGACCAGCGCCACCGCCAGGCCGACGCGCGGCGGTGGCGCTGGGACCGGTACGCGACCGATCCGGGACGTCGACGTGACGGTCACGGGCGCTTATGGGACCACGGCGGGGTCGTCGCCGGCCTGGATCAGTCCGGACTCGTAGGCGAAGACGACGGCCTGGGTTCGACTGCGCAGCTCGAGCTTCGCGAGCATCCGGGTGACGTGGGTCTTGATCGTCGCTTCGCTCAGGTGGATTCGATCGGCGATCTCCGCGTTGGACAGGCCGCGGGCGACCTCGTGCAGGACCTCGTGCTCGCGCTCGGTCAGCGTCGAGAGCCGCGACGCCACGCTCGGAGTCGGCGTCGGGCGGGCCACGTAGTGCTCGACCAGGCGGCGGGTGACGCGCGGCGACAGCAGCGCATCCCCCGCCGCCACGGTGCGGACCGCGTCGGCCAGCCGGTCGGGGTCGGTGTCCTTGAGCAGGAACCCGCTCGCGCCGGCGCGCAGCGCCGCATAGACGTGGTCGTCGAGGTCGAAGGTGGTGACCACGAGCACCCGCGTCGGCAGGCTGTCGCCCACGATCCGCTCGGTCGCGGCGATCCCGTCCATCCCGGGCATCCGCACGTCCATCAGCATCACGTCGGGGCGCTTCAGCCGGGCGAGCTCGACTGCCTCGCGTCCGGAGGCGGCCTCGCCGACGATCTCCAGGTCGGACTCCGCGTCGAGCATCGAGCGGAGTCCGCCGCGGATCAGGGCTTCGTCGTCCGCGAGCGCGACACGGATCATCGGACGGGGAGCGGTCGGATTGGGGGCATCGTGCCGCCAGCCTACGGCGTCCGCCGTCGCGGCGAGCGGCGCGACGGTCCGCCGCCCCGCTCTCCGCACCCCGATCACGGCACGCGCTGCAGCAGCACGTGGCCGGACCACTCGACCGTCGTCCGGGTCGTCTCCGACGTGTTGCTCCACTTGGACGTGACCGGTAGCCGGACCAGCTTGTGACCACGGAACGACGACGCCCGGTAGCGAATCAGCGACGAATCGTTGAACTTCTCGTCGAACGGCGGTCCATC
>JBQGEK010000329.1:0-3402 GCA_052039575.1 Patulibacter sp. | reverse complement strand
GCGCCGCTTCCTGCGGGTCTAGGGGGACCCGCACCCCGCGGTGGTCGGCGCCGCTGCGGGTACGACGGTCCCGAAGAGCTGTGTAAGGATCCGGTTGGTTGCGGCCCGTTCCGGGTGACGGACCGGCATCCTTCACAGGGTGAGCTTCACTCTTCGATTCCTCCGCGGTGCCGCGTCCGTCGTGGCCCTGGCCGTGGTCGTGCTGGCGATCTTCACCGCCGGCGCCTACGTCGGCGTGCGCGAGCCGCAGGCGCTGCCGGGCGTGATCCGCGACCGCGTGATCGATCCGAACGGCCCGGGCGCCGTGTCCGAGGCGTTCGGGATCATCAGCGACCAGTACTACGAGGAGCCGAACCAGGCCGAGCTGCGCGACAACGCGATCAGCGGGATGGTCGACGGTCTCGACGACCGGTTCTCCGCGTACTTTGATCCGAAGGCCTACGCCCAGTTCAAGCAGAGCCAGGACAACCGGTTCGACGGGATCGGCGTGGTCGTCAACGAGGACCCGAAGGGGCTCGAGGTCGTGCGGGTCTACGACAAGTCGCCCGCCAAGGAAGCCGGGATCAAGACCGGTGACGTGATCACCAAGGCCGGCGAGACGTCGCTGAAGGGGATGAGCGCGACCCGGGCGTCCGGCAAGGTCCGCGGACCGGCGGGAACCACGATCAAGCTCGAGGTCGAGCGCACGACCGACGGCAAGACGACGACACGGACGATCGAGACCGAGCGGCGTCCGGTCGAGGTCCCGATCGTCTCGTCGACGCTCAAGACCGAGGGCGACGAGAAGGTCGGCGTGGTTCGGCTGGCCCAGTTCACCAACGGCGCGACGGTCCAGGTCGGTCAGGCCCTGGCGCGTCTGGAGAAGCGCGGGGCGACCCGGTTCGTGCTCGACCTGCGCTCCAACCCCGGCGGCCTGGTCAACGAGGCACAGGGCGTGGCCAGCCTGTTCCTCGACGGCGGCGACGTGGTCACGCTGAAGGGCCGCACGATCGGCGAGCAGTCGTACCCGGCGACCGACGAGCCGGTCTTCCCGAAGCAGCCGCTGGTGGTCGTCGTCAACCAGGGCTCGGCGTCGGCGTCGGAGATCGTCACCGGCGCGGTCCAGGACCGCGACCGGGCGACGGTGGTCGGCGAGCGGACCTACGGCAAGGGCGTGTTCCAGCGCGTGGTGCCGCTGAGCAGCGGCGGCGCGCTGGACATCACCGCCGGCCAGTACTTCACGCCGAAGGGCCGCAACCTCGGAGGCAGCGGCACCGAGGTCGGCAAGGGCCTGCAACCGGACATCAAGGTCGAGAACGACGCCGACAGCGGACGCGACGTGGTGCTCGACCGGGCCGTCGAGGTCGCGGCCGAGGCGAAGGCCCCGCGGTGAGCGGTCGCGGCGGCGGAAGGAAGCCGGGCGGCAAGGGCTCGGGAAGGAAGCCCGCCCGCCCCGGCAAGAAGAAGCGGCGCGGGCCGGGACCGAAGCGGCCGCCGGAGGGCGGACGACGGGGCTCGTCCGACCAGCGGTCCGCGATGCCCGGTGACGCGGATGAGCGCGCTGCGCTGGAGGGCACCGGGGAGCGTGGACCGGGCCGACGCGGATCCGGCGGGCGTGGGGCGAACGGACGGAGCGGACCGGGCGGCCGACGCGGGTCCGGAGGCCAGCGTGGACCCGGAGGCCCGCGGGGCACGACGGGGCGCCGGGCCGACCGGCCGCCGACGAACGAGAACGGACAGCCGAGTCTGCCGCGCGACGTCTGGCGGGACGAAAGCCCCGACGCCCCCGTGGTCGGCGTGCTGCGCCAGCGCGGGCGGTTCCTGGTCGCTGAGCCGCTGTTCGACCGCGGACGCCGGGTCACGGTCGACCGCGCCGGCGACGCGCGAGTCGGTCAGCTGGCGCTGCTGACCCCGTCGCGTCAGGGACGCCGGGCCAAGGGCCACCGGGTTGCGCGCGTGCTCGGATCGCCCGACGTGGCCCGTGACGTGCTCGAGGCGCTGCTGCTCGACCGCGGGCTGCCGCGGCGGGTCGCGCGGATGGTCGGCGTCGAGGCCGAGGGAGTCGCGGCGGGAGCGCACGGCGAGGACGAGATCACCCGGGAGGATCTGCGCGAGCTGCCGACGTTCACGATCGATCCGGTCACCGCCCGTGACTACGACGACGCGATCAGCGCCGAGCAGCCCGACACCGAGCGGCCGGAGCGGATCACCGTCTGGGTCCACATCGCGGACGTTGCCGCCTACGTGCGCCCCGGCGGCGCGATCGACGGCGACGCGCGGTGGCGGGGGACCAGCGTCTACGTCCCCGGCACCGTCGAGCCGATGCTGCCGCCGACGCTCTCCAACGACGCCTGCTCGCTGGTCCCGCACGTCGATCGGCTCGCGGTCACCGTGCGGATGGAGCTCGACGGGTCCGCGGTCACGTCGACCCGGGTCAGCCGCAGCGTGATCCGCTCCGACGCTCGGCTGCACTACGACCAGGTCGACCGGATCATCGCCGGCCAGGAGCGGGCCGAGGATCCGTGGGCCACGCCGCTGGCCGTGGCGCGTCGGGCCGCGTCGGCCCGCCAGGAGCGGCGCGACGACAGCACCAGCGCGCTGGAGCTCGACACCGGCGAGCCGCAGTTCCGGTTCGACGACGACGGCCACGTCGTCGGGATCGCGATCGAGCGTCAGACCGAGGCGCACCGGCTGATCGAGCACCTGATGATCGCCGCCAACGAGCAGGTCGCGAAGCTGCTGGCCGAGCACTCCGTGCCGACCCTGCACCGCGTCCACGGCCTGCCCGAGCCGACGGCCGCCCGGCGGCTGGCCGAGCAGCTGGCGAGCGTCGGGGTGCCGACCACCGAGGTCACGACGGCGCTGTCCGAGCACGCGACGGCGGAGGACGCCGGAGCGGCGATCGCGACCCTGTCGCGGGCAGTCGACGCGCACGTCCGCAAGACCGGTCACGGGCGGGCCGGGCTGTCGTACCTGGTGCTGCGAGCCCTGCAGCAAGCGCGCTACGAGCCGCGGAGCCTCGGCCACGCGGGTCTCGGCCTGGAGCACTACTGCCACTTCACCTCGCCGATCCGCCGCTACCCCGACCTGATCGCCCATCGGGCGGTGCTGTCGCTGGTCGGGGGGGGGGAGCAGGCGCCGGCCGGGTCGTCGAGTCGGTTGGAGGAGCTCGGCGTCTGGTGCTCGGCGACCGAGCGCGAGGCGATGGGGATCGAGCGGACCGCCGACCAGATCGCGCGGGCCTTCCTGCTCCACCGCACCCTGTTCGAGCACGGCTGGGACCAGCGGTTCGACGGCGAGATCAGCGGGGTCGCCAGCGGCGGGGCGTTCGTCCGGTTCGGCGGCGGCACGCTCGACGACGAGGCGTTCGAGGGGATGCTGCCGGCGCGGTTGCTGCCCGGGGACTGGTGGGAGCTCGACGAG
>JBQGEK010000328.1:0-39002 GCA_052039575.1 Patulibacter sp. | reverse complement strand
CGACCGCGTAGCCGACGGCGCCGTCGACGCCCATCTGGCCGATCGCGCCGAGGATCATGTCCTTGGCCGTGACGCCGAACGGCAGATCGCCGACGAAGTTGATCCGCATCGACTTCGGCTTCTTCTGAACCAGCGTCTGCGTGGCGAGTACGTGCTCGACCTCGGAGGTGCCGATGCCGAAGGCCAGCGAGCCGAACGCGCCGTGGGTGGCGGTGTGGGAGTCGCCGCAGACGATCGTCATCCCCGGCTGGGTCAGGCCCTGCTCGGGACCGACGACGTGGACGATGCCCTGCCGGTCGGAGCCGAAGCGGAAGACGGGCACGCCGAACTCGGCGCAGTTCTGCTCGAGCGTCGCGACCTGCTTGCGCGAGAGCACGTCCTTGATCTGATCGACGGCCGAGGTGCCGTCCGTCGGCGTGTTGTGGTCCGGCGTCGCCATCGTCTTGTCGGGACGGCGAACGGTGCGGCCGGCCAGGCGGAGGCCGTCGAAGGCCTGGGGGCTCGTCACCTCGTGGACCATGTGCAGGTCGATGTAGATCAAGGAGGATCCGGGTTCCACCTCGTGGGCTTCCCAGAGCTTGTCGAACAGGGTCTTGGGCATCGTTCTCGTGAGGGTGGTGGTTCGTGAGGTGGACCGCGTCGTCAACTTCGGCGCAGGCCGGCGTTGACGACCGCCAGCAGTACCGCTGGGTCCGGTCCGGGGTTGAAGAAGTGGTGCGGCAGGTCCGCGTCGAAGGTCACGCAGTCACCCTGGCCAAGCGGGTGGTCGACGCCGTCGCAGTGCAGCACCAGCACGCCCTGCTCGACCAGCGCAATCTCGCGCGTGCCCGGCTCGTGCATCGGCGGGTCGTCAGCGTTCCCGGTCCGCACGCCGGGGGCCAGCTCGTGGCGCGCCAGCTCACTGCGCTGCCCCGGCAGCGGCGGCGACAGCAGCTCGATCGCGTGGCCGGTCTCGGGCGACCCGCTGCGCCGACGGTCGGCTGGGCGCACGACGGAGACCGACCCGGTCTCGTCGAGCCGCAGCAGCTGGCTCAGCCGCAGCTCCAGGCCCGCGGCGATCCGCGCGGCGACCTGCAGTGTCGGCGAGGTCTCCCCCCGCTCGACCTGGCTCAACGTCGTCGCCGAGACACTGCAGCGCTCGGCCAGCTCGCGCAGCGACAGCCCCATCTGGTCGCGCAGCGCGCGGACGCGCGGGCCGATCTGGATCCGTTCGACGTCGGCGGCGGGAATCGTGGGCGTCGGCGTGGTCGCCATCTACGTCCGTACGGTATCACGCACAAACGTCCAGTCAAGCGAACGGCTACCTCTCCCGCGCCGGCGGTCGCCCCCTGCACGATCCGCTGCTGGAACAGCGGACCAGCACGATCACCGGCATCTACCGCGGGGACGCCATCGACCGCGGCGTACGCATCGGCGGCCGGGAAGGGTGCGCGGACGCTCGGTCATCGTCCGCGCACCGCCCGGCTACTCACCGTCCGCGCTGGGACGAGGAGGACGGTGAGGCCTTCCGGCGGGCGCAGCGGCCCGCCGGTAATCGGCGAGAGGCCGTGACTACATCGCCTTCAGGTCGATGCCGCCTGAGACGAGGCCGGTGTCGCCGACGACCTTGAGCACCGTGGACTGGCGCTTCGGACTGTCGAACGTCTGCGGTGCGGGGTACGCCTTGCGTGCCGCTCCGGGCGCGGCGCCACCCAGCAGCACGCGGATCCACGCGGCGTGACGAGCCTCGACGGAGTGGATCGAGAGCGCCGCCTTGACGTACGCGCGGTTCTTGATGTTCGGGCCCTGACCCGCGTATGCCTGGACGCCGGTGTCCTCCAGCGCCATCGCGGTCGGACCGAAGTTCTCGGGCGAGATGGCGGTTCCGACGGCGCTCATGTCCAGCTTCGGAGCCTTGACGGCCCGACGGCCGAGCGCCTTCTTGAGGAACGCGACGTGGTCGTCCTCGTGCTTGCCGACGACGATCGCGAACTGCTTCAGCTCCTCCGACGCGAACGCGTTCTGCTCGACGGCGGCCTGGTAGAACGCCGCCTCGAGGTACTCGAGCGTCAGCGCGTAGTTGAGGATCCGCAGGTCGTTGCGGTCCGAGGGGCGGGTGGAGATCGCGGCCGATGCCGCCGTCGGCAGGCCGAAGATCGACGCTCCGGCGATCACTCCGGCGCCGGCGAGCGCACCGTTGCGCAAGAACGTGCTGCGGTCGTACCCCGCGGCCTCGGCGCTCTCGCGGACGTCGCCGTCGACGTCCAGCTCATCCAGGTTGATCGGTTCCATCGGGGGGACTCCTCTGCTCAGGGTGCGGCGCGACCGAAGATCACGCCTTCACCCCCAGATACGCCGGAGTCCCCCGCCTGGATGCACCAGGATCCGTTTAGAGCGAAACCGCTCGTCCCTCTTCGAATCCGTCCTGCGCCAGGATCCCGTTCAGGGTCTCGGACGAGACCGGGGTGTCCGTGGTGATCACCATCACCGCGGTCCGGCCCCGCTCGCCCTCGCGGTCCTGGTGGTAGCCGACCGCCGCCTGCTCGATGTTGACGTCGGCGTCGCCGAGCAGTCCGCCGATCCGGCCGACCATGCCAGGCTGATCGACGTAGCGCAGGATCAGCAGGTTGCCCTCGAGCTGGAGGTTGAACTTCTGGTCCCACGCCTCGAGCAGGTGCGGACGGTCGTGGCGTCCGAGGGTGGTCCCGACCACGCGGTGGCGCTCGGTGCCGGAGACGACGGTGACGCGGACCAGGTCCGTGAAGTCCCGGGCCTGGACGTTCGTCGTCTCGGAGATCTCGATCCCCCGCTCCTGGGCGATCCCGGGCGCGTTGACGTCGTTGACGGTCTCCTCGGTGCGCCCTTCGAGCGCGCCGCGCAGCACGGCCAGCGAGAGCGGGCGCACGTCGCGGTCGGCGATCCGGCCGAGCACCTCGACCTCGATCCGGTCGACCGACGACGTGCCGGCGAGCTCGACGGCGATCCGGCCGAGCTTCGTCGCGAGCGGCACGAACGGGGTCAGGGTCTCGAGGTCCTCGCGACCGACCGCCGGGGCATTGACCGCGGTGGTGACGGTGCCGCCGCTGAGGGCGGCGACGATCTGCTCGGCCGCCTGGAACCCTGCGCGGTCGTTGGCCTCGGCCGTCGACGCGCCGAGGTGCTGGGTCAGCAGCACGTTGTCGTAGCCCTGCAGGATGTGCTCGGTGACGGGCTCGTTCTCGAACACGTCGAGCGCCGCGCCGCCAACCTGGCCGGCGTCGAGCGCGGCCTTCAGCGCGGTCTCGTCGACGAGACCTCCGCGGGCGACGTTGAGGATCCGTACGCCGGGCTTGACCTTCGAGAACGCCTCAGCGCCGAGCCAGCCGGCGGTCTCCGGGGTCTTCGGCAGGTGGATCGTGATGAAGTCGGCCTTGGCGTAGATCGCATCGGAGTCGTCGGCCTTCTCGACACCGAGCTCCTTGTAGCGGTCGGCCCCGACGTACGGGTCGAAGGCGATGACGTTCATCGCGAGGCCCTGCGCGCGCTCGGCGACGAGCTGGCCGATCCGGCCGAACCCGATGATCCCGAGCGTCTTGCCGTAGAGCTCGACGCCGGAGAGCTTGGAGCGCTCCCACTTGCCCTGGTGCATGCCGGCGTTGGCGCGCGGGATGTTTCGCGCCAGCGACATCATCAGCGCGATCGTGTGCTCGGCGGCGGTGACGACGTTGGACTGCGGCGCGTTGACGACGATGATGCCGCGCTTGGTCGCGGCGGCGATGTCGACGTTGTCGACGCCGACGCCGGCCCGGCCGATCACCTTGAGGTTGGTGGCCTTGTCGATCAGCTCGGGCGTGAACGTCGTCGCCGAGCGGATCAGGACGCCGTCATACTCGGGCAGCTTGTCGAGGAACGTCTGGTCGTCCCAGTCGATGCCGAGGTCGACCTCGAAGCCCGCCTCACGCAGTGCTTCGATGCCGGACGGACCGACCTTCTCCTTGACGAGGACCTTGGGGGTGTTGCTCATGATCTGGGTTCTCGCTCTCGGTCAGGCGGCGGGAAGCCGCTCGACGACGTAATCGATGGCGGCGGTCAGGCGCTCAACGTCCGACGGGTCGACCGCCGGGAAGGTCGCGACGCGCAGCTGGTTGCGGCCAAGCTTCCGGTACGGCTCGGTGTCGACGATGCCGTTGGCGCGCAGGGTCGTGGCGACGGCGGCGGCGTCGATGCTGTCGTCGAAGTCGATCGTGGTGACGACGGCGGAGCGGTGCGCGGGATCGGCGACGTACGGCGTGGCGAACTTCGACGCCTCGGCCCACGAGTAGATGTGGCCGGAGGACTGCGCACTGCGGCCGGCGGCCCAGTCCAGCCCGCCGTTCTCGTTGAACCAGTCGATCTGCTCGGCCATCGTCAGCAGGGTCAGCACCGCGGGGGTGTTGTATGTCTGCTGCTTGCGCGAGTTGTCGAGGACCGTCTTCAGGTCGAAGAACGCCGGCACCCAGCGGTCGGACGCGGCGATCTTCTCGATCCGCTCGATCGCGGCCGGGCTGAACAGGCCGAACCAGATCCCACCGTCGGACGCGAAGCACTTCTGCGGGGCGAAGTAGTAGACGTCGGCCTGGCTCACGTCGACGGACAGTCCGCCGGCGCCGGAGGTCGCGTCGATCATCACCAGCGCGTCACCCGCCGCCTCGGGCCGCACGACCGGGACCGCGACACCGGTCGAGGTCTCGTTGTGCGCCCAGCCGAGGACGTCGAACGTCTCGCCCCGCAGGCCGTCGGCGACCTGCGTGGCGCTCGGCGCGGTACCGGGGTCAGCCTCGATCACGAGCGGGTTCTCGAGGAACGGCGCATCCTTCGACGCCTTCGCGAACTTCGAGGAGAACTCGCCGTAGACCAGGTTGGCGGCGCGCTGGTCGATCAGACCGAAGGTCGCGGCATCCCAGAACGCGGTGGTGCCGCCGTTGGACAGCAGCACCTCGTAGCCCTCCGGCAGCGAGAACAGCTGCGCGAGGCCCTCGCGGACGCGCTGCACGCTGTCCTTGACCGGCGCCTGTCGGTGCGACGTGCCGATGATCGGCGCGCCGGCTGCGGTGAACGCGTCGCTCAGCGCGTTGATCTGCTCGGGGCGGACCTTGGACGGTCCGCAGCCGAAGCGGCCGTCGGCGGGACGGAGGTCGTCGGGGAGGACGATGGCGCCCTCGGGATCGGTCGTGCTGGGTCCGGTCATACTGCTCCTCGTTGTTGAAGCGGAACGTCGGTGCCCAGGCGCGCGGCGGTCTTCACCCGCCGCTCCCCGATGGTCGATTCCATCCGGTAGACGCCAGTCGCGGCGGTGCGAGCGAGTCTACCGCAGGACGACGTCGATTCTGTGTGACGCGGCCGCGATTTCACCGCGACGCAACACCTGTCCGCTCGGCTGCGACGATACCGGGATGAGCGTCCCCGAATCGGTCTCGACGTTGCGCGCACGGTTGGCGGAGCTGGCTGACCTGCACCACGCGGGATCGATCCTCGGCTGGGACCAGCAGACCTTCATGCCCGCGCGCGGTGCGGCGGCCCGCGGCAGCGCCGCCGGGACGATCGACCGGCTGGCCCATGAGCGCACCGCCGCCCCCGCGCTGGGCGCCGCGCTCGACGCCGCCGAAGCGGACGGCGAGGACCCGGGTCTGATCCGCGCGGTCCGCGACGACCACGTGCGGGCCGCCCGCGTGCCGTCCGAGCTGGTGACCGCGATGACCGAGGCGGCCATGGCCGCCCAGCCAATCTGGGCGTCGGCCCGCGCGGACGATGACTTCGCGCCCTACGCCCCCGTGCTGCGCGAGCACGTGGACAACGCTCGGGCCTACGCCGCCTGCTTCCCCGAGGTCGACCACCCGTACGACGCGCTGCTCCAGCGGTTCGAGCCGGGCGCCACGACCACCGCGCTGCGCGACGTCTTCGCCACGCTGCTCGACGGCCTGCTGCCGCTGATCGCCGCGATCGCCGAGCAGCCCGATCCGGGAGACCTGACGGGGCCGTTCCCGGTCGCCGACCAGCGGACGCTGGCGCTCGAGATGGCCCACGCGATCGGTTACGACGACAGCGCGTGGCGGATCGACGAGGCCGTCCACCCGTTCATGACCTCGGGCGGCCGCGAGGACATCCGGATCACCACGCTGGAGGACGAGTCGTCGCTGGCCATCGGGATCTTCGGCGTGCTCCACGAGACCGGGCACGGGCTCTACGAGCACCAGGTCGACGAGGGTTGGGACCGGACCACCGTGGGCACCGGGACGTCGCTCGGCGTCCACGAGTCGCAGAGCCGACTGTGGGAGAACATGGTCGGCCGCTCCCCCGCGTTCTGGGAGCACTGGTATCCGCGGGCCCAGCAGCTGTTCCCCGACCGGCTGGGCTCGCTGCCGCTGGAGCGATTCCTGGCGTCGATCAACGCCGTACGGCCATCGCTGATCCGCGTCGACGCCGACGAGGCCACCTACTGCCTGCACATCGTGCTGCGGTTCGAGCTCGAGGTCGCGCTGATCGAGGGCACGCTCGACGTCGACGACGTGCCGGCAGCGTGGGATGCTCGGATGCGCGACCTGCTCGGCGTCGAGGTCCCCGGCCCGGCGAAGGGCGTGCTGCAGGACCCGCACTGGGCGTGGGGCGAGTTCGGGTACTTCCCGACCTACGCGATCGGCACGATCATCGCCGGCCAGCTGTGGGAGGCGGCGCACGAGCAGCTGCCCCGGCTGGAGGCGTCGATCGCCGCCGGGGACCTGTCGGGCCTGCGCGACTGGCTCGGCGAGAACGTCCACCGTCACGGCCGGACGCGGACCGGCGACGAGATCCTTCGCGCGGTGACCGGCCAGGGCCTCGACTCCGGACCGCTGATGCGCTACCTGCGGACCAAGTACGGGGTGCTGTACGGGGTCTAGACGGCACTCACCCCGCGGGTGAGTCGAGCGCGGGCCGCGCCGCGGATCCCCCCGTACCGACGCGGTCCCGAGGACGCCTGGCTAGCGTGGGAAGCGTGTCCGGTTCCGTGCTCGTCGGCATCACCACCGCGGAGCTCAGTGCTCCGCAGCAGCCGGGATCGCAGTCGTCGTCCGAGTTCCCGCAGCGCAAGCTGATGCTGGGCATGGACTACGCCGATGCGGTCTCCGGCGCGGGCGGGATCCCGATCGTGATCCCGCCCGGCAGCCTGCCCGACGAGGCCCTGATCGGGAGGCTCGACGCGCTGGTCGTGTCGGGTGGGCCGGACATCGACCCGTCGCTCTACGGCGAGGGGCCGCACGACCACCTCGGTCCGACCGAGCCCGACAGCGACCGGCACGAGCTCGAGGTCGTCCGAGCCGCCGACGAGCTGGGTCTGCCGATCCTCGCGATCTGCCGCGGCATGCAGCTGGTCAACGTGGCGCGCGGTGGCCGGCTGTGGCAGGACATCCCGACGGAGCAGCCGTCGGACGTCGTCCACCGCCAGATGGACCCGGGGACGGTGATGACGCATTCGATCGTGATCGACGGCGACTCGACGCTCGCCGGACTGACCTACGGGGAGGCCGAGGGTCACCGCCACCACCTGCCCGTCAACTCGTTCCATCACCAGGCGGTCCGCGAGCTCGGCCGCGATCTGCGGATGACGGCTTGGGCCGAGGATGGGATCGTCGAGGGCTTCGAGGCCACCGATCACCCGTTCCTGGTCGGCGTCCAGTGGCACGTCGAGTCGCTGGTGCACGACCCCCGGCACGCCGCGCTGTTCTCAGGCCTCGTCCACGCAGCCCGGAGGCAGGTCGTCGATGCGTGACGGCCACCCCCGGACCGCGCCGGCCGTGGGCGACCGAGCGGCACCGTCGGGTCCCGGACCGACCACCGAACGGGCGTCCGGTGATGCCGCGCCGCGCTGACGCCACCGTCGCGGGCGGGTACGACCCGGGGCCCGACGCGTGGGACGAGGCGGTCGACGAGCACGGAACGGTCCGCCCGTCCCACCGCGAGCCGCTGCGCGCGCTCGACGCCATCGGGCTCGACCGCGCGGTCGCCGCGACCATGGACGAGCTCGGCCGCCGACGGATCCGCTTCGGTGACGACGCGGGCCCGTTCGTCGTCGACCCCATCCCGCGGGTGATCGACGCCGCCGAGTGGGAGGCGCTCGAACAGGGGCTCGCGCAGCGGGTGCGAGCGCTCGACCGCTTCGTCGCGGACGTTCACGGGCCGCGCCACGCCGTCGCCGACGGGGTCGTACCGGCGGCGCTGGTCGACAACTCCCCGTTCACCGAGCCGGACCTCGCCGACCTCCCCGCGCCGCCGGTGGCGCTCGGGCTCTGCGGCCTCGACCTGGTCCGCGACGGACACGGTCGCTTCCGGGTGCTCGAGGACAACACCCGCTCGCCGTCCGGCCTGGCGTACATGCTCGCTGCCCGTCAAGCGAGCGACGCCGTGCTGGGCGTGCCCGACGACGTCGCGCCGCTGGACGGGATCGGCGCGGCGCTGCGCACCGCGCTCGGTGCCACCGTGCCGCCGACCGCCGACCCCGACGGAATCGCGGTGCTGCTGTCCGACGGCCGTCACAACACGGCCTGGTGGGAGCACGAGCAGCTCGCCGCGCTGATGGACGTCCCGCTCGTCACCCCCGCCGAGTTGCGGCTGCGCAACGACCGATTGCAACTCCGGGACGACGGGCGGCCGGTCTCCGCCGTCTACCGCCGGACGGATGCCGCGGCGCTGCGCAGCCCGAGCGGGGAGCTGACCCCGGACGGCGCGCTGCTGCTGCCCGCGATGCGGTCCGCGTGTATCGGCGTGATGAACGGGTATGGCGCTGGTGTGGCCGACGACAAGGCGATCTACCCGCACGTTCCGGACCTGATCCGGTACTTCTGCGGCGAGGATCCGTTGATGCCCGACGTCCCCGCCCACGACCTCGATGACCCGGGACAACGCGCCGCCGCGTTGGAACGCGCTGCGGAACTGGTGTTCAAGCCGCGTGCTGGACAGGGCGGTCGTGGCGTCGTGATCGGCCCGCACGCGTCTGCGGCCGAGCTGCGCGAGACCGTGGCGGCCATCGATGCCGATCCGGCGGCCTGGATCGCCCAGGACGCGGTCATGCTCTCGACGCATCCGACGGTGAGCGACGGCCGGTTGCAGCCGCGCCACGTCGACCTGCGGCCGTTCGTGCTCGCCGACGGCGCCGGCGGCTGGCGGCTGCTGCCCGGCGGGCTGACGCGGGTCGCCCTCGCGGCCGGGGAGCTGGTGGTCAACTCGTCGCGGGGCGGTGGCGGCAAGGACACGTGGGTGCGGCGATGACCGCCGGCCGCCGTGAGCTCTCACCCTGGGCACGGTGGCCGCACGACGCGGAACGCTCCGCGACGACGATCGGGATCGAGGAGGAGCTGATGCTGCTCTCGCCCGGAGACTGGAACCTGGCCCAAGCGGCGGCCGAGGTGCTGCCGCGGGTCGATCCCGCCTTGCGCGCGCGGGTCGCGCCGGAGACCCACGCCAGCGCGATCGAGATCGAGACCGGCGTGCACCGGAGAGTCGCCACGGCAATCGCCGATCTGCGGGCGATGCGCGACGCGGTGGCGGCGACCTGCGCGACGCTGAGCCTGCGGGTCGGCTCGTCGGGCACCCATCCGTTCGTGGTCTGGAACGAGACCGCCGTCGGCGCCGGGCCGCGCCAGGCCGCGGTCTACGGCTCGATGCGCGAGCTCGCCCACCGCGAGCCGACCTTCGCGCTGCACGTCCACGTCGGCGTCGCGAGCGCCGAGCAGGCGATCACGGCGTTCAACCGGATGCGCGTGCACCTGCCGATGCTGCTGGCGCTGTCGGCCAACTCGCCCTACTGGCAAGGCCGCGACACCGGCCTGGCGTCGTCGCGCACCCCGCTGTTCCAGGCGTTTCCGCGGGTCGGGATCCCCCGGCGGTTCGACGGCTACGAGGAATGGGTTCGGACCGTCGACCTGCTGATCGCCTGCGACGCGTTCCCGGACGCGTCGTACCTGTGGTGGGACATCCGGATGCAGCCGAAGCTCGGCACGCTCGAGATCCGGATCATGGACGCGCAGACCGACATCGCATCGACCGCCGCGTTGGTCGCGCTGGTCCAGTGCCTGGTGCGGATGGAGATCGAGGAGGGCTGGGCCGAGACCGCGTCCCGTGCTCCGCCGGAGGTCTGGGAGGAGAACCGGTTCATCGCCGCGCGCGACGGCCACCGTGCCGAGCTGATCTCCCCGGCGTCGGCGAGCCGGGTGCCGCTGGCCGACCGGCTCGCCGCGCTGATGCCGGTGCTGCGCCCGCACGCCGACGACCTGGCCTGCCGTTCCGAGCTCGACGCAGTCGAGGAGCTCGCCCGCCACAACGGCGCGATGCGCCAACGTGATCTGACTGACGGCGCCGAGCGGCTGCCGCAGCTCGTCGAGCGGATCGCCGACGCGCTCTGAGAACGACGAAGGCCCCGCAACGGCGGGGCCTTCGATTCAGCACGCGGCTCTGCGGGAACCGCGGGCCGAGCAGGTCGTGGCGCGCGAGCGAGAGCTGTACGCCAGTACTGCCGAGCGAAGCGCTTCGCGAGATGCGAAGCGCGGGCGGGTGGGCTCCGGTGGGCCTCAGCCCTGGGCGAAGCCGTCGTCGTCGATCCAGTCCATCTTGGAGCGGAGCTCCTTGCCGGTGGACTCGATCTGCAGCGCCGCCTGCTGCTCGCGCAGGCGGTTGAAGTTCTCGTTGCCGGCGCGGTGCTCGGCGATGAACTCCCGGGCGAAGTCGCCGTCCTGGATCTCCTTCAGGATCTTCTGCATCTCCTTCTTCGTCTCCGCGTTGACGACGCGCGGACCACGGGTCAGGTCGCCGTACTCGGCGGTGTTCGAGATCGAGTACCGCATGCCCGCGAGACCCTTCTCGTACATCAGGTCGACGATCAGCTTGAGCTCGTGGAGGACCTCGAAGTAGGCCATCTCCGGCGAGTAGCCGGCCTCGGTCAGGACCTCGAAGCCGGTCTGGACCAGCGCCGACGCACCGCCGCAGAGCACGGCCTGCTCGCCGAACAGGTCGGTCTCGGTCTCGTCCTTGAACGTCGTCTCGATGACGCCGCCGCGGGTGCAGCCGATGCCCTTGGCGTACGCCAGGGCCAGCTCGCGGGCGTTGCCCGTGGCGTTCTGGTGGACGGCGATCAGGCCGGGAACGCCCGAGCCCTCGAGGTACTGACGACGAACGAGGTGGCCCGGACCCTTCGGGGCGGCGAGCGCGACGTCGACGTCCTCCGGCGGGGTGACCTCGCCGTAGAGAACCGAGAAGCCGTGACCGAAGAGGACCAAGTTGCCGGACGAGATGCCCTGGGCGACGTGGTTCTCCCAGACGTCGCGGTGCGTCTCGTCGGGGCAGAGGATCTGGACGATGTCGCCCTTCTGCGACGCGTCCTCGATCGAGAGCACCTCGAGGCCGGCGTCCTTGGCCTTCTGGACCGACGAGGAGCCCTCGCGGAGGCCGACTACGACGTTGACGCCGGAGTCCTTGAGGTTCTGCGCGTGGGCGTGGCCCTGGGATCCGAACCCGATGATGGCGACGGTCTTGCCGTCGAGCAGCGTCAGGTCTGCGTCGTCGTCGTAAAACATAGAACGCGGATACTACGACGGCGCTCAATCAGGCGCGATCAGGCGTCGGCGGCGACGACCAATGCTACTCCCGGTAGCGCAACCGCGCCGGCGGGGCCTTCCGGATCGGGGTGCGCGGCGAGCGCGGCGTCGAGCGCACGCTCGACCGCGGCGCGCTGGTCGTCCGGGACGGCGTCGAGGGCCTCCCGGGCGCGGCCGGACAGCCCGAGGAACCGCTCGCGCGCCGTCGCGACGTCCGGGGAGCGGAACGTCAGCTCGACCCGGGTCAGCTCGGGAAGCACGAAGCCGGCGCCGGCGACCAGCTCGATCAGCGCCTCGGGATCGCTCAGCGCGAATGGTCCGGGGGTGCCGGGCGGGACCGGCCACTCGCCCAGCCCGTGCTCGGCGAGCACCGCGCGGCCCGTGACCATCCACGGGTTGACGGCCTCCTCGGCCCAGACGGCGAGCGCGATCCGTCCGCCGGGCCGGATCACGCGTCGCGCGTCGCGCAGTGCGGTCTCCGGGTCGGGGACGAGCATGTAGCCGAAGCGGACCAGCACCGCGTCGACCGACGCGGCGTCCATGTCGAGCCACTCGAGCTCCATCGGAGTGACCTCGACGTTGGCGGCCCCGCGCTCCTGGACCCGGCGCTTGGCCGCTTCGACCATCGCCTCGGCGCCGTCGCTGATGATCACGCGTCCACCGGGGTGGACCAGCTCGGCCGCGAGCAGCCCGGTCTCGCCGAGACCGGCGGCCGCCTCCAGCACGACGTGGCCGGGTTGCGGCGAGACGGCGTCGACCATCGCGTGGGAGACCGCGCCCATGCTCTGCTCGACCCACGCGCGGTGGGCGTCCCAGCCGGCCGCGGTCTTCTCCCAGTACGCGCGGCTCTCCGCGCGCTGGTCGTCGGGCGTCGGGGCGTCGTCGGCGGAGCTCACGGCGGAGATCGTCCCATGCCGAGGTGCCGGCGACGCGCCGACGGCGCACGGGCGGTCCTCCTCGTCAGCGCAGTGCGCGGCGCAGCAGCTTGCCCGACGGGGTCCGCGGCAGCTCGGCGACGAGCTCGATCTCGCGCGGGCGCTGGTGCGGCGCGAGCAGCAGGCGGGCCTGCTGCCGCAGCGCGCCCAGGTCGAAGTCGTCCGGCTGGTCGACGATCAGCTGTGCGCAGACCCGCTCCCCCCACTCGGGATCGGGCCGGCCGAAGACGGCCGACTCGCGAACCCCGTCGATCCGGTCGAGCACCCGCTCGACCTCGAGCGGCAGCACGTTCTCGCCGCCGCTGATGATCGTGTCGGCGGTCCGACCGACGACGGACAGGTGCCCGCGCGCGTCGAGCCGGCCGAGGTCCCCCGTGCGCAGCCAGCCCGCCGGTCCGAGCACGGCCGCGGAGACGGTCGGCCCGCGGACGAGGATCTCGCCGACGACGTCCGGCTCGGCGGTCGGGCGACCGTCGGCATCGGCGATCCGCACGGTGGTGCAGAACAGTGGCGGACCGAGCGTGGCGATCTGGCTGGCCGCCTCGCTCATCCCGTAGGTCGGCGCGACGGGAACGTCCGCGGCCGCGGCGGCCTCCAGGAGCCCGGCGGGAATCGCGGCGCCGCCGAGCAGCACCCAGCGCAGCCCGTGGGCGGGCGTGGGTCCTGGGGCGTCCGGGCCCCGCAGCCCGGCGTCGAGCAGCCGCCGGAGGGTGGTCGGCACCAGCGAGACGATCGTCGGACGCGCTCGCCCCGCGCCCGCCGGCTCGTCGTCCACCGTCAGCGCGTCGAGCACCCGCTCGGTGTCCCAGCTGGGGTGGACCACCGCGGTGGTGGTGGCGATCACGCTGCGGATCAGCACGCTCAAACCGCCGACGTGGTGCAGCGGCATCGCGCACAGCCAGCGTTCGTCGGGCGGGCAGCCGAGCGTCGCCGCCGAGCCGATCGCGCTCCACAGCCAGTTGCCGTAGGTCAACGCGATCGGCTTGGCCGCGCCGCTGGTGCCGCTGGTGTGGACGACGATCGCGGTCGCATCCAGATCGTGGTCGTCGAGCAGCGGAACGTCGTCCGCCGGCTCCGCACGCCGACTGGTGTGCGGTTGGCCGGCTATGAGCGGGTCGACTGCACTCCAGTGCGGGCCCTCCGGGGCCACGGTCAGCGTCGCCCCCGCCAGCCGCCGCGTGCGCTCCTCGTCCGGCAGCTGCGGGTCGAGCGGGACGGCGACGGCTCCGAGCCGGAGCACCGCATGCAACGTCACCACGAAGTCGCAACCGGGCGGCAGCAGCAGCCCGACGCGCTCGCCCTGGCGGGCGCCCGCCGCATGCAGCTCGCTCGCGCGCGCGTCGACGGCAGCCCGCAGCTCGGCGTAGCTCAGGGCGTACCCGGGACCGACGAGCGCCTCGTGGTCGGGTCGACGCCGTGCGGCACGTAGGAGCCAGGACGGGACGAGCACGACGATCGAGGCTAGACGATCGGACCGCACCGAAGATCTCGCCGCTCCGGGTTACGGGTAGTGTCCCGCAGCGGCCGTTCCGAACCGTTTCCCGAGGAGCCGACGTGCCCGAGACGACGTGGAGCACCCCCGAGGGTGCCGATCACTACACCGACATCCGCTACGAGCTCTCCGTCGCGAGCGAGACGACCCCGGCCGGGATCGCGAAGATCACGATCGACCGGCCCGAGGTCCGCAACGCCTTCCGCCCGCAGACCCTGATCGAGGTCTCCGACGCGCTCAACCGCGCCCGCGAGGACACGTCGGTCGGCGCGATCATCTTCACCGGCGAGGGTCCGCTGGCCTTCTGCTCCGGCGGTGACCAGCACGTCCGAGGCGACAGCGGCTACCTGACCGACCCCGACAACCCGGACCGCCAGCCGTCCGGCGCGTCGGTCGGCCGCTTCCACGTGACCGACCTGCAGGTCCAGATGCGGCGGCTGCCCAAGCCGATCGTCGCGATGGTCGCCGGCTACGCGATCGGCGGTGGCCACGTGCTGCACCTCTGCTGCGACCTGACGATCGCCGCCGACAACGCCCGCTTCGGGCAGACCGGCCCCAAGGTCGGGTCGTTCGACGGTGGGTTCGGGGCCAGCGTGCTGTCGGACCTGGTCGGGCCGAAGAAGGCCAAGGAGATCTGGTTCCTCTGCCGCCAGTACTCCGCGCAGGAGGCGCTCGACATGGGCCTGGTCAACACCGTGGTGCCGCTCGAGCAGCTCGAGGCCGAGACCGTCCAGTGGTGCGGCGAGATGCTGCAGAACTCGCCGTTCTCGCTGCGCCTGCTGAAGGCCAGCTTCCACGCCGCCGAGGACGGCTACGCCGGGCTCCAGCAGCTCGCCCACGACACCAACCTGCTCTTCTACGGCAACGAGGAGGCGCAGGAGGGCCGGGACGCCTACAAGCAGAAGCGGACCCCGGACTTCTCGCGCTTCCCGAAGCGCGCCTAGCCCGCGCACGACCGCCGCGCCGCACCGACGATGAGCACCCACGCCGACTTCACCTCCGGGAGCTCCCCGGCCCCGCGTCCGAGCGCCGTCCGGATCTGGATCCTGGCCGCGCGCCCCCAGACGCTGCCGGTCGGGCTGGCCCCGGTGCTCGTCGGCACCGCGCTGGCTATCAACCAGAGCGCGTTCTGGATCGGCGGGTTCCTCGCGGCGCTGATCGGCGCGCTGTTCATCCAGGTCGGCGCGAACCTCTCCAACGACTACTCCGACGCGCGCCGCGGTGCGGACACCGAGGACCGGCTGGGTCCCGTGCGGGTCACGGCCGGAGACCTGATCCCGCCGCGGCAGGTGCTCGTCGCGACCTGGGTCAGCTTCGCGCTGGCCGGGCTCTGCGGGATCTACCTCATCATCACCGTCGGCTGGGTGATCCTGGCGATCGGGGCGGCCTCGATCGTCGCCGGGCTGCTGTACACCGGCGGCCCGCGCCCGTACGGCTACGAGGGACTCGGCGAGGTCTTCGTGTTCCTCTTCTTCGGGCTGGTCGCGGTGACCGGCACCCACTACGTGCTGGCCGAGCGGTTCGACACCGTCGCGCTCGCGCTGGCCGTGCCCGTCGGCCTGATGGCCTCGGCCGTGCTCGTCGTCAACAACGTGCGCGACATCGACACCGACCGCCGCGCCGGCAAGCGCACGCTGGCGGTCCGACTGGGCCGCGAGCGGACGCGAGCGATGTACGCGGCGATGCTGACGCTCGCGTACGTCCTGACCGTGGTCTTCGGCTTCGCGATCGACCAGCTCTCGCCCACGGTGGCGATCGTGCTGCTCAGCGCGCCGCTCGCGGTGATCCTCGCGCGGACCGTCGCGTCGCACGTCGACGGACCGACACTGAACCGCGCTCTGGCGGGCACCGGGCGACTCGAGCTGCTCTTCTGCGTGCTGCTCTCGGTCGGCGTGCTGCTGTCGTAACCCGGGTGACCGCGGGCCATATACCAAATCGGCCAGCCGACCGTCGCCGCGGTAGCGGCGTACGCTCCGGCTCGTGGAGCTGCGCATCCAGGAGGTCGGACTTCGGCTGACTCAGCCGATGCGGGCCGCATGGGGAGAGGTCGCCGAGCGGCGGATGCTGCTGGTCGAGCTCGAAGACCATGACGGCGTCGTCGGGCGTGGCGAGGCAGCACCACTGGAGCCGTACGACGGCGTGCCGTTCGACCAGTGCCGCGACGCCCTCGAGGCGTGCGCCCGGGCGGTCCGCGAGCTCGGCCCGAACGCGACCGGCGCCGAAGCGCTCGAGCGCTGCCAGCAGGTCACCGGCGTCCCCCACACGCTCGCGGCGATCGACATGGCGCTCTGGGACCGCGCGTCGCAGCGCGAGGGTCGTCCGATCGCGACGATGCTCGCGGGCGAGGCGTCCCGCACCGTCCCGGTCAACGCGACGATCGGTGTCTACGACCTGGAGACCACCGTCGAGGTCGCCAGCGCGGCCGCGGACGCCGGCTTCGAGACCGTGAAGCTGAAGGTCGGCTTGCCCGACGACGAGGCCCGGCTGGCCGCGGTGCGCAACGCCGTAGGCCCCGACGTCGCGATCCGGCTGGACGCCAACGGCGCTTGGACCGAGGGCGACGCGGTCGAGTCGATCGAGGCGCTCTCGCCGTTCGGCGTCGAGCTGGTCGAGGAACCGGTCCACGGGATCGACGGCCTGCGCGCGGTCCGCGACAGCGTGCCGGTCCGGGTGGCGATGGACGAGACCGCCGACCGCCCCGGCGCGATCGCGTCCGGTGCCGCCGACGCGGTCGTGCTCAAGGTCGGGCGGAGCGGAGGGATCGGCGGGATCCTCGCCCACGCGGCGCTGGCCCGCACCACCCGCGCCGACGTGCTGCTCGCGTCGACCTGGGACGGACCGCTCGGCGTCGCTGCCGCGGTCCACGCCGCAGCCGCGCTGCGCCTGCGTGACGCGTCCGGGCTGGCGACGCTGCCGCAGTTCGATCCCGCGGCGCTCGACGCGGTCGAGATCGGCGGCGAGTCGCTCGGCGAGCTCGCCGCGCGGCTGCGGGCTCGCGACGGGATGATCGTCGTCCCGCAGACTCACGGCCTGGTCTGACCCGATCCTGCGGCCGGCGACCGGGCCGCATCGGGGCCGGCGAACGTCGTAGGGTCGCTCGGGCATGAGCGACCGATCCGATCTTCCCCTGCTTGGCCTTCACGTCTCCCCCGCCGGCGGGCTGCCGAAGGCGGTTGAACGCGGCGTCGAACGCGGCTGCGAGTCGATCCAGATCTTCACCCAGTCGCCGCGCCGTTGGGCCCCGACGAACCACAGCGACGAGTCGATCGCGCAGTTCCGCGAGGACCTGGCCGCGTCGCCGATCAGGTCCGTGGTGATCCACGCGCTCTACCTCTCCAACGCCGGCACGCCCGACCCGGAGCTGCGCGAGAAGTCGTTGACCGCGATCACCCACTCGCTGCGGGTCGGGGATCAGATCGGAGCGGCGGGCGTGGTCCTGCACCCCGGGTCGGCGAAGGACGGCGACGTCGGCGAGGCGATCGCGCGCTGCGGCGACGTCTTCCGCGAGGCGCTCGCGGAGTCGGACTCCTGCCCGCTGCTGCTCGAGGACACCGCCGGGGCCGGTGGCACGCTTGGACGTTCGTTCGAGGAGCTGCACGCGTTGCTCGAGGCGAGCGGCGGCGACGAGCGGATCGGCTTCTGCCTGGACTCCTGCCACCTGCTCGCGTCCGGGTACGACGTGACGTCGATCGAGGCGCTCGACGGGGTGCTCGCCGAGGCCGACCGGGCGTTCGGCCTGGACCGCCTGAAGTGCGTCCACGTCAACGATTCCGTGATGCCGCTGGGGTCCAATCGCGACCGCCACGCACCGCTCGGCGAGGGCGAGATCGGCGAGGCCGGGATCGCCGCGGTGGTCAGCGAGCCGCGCTTCGCGGGGCTGCCGGTGATCTTCGAGGGCCCCGGAACCGAGGGCAAGGAACCGACCCGCGCGGACATGGAAATTGCGTTGCGCCTGCGCGACGAAGGACGAAAGATGCGTGGAATCCGCGCAACTGGGTAACGTTTTAGCTGAATCCCGGTACGCCATAGCTCAGCTTGAGGTTGGTACGCCAGGATTGCTGAAAGTCGATTCCCTTCCCCCAGGAGTCAGTTCAGTGCCAGAGATCCCCCAAAGCAGTCGCAAAGGTTCCCTCCGGCGTCCGGTGGCCAAGGTCAAGGCCGCCGCGAAGCCAATCGCCGTCGCAGGCGTGGTCGCGTTGTCGGCCACCGCGATCGGCCCGACGGTCGCGCAGGCGGCCGACGTCGAGCGGATCCAGGACCGACTGGTGCAGGAGGGGTTCCTGGCAGCAGACCACGTCAGCGGTGCGTTCGACACGCGCACCGGGGCCGCGGTCGCGCGCTGGCAGGCAGCGCGCGGTCTGCAAGCTCACGGAGTGGCGGACGCCACCACCATCGACGTGCTCCTGGGGAATGGATCGAACGACCCATCCCCCGAGTGAAGGATCCCCCATGCCTCACGAATCACCGGTGCAGCGCAAGCAACGTGGCAGCCACCGTGGCCGCCGCTTCGCGCAGCAGACCATGTCCAGCGTCAGCAACCACGACCTCGCCCGCCGGCTGCGGCGCAAGGTCGAGGAGTCGCGTTCCGATAGCTCGGTAGCGGCGATCGCGAGCGCCGACGAGGACACGAAGCGGGACCGCAAGCGTCGCAAGTCGGTCCCCCACCGCGGGTACCGCGCCCGGACCCAGGCCGCGTAGCGCCGCCGCCAGCCCTTCGGCGTCGCCTGCCGCCAGCTCCGCTCGTTGGGCGGCGCGGGCGGCGGGTGGATCGCCGTCCCACAGCGGCAGCTCGACCCAGCGGTCGGCGAACCGCTCCACCCCGTCGGCCTCGAGCTCCCGCGCCAGCCGCTCGTCCGCGTCCCGCCGGGCGGCGCGCTCCTCCGGATCGTCGAGCCCGAAGGTCGACGAGATCAACACCAGCTCGGCCACCGGCACGGGACCGCGCAGCGCCAGCTGCGCCGCGACCCGGCCGCCCAGCGAATAGCCCGCCAGAACGACGGGACCGTCGCCGCCCGCATCCCGCACCACCGCGGCCACGTCCTCGAGCACGTGGTCCAGATCGACCGGCCGCCGGTCGGCCGCCGCGCCGTGGCCCCGCAGGTCCGGGGTGATCAGGCGCTCCGGGTCTCCGCCCTGCCGGCCGATCTGCTCACGTACGCCGTCCCACGAGCGACCGCTGCCACCGAACCCGTGCAGCCCCACGATCCACGGATGATCCATGCGCGGGAGCGTCGCAGAGACGACGGCGGGTCGCGTTCTCTGGCAACCTCGTGCGGGTGGAAGCGACGTCTCCCGCCCCCCGCGACGGTCACGGCAGCCGGATCCTGATCACCGCGCTGCTGGACGAGCTGTTCCGGGGCGGCGTGTCCGACGTCGTGACCTCGCCGGGATCCCGCAACACCCCGGTGCTCCAGGCGGTCACGAATCATCCGCAGCTGCGATCCCACAGCGTGATCGACGAGCGGGCGGCGGGCTTCGTCGCGCTCGGGCTGGCCAAGGCGAGCGGCCGACCGGTGGTGCTCTGCTGCACATCCGGCAGCGCCGTCACCCACTATCTGCCCGCGGTGGTCGAGGCGCACCACGCGCGCGTTCCGCTGGTCGTGCTGACCGCCGATCGTCCCGCCGAGCTGCGCGACGTCGGCGCCGGCCAGACGATCCAGCAGGTCGGGGTCTTCGGCGAAGCCGTGCGCTGGACGCACGAGCTCGCGGTCGACACCGCCGACGCCGCCGGGGTCCGCTACGCCCGGACGCTGGCCGCGCGGGCGTTGGCTCCCGCCACCGGCGTCGGGGGCCGCGGTCCCGGCCCGGTCCACCTGAACCTGCCCCTGCGGGAGCCGCTCGTGCCGGCAGGCGATCCGCTCCCGGCCGCCGTGTCCGCGCGGCCCGCCGCGGCGCCCTGGGTCCGACGCAGCGGCGGCCTCGGCATTCCCGACCGTGATGCGGTTCGCCGGCTCGGCGAGCTGCTGGTCGGTCACCCCCAGGCCGTCGTCGTCGCCGGGCGCCGCGACGAGGACCCCGAGCTCGGACCGGCGCTGGCGGCGCTCTGCGAGCTGCTCCAGCTGCCGTTGCTGGCCGACCCGCTGTCGGGCGCTCGTCGCGGGACGGCGGCGATCGCCCGCTACGACGCGCTGCTCTCGGCGCCCGCCAGATGCCTGCCGGCGCCTGCGTTGGTGCTGCGGGTCGGCGACCTGCCCACCAGCAAGCCGCTGCGCCACTGGCTCGCCGGGCTGCCGACCACGGTCCCGCAGGTCCACGTCGCCGCGGACGGTGGTTGGCAGGACCCCGACGGCGTGCTCAGCGACCTGATCGTGGCCGAGCCGCGGCCGCTGCTCGAGGACGTCGCCCCGCGGATCGCCCACGTCGCCCGCGACGACGAGTGGCTCGCCCGCTGGAAGACGCTCGACCGCCGCGCGGCCGACGCCCACGCAGCGGTGATCGACGAGGACCCCCTGACCCCCACGGAGCCGTGGCTGGCCCGCGAGCTGCCGGCACTGCTGCCGCCCGCGGCGACGCTCCTGGTCGGCGCGTCGATGCCGATCCGCGACATCGAGGCGTTCATGGCCCCGCGCGACGCCGTCCGCGTGCTGGCCAACCGCGGCGCCAACGGGATCGACGGCACGATCGCGACGGCCTGGGGCCTGGCGCTCGACGTCGGGGGACGGCCGGGGGCCGTCCACGTGCTGCTGGGCGACGTCACGCTGCAGCACGACGTCGGTGCGCTGATCGCCGCCGGACGCTCGGGCGTAGGACTGACCGTGGTGCTCGTCGACAACGACGGGGGCGGGATCTTCCACTTCCTGCCGGTGGCCGAGCGACGCAGCCCGCAGATCGAGCAGCACGTGATGACGCCGACCGGGCTCGACGTCCCGAGCATCGCCGCCGCAGCGAACGCCGAGCTGCACGCCGTCGAGACGCGTGACCAGCTGGTTCCCGCGCTGCGCGCCGCAGCCAAGCACGAGGGCCTGAGCGTGATCCACGTGCGTACCGACCGCAGCGAGAACCGCGCGCTGCACCAGCGGCTGCGCGACGCGGCTCACGCCGCTCTCGACGGCGAGTGACGCGTCAGCCGGGAAGCCGCTCGGCCACCCGCGCGCACCAGGCGGTCAGCCGCGGGTGCGACGTCGCGTCGAAGCCGCCCTGCTCGTGCAGCACGCGGTGCAGCGGGTCACGGTCGGCGGGGTCCGGAGCATCTCGTCCGTACCGCAGGAACGGGTACGCGGTGACGTCGCAGATCCCGAACGCGTCGTCGCCGAGGTGGTCGCGGCCGTCGAGCCGCTCCTCGAACCGGCCGAGCCAGATCCGCATCCGCCCCGCGTCGTCGTCGACCGCCTTGCGGTCCGCCGCCGACAGCCGCTCGTAGTCGAAGTCGACCGGCCCGAGCAGGTCGGCGATCCGGTTCGGCGGACCCTTCCAGACATCGTTGAACCGCCGGCAGAAGACGTCGGCGAGCGCCGCGAGACCGGGGTCGGCCGGCCACAGTGACGGAGTCGCCCAGCGCTGCTCGATCCACTCGAGGATCCGCGGCGAGTCGGCGATCACCGTCCCGTCCAGGGGATCGACCGCGATCGGCACCAGATCCTGGCCGCTGAGCTCGCGGACCGGCGCGCGATCGTCCGGGTCGACGTCGACCCACTCGACGTCGAGCTGCTTGTAGGCCGCCGCCATCGCGACCCGGTCGACGTTGGTCGAGAACGGGATCCGGAAGACGCGCAGGTCGCTCACGGTCCGAATCGTATGCGGCGCGGCGGCGGGGCCCTGCCAGCGGTTCACCCCCGCAGATCACCCTTGCGGCGTACGCGACCCACCCGGCTTGCGGGTAGTGGATCGCGTACGCACGCACCCGGCGAACCACGCAGGGGCGCCGTTGTCCCACGAAGGAGACATTCCATGATCACCTCCAAGCTTCCGACGGCCCTAGCCGTCGGGGTGATGTTGCTCGCCGGCACCGTCCTCAGCGCCTGCGGCGACGACGAGAACGATTCGAACGCCGGAACGACGGGTGGCGGCGCCGCCGAGGCGAAGACGATCGCGCTGCTGCTTCCGGAGTCGAAGACGACCCGCTACGAAGCACAGGACCGGCCCGGGTTCACGGCCGAGCTGAAGCGGCTCTGCCCCGACTGCGAGCTGATCTACGCCAACGCCGACCAGGACGCGGCGAAGCAGCAGTCGCAGGCGGAGGCCGCTATCACGAACGGCGCCGACGTGATGGTGCTCGACCCCGTCGACGCGGAGTCGGCCGGATCGATCGTGACGCGGGCCAAGCAGTCCGACATCCCAGTCGTCTCGTACGACCGGCTGATCGCCAACGCCGACATCGACTACTACGTCTCGTTCAACAACGAGGAGGTCGGGAAGCTCCAGGGCAACGCGCTGGTCAAGGCGCTCGACCCACCCGACGGCAAGACGATCGTGATGATCAACGGGGCTCCGACGGACAGCAACGCGGCGCAGTTCAAGAAGGGCGCGCTGAGTGTGCTCGAGCCGTCCGGACTCGACATCGCCAAGCAGTACGACACCCCCGACTGGTCACCGGACAAGGCGCAGACCGAGATGGACCAGGCGATCACGTCGATCGGCGCAAACAAGATCGACGGGGTCTATGCCGCCAACGACGGCACCGCCGGCGGGGCGATCGCCGCGATGAAGGGGGCGGGCATGGATCCGACCGAGGTCCCGACCACGGGGCAGGACGCCGAGCTCGCCGCGATCCAGCGGATCATCGCGGGCACGCAGTACATGACCGTCTACAAGGCCCCGAAGCCGGAGACGCAGGCGGCGGCGCAGCTGGCGTTCGCGCTCTCGCAGGGCGACCCGGCCCCCAAGGGTCTGATCAACGGTGAGACCGACAACGGCCAGAAGCAGGTGCCGTCGGTGCTGCTGACCCCGGTCGCGGTGACGAAGGACAACGTCGAGTCGACGGTCGTCGCGGACGGGATCTACACCGTGGACCAGATCTGCACGCCGCAGTACCAGCAGGCGTGCCAGGCGGCGGGACTGACCGCGAGCCGCTGATCATGGTCACGGACTCCCAGGCCGACGCCGCTTCGGCGTCGGCCGAGGAACCGCCGCTGCTCCACCTGGAGGGCGTGTCGAAGCGGTTCGGCGCGGTGCAGGCGCTGACCGACGTGACGCTCGACGTGCGGGCCGGCGAGGTCGTGGCGCTGGTCGGCGACAACGGCGCCGGCAAGTCGACCCTGATCAAGGCGATCTCGGGCGTCGTCCCCGCCGACAGCGGGACGTTCACGTTCGCGGGGCGGCCGACCCGGATCTCGGCGCCGAACGACGCGGCGCGCCTCGGAATCGCGGTCGTCTACCAGGACCTCGCGCTCTGCGACAACCTCGACGTCGTCGCCAACCTGCACCTCGGGAACGAGCACCACCACGGTCCGTTCCTCGACCAGATCGAGATGGAGCGCGAGACCCGAACGCTGCTCGACCGGCTCGCGGTCCGCACGCTGCGATCGGTGCGGTCCGAGGTCGGGTCGCTCTCCGGCGGTCAGCGCCAGACGGTGGCGATCGCCCGCGCGATGCTCGGCGACCCGCGGCTGGTGATCCTCGACGAGCCGACCGCCGCGCTCGGTGTGGCCCAGACCGCGCAGGTGCTCGCGCTCGTCACCCGGCTGCGCGACCGCGGCATCGGCGTGATCCTGATCTCGCACAACCTCTCGAACGTGTTCCGGGTCGCCGACCGCGTGGTCGTGCTCCGTCTCGGCCGCAACGCGGGGCAGTTCGACGCCAGCGACGAGCAGCGTCAGGCGGTCGTCGGCGCGATCACCGGTGCCGAGGGCGACGTCGGGCCCACCCCGTCCGCTCCAGAGGACTCGGCATGATGTCGTTCCGCTCCTCCCCAACCGCCGACGAGCCGCAGGAGGACCCGCAGGTCGACCCGACCGCGTCCGCCGTCGCCGTCGATGCCCGCGACGGGCAGCCGACCGGCCTGCGCGCCCTCTTCGGCGGATCCGGCGAGGTCAGCTCGGCCCGGGTGATCGTCGTCCTGGCCTTGATCTGGCTGGTCTTCGCGATCGCCAACGACCGCTTCCTGACCGCGGTCAACCTGACCAACCTGGCGCTGCAGGTCGCGGCCACGGGCACGATCTCGGTCGGGGTCGTGCTGGTGTTGCTGCTGGGCGAGATCGACCTCTCGGTCGGAGCGGTCAGCGGGCTCGCGGGCGCGGTGATGGCGGTGCTCTCGGTCCAGCACGACTGGAACGGCTGGCTGGCGATCGGCGCCGCGCTGCTCGTCGGCGCCGCGATCGGCCTGACCCAGGGGTCGATCGTGACCTGGCTCGGGATCCCGTCGTTCGTGATCACGCTCGCCGGGCTGCTGACGTGGCAGGGCGTCCAGCTGCGCGTGCTCGGCGAGCAGGGCACGGTCAACGTGACCGATCCGACGATCACGAACCTGGCCAACACCTTCCTCGCCGAGGGCTTGGCGTGGATCGTCGCGCTGGCGGCGATCGGGCTGCTGGTCGCCGTCAACGTGGTCGGCCGACGACGACGGGCGGCCGCCGGGCTCGAGCTCGAGCCGCTGATCCGCGCGGTCTTCCGGATCGGCCTGATCGCGCTGGCGATCGTCGCGACCGTCTACGTCGTCAACCAGGACCGCGGGGTGCCGACGTCGCTGATGATCCTCGTCGGGCTGGTGCTGATCTTCGACACGCTGATCACCCGCACGCCCTACGGCCGCCACGTGCTGGCGGCTGGCGGCAACGACGAAGCGACGCGTCGCGCCGGGATCCCGACCCGTCGGGTCAAGACGATCGTCTTCGTGCTCGCGTCGACGCTGGCCGCAGCCGGTGGCGTTCTGGCCGCGTCGCGCCTACTGGCGGTCAACCAGTCGTCGGGCACGGGCGACGTGCTGCTGCTGGCGATCGCCGGCCCGGTGATCGCCGGCGTATCGCTGTTCGGTGGCCGCGGATCGGTCTGGGCCGCGCTGCTCGGCGCGCTGGTGATCGGATCGATCTCCAACGGGATGGACCTGCTCGCCTTCGAGTCCTCGGTCAAGTTCATCGTCACGGGCGCGGTGCTGGCCGGTGCCGTGATCCTCGACGCGCTCGCGCGCAAGCGCCGGCTCGCCCAGGGACGAAGTTGATCGGCACGGGCGGTCCGGGTCAGGCGGCAAGCAGCGGGAGCAGCGCCTGCAGCTTGATCTCGGTCTCCGCCAGCTCGGCGGCCGGGTCGCTGTCGGCGACCACGCCGACCCCGGCGTAGCAGTGCGCGACCTCGGGCTCGAGCAGCGCCGAGCGCAGCGCGACAGAGAAGTCCCCGTCGCCGGCGCTGTCGACCCAGCCGACCGGTCCGGCGTACCAGCCGCGGTCCATCCCCTCCAGCGCCGGGATCCGGGCCAGGGTGTCCGCCTCGGGGAACCCACCGACGGCCGGCGTCGGGTGCAGCCGCTCGACGAGCTCGAGCACGCCGACCGCGTCCGCCAGCTGGGCGCGAATCGGAGTCGCCAGGTGCTGGACGCTGGCCGCCTGGACGATCTCCGGTTGCTCGCCGGCCGTGGTCCAGAGCGCGACCCCGTCGAGCCGGTCGAGGATCCGGCGGACCACGATCGCATGCTCCTCGCGGTTCTTCGCGGAGCGCAGCAGGTGCTCACCCAGGTGCACGTCGACCGCCGGGTCGCTGCTGCGCCCGGTCGTGCCGGCCAGCGCCAACGTCGCCACCCGGTGGCCGTGACGGCGCAGCAGCAGCTCGGGGGTCGCCGCCACAAAGCTCCTGTCGCCGCGGCCGACGCCGACCACGCAGCAGCCGTCGTACGCATCGCGCATCACGCCGATCATCGCCGCGGGGTCGGGGGTCGGCCGACCGGTCACCTGGACCTCGCGGGCCAGCACGATCTTCTCCATCTCCCCCGCGCGGATCGCCGCGACGCTGCGCGCGACCGCGTCCTCGTAGTGGGCTGGCGACAGCACCGAGGCGACCCGTCCGCGCTGCACCGGATCGGGATCGAGCATCGGAGGACGGGCCGGTCGCAGCCGAGCTACCCGACCGAGCGCGGCGTCGACGAGCGCCGCCGGATCGTCGTGCGCACCGACCGCGACGGTGACCGTGGCCCGCACCCGATCGCGGTTGGTCGCCAGCGCGACCTGCGGCACGTGCAACGACGCCGAGCGGAAGTCTTCCCAGACCGGCGACCGCGCGCCGTCGTCGGCGAAGGCGAACCCGCCGACGGCCACGAGGCCTTCGGCCTCCTGGCCCGTGCCGAGGTCGGTGATCGCGTGCGCGGTCAGCTGCGACCAGTGGTCGGACACGATCCGGAAGCGCCGCGGCCCACCCGCCTCGAGCGCGACGACGGTGCCGAGGGTGGCGAGCGCCTGGCCGTGGCGCTCGCGCTGCTCGTAGACCGTCCAGCTCTCGCCGGGCGCCCGGCCGCAGGTCACGACCGCCGCGACGTCCAGTCCCCGCGGACCATCGACGGTGATCGCAGCGAGCACCTGATCGTGCCGCCCGCGCTCGGCGCGACGCCGCGCCTCGGTCGCGTACCGCAGCAGCCGCGTCCGCTCGTGGTCGCCGATCGGGACGGCAACCGGACCACGGGCGTCGCGGGCGGGGAGCGTGGCGGGGGTCATGGTGGGGAGCTTCAGCGGTCCGGATCGATCCTCCGTCGACGGCCGTCGACGGAGTCGCGATCCCGGCCGTGGGCGATCAGGTCTCTTCGCGGCCGCGGGCGATCGCCACGCTGCCGGTGCGAATCATCTCGACCAGCCCGTACGGACGGACCAGCCGCTCGAACGCCTCGATCTTCGACCGGTCGCCGGTCACCTCGACGATGATCGAGCGCTTCCCGACGTCGACGACCTTGCCGCGGAAGACCTCGGCCAGCTCGCGGATCTCGGAACGACTCTGCGGGTCGCACGAGACCTTGAACAGCGCCAGCTCGCGGGCGACCGTCTCGGCGGGGTCGAGATCCTTGATCTTCAGGACGTTGACCAGCTTGTGCAACTGCTTCGTGACCTGATCGATCGGCTGCGACGAGCCGTCGAGGGTCAGCGTGATCCGCGAGATCCGCTCGTCGTCGGTGGGGCCGACCGAGAGCGTGTCGATGTTGAACCCGCGGCGGGTGAACAGCCCCGACACGCGCGTCAGCACGCCGGGCTTGTTCTCCACCAGGATCGAGAGGACGTGCTGGCGTCCCGTGCGGACGTTGCCCGCGGCCTGCAGGTCGTCGAGGCTCAGCAGCTCGTTCGCGTCCACCATCATCAACCCACCATGTCCCGCGCGGCCTCGCCGGGCGCGATCATCGGATACACCTTCTCGTCGCGCGTGACGCGCACGTCGATGAACGCCGGGCCCTCGGCCTCGAACGCCGCCCGCAGATCGTCCTCGAACGAGCCCGACTCGGTCAGCCGGATCCCACGGATCCCGTAGGCGTCCGCGAGCTTGACGAAGTCGGGGAACGCCTCCTCACCGCCGAACGTCTTCATGTCGACGTGGCTGTAGCGCTCCTGCCAGAACAGCTCCTGCCACTGGCGGACCATCCCCAGGAAGCCGTTGTTCAGCACGACCACCTTGACCGGGATGTTCTCCTGGCGGATCGTGGCCAGCTCCTGGATGTTCATCTGGATCGAGCCGTCACCGGAGACCACCACGGTGGTCCGCTCGGGATCGCCGATCTGCGCGCCGATCGCGGCCGGCAGGCCGAAGCCCATCGTCCCGAGACCGCCGGAGTTGATCCAACGACGGGGCTCGGGGAAGTGGTAGTACTGCGCCGCCCACATCTGGTGCTGGCCGACGTCGGAGCAGATGATCGCGTCGCCACCGGTGATCCGGTAGATCGTCTCGATCACCTGCTGCGGCTTGATCTCGCCGTTCTCGCCCGGCTCGTAGCCGAGCGGGTGACGGGCCTGCCAGGCGTGGATCCGCTGCCACCACTCGTCCATCCGCGAGGCATCGGCCTGCAGGCCGCGGTACTCCTCGGTCAGCCGCGGCAAGATCTGCTTGGCGTCGCCGACGATCGGGATATGGGCCGGGATGTTCTTCGAGATCTCCGCCGGATCGACGTCGATGTGGATGAACTTCGCGCGCGGGGCGAACTCCGACAGCTTGCCGGTCACGCGGTCGTCGAAGCGGGCGCCGATCGCGCAGATCAGGTCGGCCTCGTCCATCGCGTAGTTGGCGGCGCGAGTGCCGTGCATGCCGAGCATGCCGAGGAACTGCGGATCCGGCGCGGGGTACGAGCCGAGGCCCATCAGCGTGTTCGTGATCGGGAACCCGCCCTCGCGGACCAGGTCGCGCAGCGCGTCGGACGCGTCGGCGAGGATCACGCCGCCGCCGGCGTAGATCACCGGGCGGCGAGCCGCGGCGAGCGCGCGGGCGGCCTGCTTGATCTGCTTGGAGTTGCCGGCCACGCGCGGCTGGTAGCCGGGCAGCTGGACGTCGGTCACGGGCTCGTAGGCGATGTCGACCTTCGACAGGTCCATCGGCACGTCGATCACGACCGGTCCGGGACGTCCCGTGCGGGCGATGTGGAACGCCTCGTGGATCGTCCGCGGGATCTCGCGCGGGTCGGTGATCATGAAGCTGTGCTTGACCGCCGGCATCGTGATGCCGATCGTGTCCGCTTCCTGGAAGCCATCCGTGCCGAGCAGCTCGGTACGGACCTGGCCGGTGAAGAAGACCACCGGGACCGAGTCCATCATCGCGTCCATGATCGGCGTGACCAGGTTGGTCGCACCGGGGCCTGAGGTACCGAACGCCACGCCGACCTTGCCCGTCGTCTTGGCGTAGCCCTGGGCGGCGTGACCCGCCCCCGCCTCGTGGCGGACGAGCACGTGATGGATGTCCGCGTCGTAGAAGGCGTCGTAGGTCGGCAGGTTCGCACCGCCGGGGTAGCCGAATACGACGTCGACGCCCTCCGCCTTCAGGCACTCCATGATTGCGTCGACTGCACGCATCCGCCCAACCTCCTTCCGACTCTTCCGAGCGTTGTCCTGGGGAACGAAAGATCACCCGCGTGGCGGGTGACCCGGACGGCGAAGGTTATCAGTGGTATCCCAGGTCACCCGGCCGGATGACGCGCACCGGCGGCGGACGTCGTCTCGACGTCGGCCGCGACCTCGTACGGCGAGCGTTCCGCCGGAGGGTCGTCCGTGGCCGGCCGGGCCTCGTCCGCGGGATCCGGCGCGGGATCCTCGGGCGGCGGCTGGACGCCCGGCGGCAGGTAGACCTCGTCGGGGAAGTCCAGGTCGGTGCCGCAACGCATGCACATCGTGTCGGTGATCGGCAGCAGCTTGCCGCAGCCGTCGCAGGAGCGGCGCAGCTCGTGGCGGTTGCCAGGATACGCCAACGCGGCCAGGAAGCCGAACAGCGGCACCGCGGCCGCGATCATGAACCAGAGCACGAACGAGCTGCCCTTGGCCCGGCCCTGAAGGCCTCCTGCCACGCCGAACAACACGCAGATCAGGAGGAAGAACGCGAACGATCCACCCACACGACTAGCCTAGCGGGAGCAGGAGTTCGTCACGCGGACGCCCGACCGCAACCCAGAGTGAGGGGATCACCCTGTTCCGCTGGAGCAGCCTGAGCACCACAGCCGCCGCCCACCTGGGCGAACCGATACTGGCCGCCACGCCGGTCTCCCCCGTACCCCGGCGGGCGCCGGGATTCGGAGCCTGGAACCACGAACCACTCGCCGGAGCGCAGGTCCGATACCTGGTGGTCACCCCGACGCGGGTCGTCGTCTTCTCGCTCGACCGCGACGTCCGCGGTCCGCAGCTGTACCGCCTGACGCGCGTCGAGACCGAGGAGCCGCGAGACTTGATCCGCGGCGTCGAGATGCGGCAGGGCTGGTTCTCGCGCCTGATGGTCGTCGCCTTCCGCGACGGCACCCGCTGGAACCTCGAGGTCTCGCTGACCAAGCGCGAGCTCTGGGGTCCGGTCCGCGACGAGCTGGGCGCTCTGGTCCCCCAGACCGACGCGACCGTGGTCTCGTCGGTCTAGGGCCCGGGCCCTCCGACTCGCGGTCAGAGGCCGAGGATCTCGCGGGTGATCCGCGTGACCTCGCCGCCGTCGGCGCGACCCTTCGTCTGCTTCATCACGTGGCCGACGATCGCGCCGATCGGCTTCATGTTGCCGCTCTCGAGCTTCTCGACCACGTCGGGATTGGCGTCGAGCGCCTCCTGGACGATCGGGCGCAGCTCGTCGCCGCCTCCCATCGCGGCCAGGCCCTTGGCCTCGACGATCGCCGCCGGGTCGCCGCCCTCGGCGACCAGCACGTCGAGCACCTGCTCGCCGGCCTTGCGGTTGATCGTCTTCGCCAGCACCAGGTCGACCAGCGCTGCCAGCGCTGCCGGCTCGACCTTGGAGTCCGCCGGATCGGTGATCTCGGCCGCGTCGAGCCGCCGCACCAGGTCGTTGCCGATCCAGTTGGCGATCTGCTGCAGGCGCGTGTCGTCCTGTTGCGCGGCGTCGGCCGCCGTCACCTGCTCGAAGTACGCCGCCAGCGGCGGGCGGTAGGCGAGCAGGCGCGCCGACTCGGCGTGCAGGCCGAGATCGTCGCGGTAGCGCGCCTCGCGCTCGAGCGGCAGCTCGACGGCCTCGCGGGCCGCGACCGCCGATTCGAGCAGCTCGATCGGCACCGGCACCGGCGGCATGTCCGGTTCCGGGAAGTAGCGGTAGTCGTGCGAGCCCTCCTTCGACCGCAGCGACGTGATCGACCCGGTCCGCGGATCGAAGTGGAGGGTCTCCTGGTGGACGCGCTCACCGGACTCGACCAGAGCGACCTGCCGCGCGATCTCCGCGTTGATGCCCTGCTCGATGAACCGGAACGAGTTCATGTTCTTCAGCTCGGTCTTGGTGCCGAGCGTCGTGTCGCCGACCGGACGGATCGAGATGTTGGCGTCGCAGCGCAGCGACCCCTCCTCCATGTTCACGTCCGAGACCCCGAGCTGACGCAGCGTCTCGCGCAGCAGGCGCAGCCACGACGACGCCTGCTCGGCGGAGTGGATCTCCGGCAGCGTGACGATCTCGGCCAACGGGGTGCCACCGCGGTTGTAGTCGACGACCGACGCGGTCGATCCGCCGATCCGGCCGCTCGCTCCGAGGTGCGTCAGCTTGGCCGCATCCTCCTCGACGTGGACCCGCTCGAGCCCGACCGACCCGAGCCGACCGCCCGCGACCAGCGGTTCGTCGAACTGACTGATCTGGTAGCCCTTGGGCAGGTCGGGATAGAAGTACGACTTGCGGTGGAAGACCAACCGCTCGGCCAACTCGCCCTCGAACGCCAGGCCGATCATCAGGCCGAGTCGGATCGCCTCGGCGTTGACCACCGGCAGGATCCCGGGCATGCCCAGGCAGACCGGGCAGGTGTGGGTGTTCGGCGGGTCGCCGAAGACCAGCTCGCAGCCGCAGAACATCTTCGTCTTGGTGGCGAGCTGGACGTGGATCTCCAGCCCGATCACGGGCTCGTAGGCGGCGGACATCAGCGCTGCTCCTTCCCGGCCGTGGCGGGGCCATCGAACGCCCCACCGACATCGCCCCTCGCCGGGGAGGCGTCGAAGCCGATCTGCTGCTCGAGCGCGTAGGCCGCCTCGAGGATCCGCTGCTCGCTGAACGCGGGCCCCGACAGCTGGAAGCCGACCGGCTGGCCCTCGGAGAGGCCGCTCGGGATCGAGATCGCCGGCACGCCGGCGAGCGAGAACGGCAGCGTGGTGACGTCGGCCTGGTACATCGCCAGTGGATCGTCGGTGCGCTCTCCGAGCCCCCATGCCACCGTCGGGCTGGTCGGGGTGGCGAGCAGGTCGACCTGCTCGTGAACCGCCGCGAAGTCCTCCACGATCTTCGTCCGGACCTGCTGCGCACGCCGGTAGTAGGCGTCGTAGAAGCCGCTCGACAGCGCGTAGGTGCCGAGCATGATCCGGCGCTTGACCTCGGGACCGAAGCCGTCGTGGCGGGTCTTGGTGTAGAGATCGACCAGGCCGCCGTCGCCGATGTCCGCGCGGTTGCCGTAGCGGACGCCGTCGAAGCGGGCCAGGTTGGACGACGCCTCGGCCGGGGCCAGCAGGTAGTAGGCCGACAGCGCGTGACGGGCGTGCGGCAGCTGGACTTCGACGATCTCCGCCCCGAGGCTCTCGGCGAGCTTCAGGGTCGCGTCGAACGAGGCGCGCACGCCCGGCTCGATCCCCTCGCCGAGCAGGTCGGTCGGCACACCGATCCGCAGTCCGTCGAGTCGCTCGGTCGTCGGCAGGTCGAGCTCGGTGCCGCTGTCCCAGCCGATCGAGGTCGCGTCGGCCGGATCACGGCGACCGGTCATCGAGCGGAACAGCAGCGCCGCATCGGTCACGTCGCGGGTGATCGGACCGGCCTGGTCGAGCGACGAGGCGAACGCGATCATCCCGTAGCGCGAGATCGAGCCGTAGGTCGGCTTGAGCCCGACGACGCCGCAGAGCGCGGCGGGCTGGCGGACCGATCCGCCGGTGTCGGTACCGATCGAGGCCGGCGCAAGCCCGGCCGCGACGGCGGCGGCCGATCCGCCCGACGAGCCACCGGGGACGCGGCTGCGGTCCCACGGGTTGCGCACCGGGCCGAACGCCGAGTTCTCGTTCGACGAGCCCATCGCGAACTCGTCCTGGTTGGTCTTGCCGAGCACGGACGCGCCGGCGTCCTGCAGCCGGTGGACCGCGGTGGCGGTGTACGGCGGGAGGTAGCCGCGCAGCAGGTTCGACGCCGACGCCGTCGGCACGCCCGCGATGCAGAACAGGTCCTTGATCGCCAGCGGCACGCCCGCCAGCGGGGTGTCGGTCCCGGGTCGGCGAGTGGCCTCCTGACCCAGCGCGGCCGGCAGCGTCAGATCGTCGGCCAGCCAGGTGAAGCTGTTGGTGTCGTCGGCCGCGGCGCGGTCGCGGTAGGCGTGGAACAGCTCCTGCTGCGAGATGTCCCCACGGCGCAGCGCCGACGCCGCCTCGACGACGGTCAGATCGATCAGGTTGGTCATGAAGTGCCCTCTTAGGCCTGGGGGCTCGGGACGCGGAAGCCCTCGTCGGACGCGTCGGGGGCTTGGTCGAGCGCAACGTCGCGGTCCAACGAGCGGTGCGGCGCGTCGGAGCGCGGCCCGGTCGGCGCGGTCAGCACGTGCGAGGTCGGCACGACGCCGTCGAGGTCGAGCTCCGAGATCGTCTCGAGGTGCCCGAGCACCGCCGACAGCTCCTGGGCCATCGGCTCGATCTCGTCGTCGTGCAGGTCCAGGCGCGCCAGGGTGGCGACGTGGAGGACGGTGTCGCGGTCGATCATCGCGCCCGATGCTAACCGAGCACCGGGTCGAACGACCGCCCCGAGCCGGTCGGTCGCCCCGACGGGCGGGCTACGCCTCGGGCGGCGGAGCGGGACCGTCGGCCACCGGACGCGGGGCCGGATCCGGAACCGGGCGCGGAGCCGGCGGATCGAACACGCTGTCGGCCGCGTCGGTGCGGTCGTCGGCCACGGCCACCCAGAGCCCGATCAGCAGCACGATCAGCGACGCCATGCCGATCCAGCCGCCGGGACCGATGCTGGTCGACAGGGTCAGGCTGATGTCGTCGGTCAGCTCGGTGAGCTCGCTCGGCCGGGCGAGCACCACGCGGATCACCGTCAGCAGCGTGACCAAGGCGGTCACGGCGCCGGCCACGATCAGGCTCACGACGGCGCCGTAGGTCGGCCGTCCGGGCCCGGCCCGCAAGGTCATCACGAGCCACAGCACGACCAACACGACGACGATCACCAGGAAGTCCGCCCACGGGCGACCGAGCGCGCCCCAACCGGCGTTCGTCGCGACCGTCGAGGTGAACGACTCGGCTTGCGCGCAGACCTCCGCGAACTGCGGGGCGACGTCGCCGGTGCAATCCAAGTCGGCTGATCCGCGGAACCACTCGAGGAACAGCGTGACCAGCAGACCGACGAGACCGCCGACGGCGAGCCACTCGCCGCTGCGCAGGCGCGACAGCACGGTGGTCGCTACTCCCCGGCCTGCGTCCGTGCGGCCTGGACCGTGTTCGCCAGCAGCTGGGCGATCGTCATCGGCCCCACGCCGCCCGGCACCGGGGTGATCGCCGACGCGACCTCGGAGACGCCGGCGAAGTCGACGTCGCCGACCAGGCCCTCGTCGAGCCGGTTCATCCCGACGTCGATCACGATCGCACCGGGCTTGACCCACTCGGCCTTGACCATCTGGGCCCGGCCGACCGCGACGATCAGCACGTCGGCGCGGCGCGCGACCGCGGGCAGATCGGCGGTCCGCGAATGGGCGGTGGTGACGGTGGCGTTGCGGCTCAGCAGCAGCTGCGCCATCGGCTTGCCGAAGAGGTTCGAGCGGCCGATCACGACCGTCTCCTTGCCCTCCAGGTCGACGCCGTGGTCGTCGAGCAGGCGGATCACGCCGGCCGGGGTGCAGGAGCGCAGGCCGCTGAGACCGAGCGCGAGCCGCCCGGCGGATGCGATCGTCAGGCCGTCGACGTCCTTGTGCGCGTCGATCAGGTTGGTCAGCTCGACCCCGTCGAGGTGCCCCGGGACCGGCAGCTGACAGAGGATCCCGCTGACCGCGGGATCGGCGTTGAGCTGCTCGATCAACGTGACGACCTGCTCGCGCGTGGCGTCGGCGTCGAGCCGGTGGTCGAAGCCCTTGATCCCGACCTCGGCGCAGGCGCGCTGCTTGCCGCCGACGTAGACCGCGCTGGCGGGGTCCTCACCGACCAGGATCGTCGCCAGGCCCGGCGGACGGCCGTACTGCTCCGTGAAGGCCGCGACGTCGTCGGCGACCTCCTGCCGCACCAGGGCGGCGACGCGCTTACCGTCGATGATCGTGCCGGGCATCTGGTGCTCAGGCTAGCCGCTGGACGGGATCGTCTGCTCGCACGCTGAGCCCGCGGACCGCGGACCGCCCCTACGGGCGTCCTCGATGGTGCGCGACGACGCGCCGGAGCAGGTCGACGAGGACCGTCCGCTCCTGCGGGTCGAGCGGCTCGAGCAGGTCGCTCTGCGCCCGGCTCACGGCGAGGTCGAGCGCTTCGAGCCGCTCGCGGCCCTGCGGCGTCATCGCCACGGAGTTGCGGCGTCGGTCGCGCGGATCGGGCTCGCGGTGCACCAGGCCCTGATCACCCAGCCGGTTGAGCAGAGCGACGACGTCGCTGCGGTCGATCCCGAGCCGACGGCCGAGGTCCGCCTGGCTCAGCGGACCGAACTGCTCCAGCGCCGCGAGCACCGCGTAGTCGGTGCGGATCCGACGCTCCCCCAGACGCTCCGCGACGTGGCGGTTGCCGACCACGCGCGCCTGGTTGAGCAGCCAACTGGCCTGTCGCTGCAGGCGATCCGGGGGCTCGACCGCCACCGTCGCCAGCTCGTGTTCGTCCATGACCGAAGCCTAGTCCATCGTTGGAACGACCAACGACCTGATACGTTGGCCTAACCAACGTTGGGTATTCCAACGTTCTGTCGCGACGCCCCAGGAGCCCCCGTGGACGCAACCCCCTCCCAGACCGACCCGATCCCCTTCGCCGTGTGGCGCCTGGCGGCGGTGATCGCGTTCGGAGCCTTCATGAGCGGCCTCGACGCATCGATCGTGTACGTCGGCCTCGACGCGATCGCGCGTGACCTCGGCACCGATCTGACGACGGTCCAGTGGGTCGGCAACGGATACCTCGTCGCGCTCGGCGTCTCGCTGCCGCTCTGCGGATGGCTCGGCCGCCGCGTCGGCGTGGGACGGCTCTGGCTCGCGGCCCTGGCCGGGTTCACCGCGACGTCGGTGCTCTGCGCCGTCGCCCCGACCGTCGAGTGGCTGATCGTGCTGCGGATCGTCCAGGGTCTCAGCGCCGGGCTGCTGATTCCGGCCGGCCAGACGATCATCGGCCAGGCGGTCGGCCCCGGACGGTTGGGGCGGGTGATGTCGGTGCTCGGCGTCGCCGTGGCGGCCGCCCCCGCGCTCGGTCCCGTGCTCGGCGGGGTGCTGATCGACGTCGCTTCCTGGCCGTGGCTGTTCCTGATCAACCTGCCGATCGGCTCGCTCGCGCTGGCGCTCGGCTGGCGGTGGGTTCCGCGCGGCACGGCGCAGGACGTGGGCCGGCTCGACCGCGTGGGCCTCGTGCTGCTGACGGCCGGGCTCCCCCTGGTGGTCTACGGCGCGACCGCCTGGGGCGAGCGCCAGACGCTCGCCGACCCCCACAGCGGGCTCGCGCTGGCCGTCGGGCTGCTGGCGCTGGCGCTCTACGCCGCGCATGGCCGACGCGTCCCGCGCCCCGTGCTCGACCTACGGCTGCTCGGCAACCGCGCCTACGCGGCGGCCACCACGACCGCCGCCTTCTCCGGCGCCGCGATGTTCGGCGCGGGGCTGTTGCTCCCGCTGTACTTCCTGATCGGCCGCGGCGCCACTGCCACCGACACCGGCCTGCTGCTGATCGCGACGGGCGTCGGAACGATCGTCGTGCTGCCGCTCAGCGGCCGGCTCGTGGATCGCTACGGCGGCGGCCCCGTCAGCGTGGTCGGCGGACTGGCGTGCGTCGTCACCACCGTCCCGTTCGCCGTCCTCGATACCGCTGCGAACGTCGTCGTGGTCGAGCTGCTGCTGGTCCTGCGCGGCGCCGCGATCGCGCTGACGGTGATGCCCGCGACGTCCGCGGCCTACAAGGCCGTGACGCGGGAGCAGCTGCCGGATGCCGCCACGCAGGTGAACATCGCCCAGCGCCTCGGCGGCGCGATCGGCGGCGCGGTCTTCGCCGTGGTGCTGGCCGCGAGGCTGCCGGCGGGTGTCGACGACGCCTTCCGCACGACGTTCGCATGGCTCGTCGCCGCGTCGCTGCTCGGTCTCGGCAGCGCGGCCTGGCTGGCGGTCGCCGAGCGACGGATCCGTCGCGACGCGTCGACCGCCCGTCCGTCGGTCGTGCCCCGTGTCGCCGATCCGGCCGTCGAGCGGGAGTGACCGAGCCGGGCGGACGACGGCGTTGACGCCCGTCAGTCGAGCGGCGTGAGCTTGGCGAAGCCCGCGATCAGACGCCGTTCGCCGAAGTCGTCGAACTCCACGACGAAGACGTCGGTCTCCAGCCCGACGACCTCGCCCGCGCCGAACTTGCCGTGCCGCACCCGCTGGCCGACCCGCAGCTCGGGCACGTCGTCGGTGGGACTCGGCGCCCCTCCGCCAGCGGCGGCGCCCTTCAACAGGTCGCTGCCGCGTCGCAGGCCGAGCTCTCCGAGGCTGCGGCTGCCGCCGCCGGGCGCGCCGATCCGGCCGGTCCGGCTCAGGTCCGTCCGGCCCCGGGCCGCGGCCGTCGACGAACCGGTCAGCTGGTCGCCCGACTCCTCGTCGAGCGCCTCGCTCGGCAGCTCGCGCAGGAACCGGCTCGGGTACTGCGCCTGCGGCGGACCGTAGAGCGCCCGGCGCCGCGACCAGGTCAGCGCCAGGTGCCGCCGCGCGCGGGTCAGGCCGACGTAGCAGAGCCGCCGCTCCTCCTCGAGCTCGCCGCTGTCGATCGCCCGCGAGTGCGGGAAGATCCCGTCCTCGCAGCCGATCAGAAAGACCGCGTCGTACTCGGCGCCCTTGGCGTTGTGGAGGGTCATCAGCGTGACCTGCCCGCCCTCCTGCTCGGCCTGATGATCCGCGTCGGAGAGCAGCGCCGTGCGCTCGAGGAAACGGTCGAGCGCGGTCTGCTCGCCGGCCCCCGACGCTTCCTCGGCAGAGGCCGCGTCGTGGTCGAACTCGTCGGCGTAGGCGTGCAGCTGGTCGAGGTTCTCCAACCGCCCCTCGTCCTGCGGGTCGCTCGACGCCTCCAGGTCGGCGCGGTAGCCGGTGACGCGGAGCACCTGCTCGACCAGATCGGCGACGCTGACGTCGGCGGCGCCGCCCTGCTCGATCGTCTCGCGCAGCTCGGCGATCTGGTCGCGGAAGACGCCGACGGCCCGGATCGCCGCGGTCTTCAGGCCGGCCGCCTCGGGCTCGTCGATCGCCTGCAGCGGGGTGATCCCGGTCGCCGCCGCGTGGGCGATCAGTCGGCCGACGGTGGTGTCGCCGATTCCCCGTCGCGGGCGGTTGACGATCCGCGAGAACGCGACGGTGTTGGCCGGGTTCTGCAGCCACGCCAGGTAGGCGATCACGTCCTTGACCTCGGCGCGGTCGAAGAACCGCAGCCCGCCGATCACCTGGTAGCCGATCTCGGCGTTGGTCAGTGCGGTCTCGACCGTCCGCGAGAGCGCGTTGGTCCGGTAGAGCACCGCCATCTCGGCGAACGGGACGCCCTCGGCGGCGAGCCGCTCGACCTCGGCGACGACCCAACGCGCCTCGGTGAAGTCGTCCTGGAGCGCCCGCACGCGGACCTCGTCGCCGTCGCCGAGGTCGGTCCAGAGATGCTTCGGGCGCTGGTCGCTGTTGTGCGCGATCACCGCGTTGGCCGCGTCGAGGATCCGCTGCGTCGAGCGGTAGTTCTGCTCCAGCCGGATCACCTTGGCGTCCGGGAAGTCGTCCTCGAAGTCGAGGATGTTGCGGATGTCGGCCGAGCGGAAGCCGTAGATCGACTGGGCGTCGTCGCCGACGACCATCAGGTTGCGGTGGCCGGGCTCCTCCCCCGCCAACGGGCCGAACAGGTCCGGGGCCTGCGACGGATCGCTGAGCTGGTGCAGCGGGTCGTCCATGCAGAGCAGCTGGAGCAACCGGTACTGCGCGGGGTTGGTGTCCTGGTACTCGTCGACCAGCACGTGCTTGAACGCCGCCCGGTATCGCTCGCGGACCTCGCTGAACCGCTCGAGCAGATCGACCGTGCGGAACATCAGGTCGTCGAAGTCCATCGCGTTGTTCCGCGCCAGCTGCTTCTGGTAGAGCGCGTAGGCGTCGACCACGGTCCGGTCGTACGGTCCCGCGGCCAGCTCCGCCGCCCGCTCCGGGCTGCGCAGACGGTTCTTGTGGTCGGAGATCTGGTTGCGCACGCCGTTGGGCGTGTAGCGCTTGGTGTCAGCGCCGAGCGACTCGAGGCACCGCTTGACCAGCCGCTTGGAATCGTCGGAGTCGTAGATCGTGAACTGGCGCGTGTAGCCGAGCTTCTCGGCCTCGACCCGCATGATCCGCGC
>JBQGEK010000327.1:0-3314 GCA_052039575.1 Patulibacter sp. | reverse complement strand
CATCTCCTTCGTCACCGCTCTCTCACCTCACGTCAACTGGACCCGCACCACGCGATTGCGCAGTTCGCCTAGCGTACTGACGCGTGTGATCAACGCGTCATCCTCGGACAGGAACACCTGGGGCTCGCGAGCGTTTCCGATCCCGCTCGGCGTCCCCGTGAGCAGCACGTCACCCGCCCGCAGGGTCATCCCCCGGCTGAGCTCCGCGATCAGCGTCTCGAAGCGGAACGCGACCTGTCGGGTCGACGCGGCCTGCAGACGCGTCCCGTTGAGATCGAACGAGATCTCCAGGTCGTGCGGATCGTCGACCTCGTCGGCCGTGGTGACCCACGGCCCGATCGGCATCGTGTCGTCGATGCTCTTGCCCTTCAGCCACTGACCGCCGTGGGCGCGCTGCAGGTCACGCTGGGACACGTCGTTGGCCACGAAGTAGCCGAAGACGTGTTCCAGCGCTCGATCCTCGGGAATCGACCGTCCGTCGCGCCCGATCACCAACGCCACCTCGGCCTCGTAGTCCCACTTCTGCGAGAGCTGGTCGTCCCAGGCGATGTCGTCGTAGGGGCCGATCACGGTGTCCGGGCCCTTGGTGAAGAACGTCGGGTGCTCCGGCCGGTCGTCGGGGTCCTGGCCCTCGCGCTTGCCGTGCGACTCCTCGAAGTGATCCCAGTAGTTCCACCCCGAGCAGAGGATGTCGCGGTTGAAGCGGGTCAGCGGAGCACCGAGCCGCAGGCCGTCGAGCGGCACCGCGCTGGAACGGTCGACTGCGGCGCTCGCCGCGGCGAGCGCCTCCGGCCCGCCGCGCACGATCTCATCGACCGTTCCGACGCCGGCCGGCAGCGGTGCGAAGGCCTGGTCGTCGGCGACGATCGCCCCCGTCCACCAGGCGCCGTCGAGCAGTCCGCGTGCGAGCTTCACGCCGCTCAGTCCTCCAGAACCGCGATCGCGTTGATCTCGATCAGGTAGTCCTTGTTGACGAACTTCGAGACCTCGACCATCGTCGACGCCGGAGCGTCGCCGGTGAAGTACTGCTCGCGAACCGCGTGGATCGCCGCGAAGTCCTCCATGTTGCGCACGTAGACGTCGACGCGCGCGATGTCGTCGAGCGTGCCGCCCGCGGTCTCGACCGCGGCTTGGAGGTTCTGGCAGACCTGGTGGGTCTGGGCCGCGACGTCGCCGACGCCGGTCACGCCGCCGTCGACGTTGCGGGCGGTCATCCCCGAGATGAAGACGAGGCGACCCGTGGCCTTCGCCGTGGTCGCCTGGGCGAAGTGGCCGTTCGGCGGCGCCAGGTCGGGAGAGGTGATCTTGGTCTTCGGCATCAGCGAGCGTCCTCCGGACTGGAGTACCAGTCGGGTTGCGTGGGGTAGTGGGGCCCGTCGTAGAACTCGAGCAGGACCGAGTCCTCCTCGGCCCGGGTGGGACCGTGGAGGCTGCCCTTCGGGTTCCAGTAGAACGTGCCCGGGGTCAAGGCGATCCCGGTCGCGGTGTAGAGGTAGCGACCGGAGAGGCAGAACATGAACTGGTTCGATGCGTGGGCGTGGCGCGAGGGCACGCCGGAGCCCGCGAGGAACCGGACGAGCGCGATCGAGGCGCCCGACTCGTCGTCACGCCAGAGCATCTTCTGCGAGAGGCCGGCGAGCGTCTTGTCGATCCACTCGAGGTCGTCGACCCGGACCAGCACCTCGCGGAAGCGCGCCAGGCCCTCGTCGGTGGCGCTGCCGGGCTCGCGGCCGAGCTCGGCCGCCTCGCCGGAGTAGGCCGAGGGCTCCGACAGGTTGTTCGCCCACTCCTGCTCGGAGACGTCGTCCGGACGGGTCGGGCGGTCAGGCATCGGCGCTCACCGGGCGACCCTCGGCGTCGAGGTGCTTGAGCTCGATCAGCCGGTTGACGTAGCGGGTGGTGCCCTCGTTGGTCAGCTTGTGGATCTTGCCCGCGTCGCGGAACACCACCCGGCCCGGCCGCTCGGCCATCGTCCGCGGCTCGCTGCCGTCGAGGAACTCCATCCGGTTGTCGGCGCCCTCGATCCCGACGATCAGGTACGGGTGGTAGTGGCGGTGCCAATCCTGGCAGTCGCCCGGCTCGAGCCGGACCTCCCAGACCCGCACGTGCTCGTTCTCGAACACGATCTCGTGGCCGATCTCGCCGAGCGTGACCTCGGCATCGGCGTCATCGGGCGATCGAACGACTTCGCCGTTACTCATGCTGTGCCTCCCGCAGGCCGCACGGGCGTGGCCGTGCCGGTGATGGTGGTGTAGATGGAGCCGACGACGTCGTCGCCGGCGGAGTCGAACGGGACGATCGCCGCCACGTGCCCGTCCGGGCGCACCAGCACGACGGTGTCGTCCTGCGCGCCGAAGCGTCGCTGCACCCGGCTGGCCGGATCGAACAGCGCGCGCTCGCGCAGTCCCGAGTCCAGTGGCGCGTCCCAGCGGCTGACGACCAGCCGGCGCAGGCCAGCCTGCGCGTCCGGCGGCAGCGCGGGACGACGCCGGGCGTCGGTGAAGTAGAGCGCGACGAACCGGTCGGCGACCAGGTCGTGCAAGTGGCTGGTGCCGTCGTGTCCGAACAGCGGCAGGTCGGGGACGCGGTCGCCGGTCCGGACGGGCGACGGCACGTCGCCCTCCTTGATCATCGACCAGTCACCCGAGCCGTCGACGTCCAACTGGACGCCGAGCAGCGAGCGGGTGATCGCGTTGCCCCAGCCACCGACCGTCGACAGCCGCTCGGCGCTCTCGTCGCCGCGGCGGTCCATGTAGGCCCGCGCCGCCTCGGCCATCTGACCCGATCCGCGGGTCGCGACAGGTCCCTGCTCGCGCTCGTAGCCGTCGAGCAGGCTCGGCGCCGCCCAACCGCGCAACACCCAGGCCAGGCGCCACGGCATGTTGGATGCGTCAAGCACCCCCGTGTTGAGGCCGAGCGCCCACATCGGCGTGATCAGGTGCGCGGCGTCTCCCATCAGGAAGACCCGGCCCGCGCTCCAGCGGGTCGCGACCCGCTGATGCACCGTGTAGACGTTGGTGCCGATGATCTCCATCGCGTCGACCTCGCCGATGAAGCGGCGCGCCTTGTCGGCCAGCTCCTCGCGGTCGGGTTCGTCGCGGCCCGCGGCCAGCGGGAAGAGGAACCGCCAGCAGTGCGGCTGGCGGACGAGGATCATCCACTCCTCGGGGTCTCCGAAGTACGCCAGGTACGGGTAGTCGCGCGGGTTGTCGAGGTCGAGGTCGACCTTCAGGTCGACCAGCATGTAGCGCTCGTCGAGCGTCTTGCCCTCGACCGGGATCCCGAGGCCCTTGCGGATCCCCGATGCGCCACCG
>JBQGEK010000326.1:0-1983 GCA_052039575.1 Patulibacter sp. | reverse complement strand
CGAGCAGCTCGCGGATCCGCTCCCAGTCGGCGTCGAGGTCGACCGCCTGCTCGAGATCGTCGTCGAAGCCCCCGGAGGGCCCCGCGCCGTCGGGCAGGTGGATGATGATCCCGTCGTCCGACCAGATCGCGTCGGCCTCGATCCCGATCTCGTCCCGGATCTGCCGCGAGACCGCCAGGCCCCAGGCCGCGTGGACGCGCCCGCCGAACGGGGACAGCACGCAGACGCGCCAGTCGCCGATCTCGTCCTTGAACCGCTCGATCACCAACGTGCGATCGGACGGGACGACGCCGGTGGCGTCCTGCTGCTCGACCAGGAAGTCGAGCAGGTTGCGGGCCGCGAGCGGGTCGAGGTCGTAGTCGCGGACCAGGGTCTCCTCGTCCTGATCGACGGCCCACCTCGAGAACGCCCCGATCGCCTCGCCGAGCGGCTTCGGCCGTCCGCGCTGGTCGCCGCGCCAGAACGGCACCGCACCCGGCGCGCCCGGCGCCGGCGTGACGACGACCTTGTCGCGGCCGATCTCCTCGATCCGCCAGGTCGACGCGCCGAGCAGGAAGGTCTGCCCGGCCCGCGCCTCGTAGACCATCTCCTCGTCGAGCTCGCCGACCCGGCGCCCGTCGGGCAGGACCACCCGGTAGAGCCCGCGGTCGGGGATCGTGCCGGCGTTGGCGATCGCCAGCCGGCCCGCGCCCTTGCGCGGACGGATCGTGCCACCGACCCGGTCCCAGACCACCCGCGGGCGCAGGTCGGCGAACTCCTGCGACGGGTAGCGCCCGTCGAGCATGTCGAGCGTCCGCTCGAACAGCTCACGCGGCAGCTCGGCGTAGGGGTAGGTGCGGGTGACGAGCGCGTAGACCTCGTCGACGGTGATCGTCGGCTCGTCGCCCTCCTCGGCCTGCTCCGCCTGTTGCTTCGCCTCGGCGCTGCCGGGGGCGGGGCCGGCGGCCGCCGCGATCGCCACGATCTGCTGGGCGAGCACGTCGAGCGGGTTGCGCGGGACGACGGTGGGCTCGATCAGCCCCTCGCGCATCCGCCGCACGACGACGGTGCACTCGAGCAGGTCGGCGCGGAACTTCGGGAAGATCCGGCCCTTCGCCGTCTCGCCGACCCCGTGGCCGGCGCGGCCGATCCGCTGCAGGCCGGCGGCGACCGACTTCGGCGACTCGATCTGCAGCACCAGGTCGACCGCGCCCATGTCGATCCCCAGCTCGAGCGAGCTGGTCGCGACCAGGCACGGCAGCTTGCCCTGCTTGAGCAACTCCTCGACGACCTCGCGCTCCTCGCGCGAGAGCGATCCGTGGTGGGCACGGGCGATCTCGATCGCGTGCGGCCCCGTCGGGGGAGTGCCGAGGATTCGGGTCTGGCTGCCCGCGGCCCTAACGCCGTTGTCGGCGTCGCCGGCGGGCGCGGTCTTCGGCTGCGGCGGAGCGATCCGCGCGTGGCGGTCGGGTCCCGTCTGGGTGACGTCGTCCTCGACGCCGTAGCGGGTGGCGGGCGGGCGCTGCGCCGCCGGAGCAGCGTCCCCGTCGCCGAGCGGGATCGGCGCGTCGGCGTCGCCGATCATCCGGCGCAGCTCGCGGTCGCGCCGCTCGCGCGCCGAATCCGGGTCCTCGTCCCAGCGAGCGTCCGGATCCTTGTCGGGATCCCCGAGCCCCGCCTCGCGCTGCGCCAGCTCCCGCCGCTGCTCGCCCAGCTCGTTGAGCCGCAGCGCCAGCCGCTCGGCCGAGCGGCGCGAGTTGACGAAGACGATCGTCGACCGGTGCTGCTCGACCAGGTCCAGGATCTCCGGGTACATCGCCGGCCAGATCGAGTTGCGCGTCGACTCCCCACCCGGAACCGACCTGGGCTCGAGCGGATCGCCGAGCTCCAGCGCGATCGGGTCGGGCTCGGCCGGGCCGTCGCCGAGCACGCCGTCCGGGTCGTCGAGCGACGCAGCGTCCCCGTCGCCCGCCGAACGCTCGGCGGCGTCCGGATCGAGCGGAT
>JBQGEK010000325.1:0-7130 GCA_052039575.1 Patulibacter sp. | reverse complement strand
CAGCTCAAACGGCGCCTGAACACCCAGGGCCACGAACTGCGCGGGCAGCGCCGGCGGACCCAGGTCGACGTCCGGGCGACGATCCGCGCGTCGCTGCAGACCGGCGGCGTGCCGGTCGTCGTCAAGGAGCGGGCGATCCGTCCGCGGCGCCCCGAGATCTTCGTGCTCTGCGACGTCTCGACCTCGGTCTCGAGCGCGTCGCTGTTCTTCCTCTCGGTGCTGCACGCCCTGCACGATGCGTTCCGCAAGATGCGCTCGTTCGTCTTCGTCGAACGGATCAGCGAGGTCACCGAGCTGTTCGAGAAGGAGCGCGAGTTCCAGGCCGTCGCGCAGGCGATCGGCCGTGACGCGGGCGTCGCCGACGTCACCGGATACACCGACTACGGCCGGGTCTGGCGCGAGTTCTACGAGCGGGTCGAGGACGACCTCCACCCGCGGGCGACCGTGATCGTGCTCGGCGACGCGCGGACCAACGGCCGCGACCCCGCCGAGGCCGCGTTCGCCGCGATCACCGAGCAGGCCGGACGGACCTTCTGGCTCAACCCCGAGCCGTCGCTGTACTGGGACTACGGCGACTCGGTGATCAGCCGCTACGCGGCGCACTGCAAGGTCTACGAGTGCTGGACCGCCGACCAGCTGGAGGGCTTCGTCGCCGCGCTGACCGGCGTCGGACCGGCGCCCGACCCGGTGCGGCCGCCTCGCCGATGAGCGACCCGTCCACGAGCCACCCGTCCGCCGCAGCGAGCGCCGTTCCGATTCTCGCTGCCCGGAACGTCCACCGCCGGATCGGCGACCTGGAGATCCTCGCCGGCGTCGACCTGGAGATCGCCCCCCGCGAGGTCGTGGCGATCGTCGGCCCGTCCGGCAGCGGCAAGTCGACGCTGCTCGAGCTGGTCTGCGGACTGCAGGCACCGGACAGCGGTGCCCTGACCACGCCACCCGCTGCGCTGATGCCCCAGCGCGACCTGCTGCTGCCGTGGTTGAACGCCCGCGACAACGTCGCGCTGCCGCTGCGGATCGCCGGGGTCGACAAGGCCGACGCCCGCAGACGCGCGGACGCGCTGCTGGCGCGGGTCAGCCTGGACAGCTTCGGGTCGCACCGCCCCGACCAGCTCTCGGGCGGGATGCGGCAGCGGGTCTCGTTCCTGCGGGCGCTGGCGACCGACCGGCCCCTGCTCTGCCTCGACGAGCCGTTCGGCGCGCTCGACGCGATCACCCGCGAGGAACTCCAGCGCTGGCTCTCCGACCTGCTCGACGACCGGCCGCGCAGCGTGCTGCTGGTGACCCACGACGTCGAGGAGGCGGTGCTGCTCAGCGACCGGGTGGTGGTCTTCTCGCCCCGACCGGCGCAGGTCACCGCGTCGATCACCGTCGGGGTGCCGCGCGACGACCCCGCAGGCGCCGCGGCCGAGCGTCCGCCGCGCGATCCGACCGATCCGGCGATCGTCGCGGCACGAGGCGCGGTCCGCGACGCACTGCACCGGGCGATGGCTTCGGCGACCGGCGAGGATCAGCGGTGAAGCTGACCGAACCGCGCGCCGCCGACCAGCGGCCGTTCTCGCCCCGCACCCGGATCGCGCTGGGTGTGCTCGGCCCGCTGCTCGTGCTCGGCGCGTGGCAGGCCTACGTCCGGCTGGCGAGCGTCGACGAGATCCTGCTGCCCGCGCCGACGACGGTGGTCGAGGCGCTGATCGACGACCGCGAGCTGCTCTGGGAGGCGTTCCTGCGGACCGCGCAGGAGATCGTCTTTGGCCTGTTGCTGGCGCTCGCCGCCGGTCTCCTGCTGGCGGGCGCGATGCACCTGTCGCGCGTGGTGCGGGCGATGATGTCGCCGCTGGTGATCGCGACCCAGGCGATCCCGATCCCGGCACTCGCCCCGGTGCTGATCTTCTGGCTCGGCTTCGGGCTCGGCCCGAAGATCCTGATCGTGGCGATCATCTGCTTCTTCCCCGTCGCGATCGCCACGCTCGACGCGCTCGAGCGCGTCGACCCCGATCTGCCCCGGCTGCTGCGCACGATGGGGGCCAGCCGTTGGCAGCGGATGCGCTGGGTCGAGTTGCCCGCCGCGCTGCCCGCCGCGCTCTCCGGCGTCAAGATGTCGGTCGCGATCGGCGGCATCGCCGCGGTCTTCGCCGAGTACTCCGGCTACGAGCAGGGCGAGGGCGGTCTGGGAGCGGTGATCAAGACCGCGCAGCTGGACACGGCCCGCGCTTTCGCCGCAGTTGCCATCCTTGCCGTGTTCGCCGTTCTGACCACCGGAGTGCTTGCGGCCCTGCAGCGCGTTCTCGCGCCTTGGGCCCACCGCCGACCGGGAGGACCCGCATGACCCTACGCCGCCCCGTTCTGTTCCTGACCGCCGCGCTCGCCACGCTCGGACTCGCCGCCTGTGGCGAGAAGAGCGAGCAGATCGACGGGTCGGCCCCGCCGCAGGCCAAGCTGTCGGTGCTGCTGGACTTCTTCCCCAACGCCAACCACTCAGGGTTCTTCGCGGCCCAGGCGAACGGGGCGTTCGAGCAGGCCGGGCTCGACGTGGCCCTGCAGACCCCGGACGACCCCGCGACGGTGCTCAAGCTGGTCGCGGCCGGCAAGGCCGACCTGGGGATCAGCTACACGCCCGAGATCCTGATGGCCCGCGAGCAGGGCCAGGACATCACCGGGATCGCGAGCATCGTGACCCGTCCGCTGACGTCGCTGGTCAGCCTCGACAAGAGCGACATCAAGGACCCGAAGGACCTCGAGGGCAAGACCGTCGGCACCGCCGGGATCGCCTACCAGACGGCCTACCTCGACACGATCGTCAAGGACGCCGGCCTCCAGCCCGACGACGTCCGGCAGGTCGGGGTCGGCTTCAACCTGCAGAGCGCCCTGCTCTCCGGCCGGGTCGACGCCACGCTCGGCGCGTTCTGGAACTACGAGGGCACCGAGCTCGAGCTGAAGGACCGCAAGGCGCGGGTCGTCCCGGTCGACGAGCTCGGGATCCCGACCTACGACGAGCTGGTGCTGGTCGCCCGAGCCGACGTGCTCGCCGAGAAGGAATCCTCGATCCGACGGCTCGTCCGCGCGGTCAACCAGGGCTACGAGTTCGTGCGCCAGAACCCGGAAGAGGGAATCAAGCCGCTGCTGGCCGCCAACAAGGAGCTCGATCCCGAGCTGCAGCTGGAGGTCACCAAGCGGACGCTCGACGTGTTCTGGCCCGCCGACAAGAACCGTCCGTGGGGCTGGCTCAGCCACGACACGTGGGCCGACTACGCCCAGTGGATGCTCGACAACGGCCTGTTGAAGAAGCAGATCCCGCTCGATATCGCGATCTCGAACGACTTCCTTCCCGGCGAGGGTGCCGGAACGGGCCGCAAGACCCCGGGCAACGAGGGCCGGCCGAACCAGAACCTGCCGGGGTATCGCGGCAGCTGACGGCGAACGCGCGGGATACCCCGTACGATCGACGCCGCCGCATCTCCGTGGCCCGTCCCGAGGAGTCCCTGCCGTGCCCTACCGTCCAACCCGCATCGCGCTCGCGTCCGTCGCCGGCGTCGCCCTGATCGGCGGCGGCTACGCCGCCGGCGTGTCGCAGGGCAACGCCCCGGGCCCGGCTCCGACGCGGGCCGAGCTCGCCGTCTCCGAGAGCGTGCGCGGCGCCAAGGGCCGCACCATGCGCCTGTCGCGGGTGACCGTGCCGGCCGGCGCGAGCCTGGCGCTGCACCACCACCCGGGCACCCAGATCTCGAACATCGAGCAGGGCACCCTGACCTACACCGTGAAGACCGGGCAGGTCCGGGTGATGCGCGGGGACGCGAGCACCCCGAAGCTCGTCCGCACGATCAGGGCCGGCCAGACCGCGGGGATCCGCGCCGGCCAGTGGATCGTCGAGCAGCCCAACGTGATCCACCAGGCCGCCAACCGCGGCACGACCGACGTGGTGATCACGATCGCGACGCTGTTCCCCGACGGCGCGCCGTTGTCGGTCGCCAACCGCTAGTCCGCGACGTCAGGCCGCCACCGGCAGGGGTGCCGCCGGCACCGGCGAGCGGCTCTGCCGCACGTCGCGCAGCGCGTCCCGGCGCGTGGCCATGATGTGCGCGGCGGCCAGCGCACCCCACGGGGCGTACGGCGCGAGCCAGGCATCGACCTCGTGCTCGTCGACCCGCGCCCGGGGGTCGCCGGTACGGATCCGGCCGAGCGCCTTGAGCAGGTTGAGGTCGCCCGACGGCGCGCGGTCGAACCGCCCCAGCGCCTGCGTCGCGACGAGCGCCAGCGTCCAGCTGCCGATCCCCGGGATCCGCTCCAGCCGCCCCAGCAGGCGGTCCGTGTCGGCACCGACGGCGACGTCGATCCGTCCGGAAGCGATCTCGCGCGCCACTCGGTGCAGGCAGGCCGCGCGCGACGGCGCCAGCCCGCAGGCCTCGAAGTGCGCGGGGATCAGCCGCGCCGCGACCGTCGTCGCGTCGGGCGCCTCGCGCAGCCGCGGGTGCGACGGCCGCAACGGCGCGAGCGATCTCCCGTGCCGCGCGAAGATCCGCCGTTGGATCGTCACCGCGTCCTCGTAGGCGATCAGCTGCTCGGTGATCGCCGTCAGCACGGACTCGAAGACCGACATTCGCCGGGCCGGCTGCAGCCAGGGGCGCGTCCTCACGGACGGCCCGATCACCGGATCGAGCCGATGCGCAGCGACGAACGGACGCAGGTCGACGTCGCATCCGAGGGCCTGACGCCACGCGCGCAGCGCCGCGTCGAGCGTCACCCGGGGGTCGACGCTCGCGGCCGCGAGCGCCGTCGCGGCCCCGACGACGATCCGGCCGTCGCTGAGCTGAGCCGCGCGCAGGAGCACGTCGCAGTCATCGCGGCGAACGTAGCGAAAGAGCACTCCCCCGCGCCGCCGCAGCAAGCCGTCGGGCGATCCGCCCGGAAGCCGGTAGGGCCCGGGTGGTGCGACCTCGGCCCGGACCTCGATGGGCGCGCCGCCGGACGTGGCGCTACCGATCGCCGAGCAGCTGCACGTCCACGAGGAAGCGCTGGCTGCGTCCGACCGGCGTGCCGAGCGACCGCGGACGTCGGCGCACCACGCCGGCCTTGCGCGCCACCACGGCCGTGGCGATCGCACCGGCGACGAATCCGGTGGTGACGACCGCCGCGGTTCGCGCGGCTACCACCAGCGCGCCGGGGCGCACCGCTTCGACCGCCGGGTAGACCGTCGGATCGACGAACGGCACGTCGCTGATCGTGGTCGTCATCGAGACGACCTCGCCGTCGACCACCGCGTCCTCGCCGAACGTGGCGTCGTCCCCGACGGCAGCGTCCTGGGCATCGAGCGAGGGCTCAGAGGATCGCGGTGTCATAACCCGACGGAGGATAGCGCCGGACCAGGCGGCTCCGGGCCGGGTCCACCCCGCCGAGCTCAGTCGGTCGAACCGCGGGCCATCACCGAGTTGGGGTCGATCCAGTCCCCGGTGAACTTCGAGTCCTTCGGTGCCGACGACTCGGCGCCGTCCTCGAGCAGCCGCTCGTAGAACCGGTAGCGGCGGGCCACCGTGCCGCCCATCTTCGCCATCGCCTTGTTCATGTTGACGTTGGACTCGAGGATCCAGCCGCACTCGCCACCGCCCTGCGGGGTGCGCATCGCCGACTGGTAGTGCATCTCGTAGAGCTTGGCCCCGACGCCGGTGTACTGGTACTCGGGCTTCACGCCGAGCGCGAAGACCCGCACCCGGTCGGTCTTCCTGCGGTTGCGTAGCAGCGACAGCCAGCCGAACGGCACGAGCTTGCCACCCTTGACCGTGGCCAGCACCTGGTTGAAGTCGGGCAGCGAGAGGCCGGCGCCGACGACCTCGCCGGTGTCCTTGCGGGTGCAGACCATGCCCCAGTTCTCGTCGAGGATCGGGCCGAGCTGCTTGGCGTAGTGCCGGACCTCGGTCTCGCTCAGCGGCACGAACCCCCAGTTGCGCTCCCAGGCCGAGTTGTAGACGTCGAGGAAGCGACCGATCTCGTTCTCGATGTCCTTCTTGTCGAAGTACCGGCTCTCGATCCCGTGCTCGGTCTCGACGCGGTCGGCGATCTTCCAGATCATCGGGTGGACGCGCTCGCGGTCGCGGGCGTGCAGGTCCCACATCAGGGTGTCCATCGCGCGATGCATCCCCGTGTTCTCCAGCAGCGTGCGGTAGTACGGGAAGTGCCAGCCGGTCATCACCACCGGCGGGCGGTGGAAGCCGTTGATCAGCAGCCCGCACTCGTCGTTGGTGGTGAACGAGAACGGTCCGACGATCCGGTCGCAGCCGCGTTGCTGAACCCATGCCGCCGCGGCGTCGATCAGCGCGTCGGTCGCCTGCTGATCGTCCTCGCACTCGAACCAGCCGAACTGGCCCCAGCGGTTGTCCTGGAACTCCTGCAGGTTCCGGTCGATGTGGGCGCTGATCCGTCCGACCACGCGGCCGTCGCGCTCCGCCAGCAGGTACTCGGCCTCGGCGTGCGCGAACCACGGGTTCTTGTCGCGGTCCAGCTCCTGCCGGATCAGCCAGCGCAGCGGCGGGATCCACTGCTCCTCGTCCCGGTACAGGCGGTACGGCAGCTCGATGAACGCCTTCAGGTCGCGACGGCTGCTGACGGGACGGACGGTCACGGACACGACGACGACCCTACCCGAGGTGGGAACTCGTCGACCGAAGACCATTCGGCGGTCGGGTGGCGGCCCCGCCACCCCGGGATGATCCGACCGACCCGTGCGTACCCGCCGCGGGCCCGCGGTGTAGAACCTGTCGAGCCCTATGACCGATTCCGCCCCGACCGCTGCCCCTGCCGACGTCTTCGCGAAGGTCCGCGGGCACGAGCGCGCCGAGCAGCTCGCCGCCGCTCGCGCCGCCGACCTGCTGCCGTACTTCCACGTGCAGGAGAGCGCGGCGCTGCCCGTCGTCACCATGGAAGGCGCGGAGCGGATCCAGCTCGGGTCGAACAACTACCTCGGCCTGACGTCCGACCCGCGGGTCCTCCAGGCCGCGCATGAGGCGATCGACGCCTACGGCACCGGCCTGACCGGGTCGCGTCTGCTCAACGGCACGATCCCGCTGCATCTCGAGCTCGAGCGCGAGATCGCCGAGTGGATGGGCACCGAGGAGGCGATCGTCTTCTCGACCGGACACCAG
>JBQGEK010000324.1:0-5985 GCA_052039575.1 Patulibacter sp. | reverse complement strand
TGCTGCAGGCGATCAGCCTGGCCGGGGCGGGCCTCGAGCGGCTGGCGACGGAGATCCGCCATCTGCAGCGGACCGAGGTGCGCGAGGCGGAGGAGCCGTTCAAGAAGGGCCAGAAGGGCTCGTCGGCGATGCCGCACAAGCGCAACCCGATCACCACCGAGCGGATCACCGGTCTGGCCCGCGTGCTGCGCGGCTACGCCCAGGCCGGCGTCGAGAATGTCGCGCTCTGGCACGAGCGCGACATCAGCCACTCCGGCGCCGAGCGCGTGATCCTGCCCGACGCGACGATCGCGCTGGACTACATGCAGTCGCTGGCGACCCGCGTCGTCGGCGGCCTGGTTGTCCACGAGGACCGGATGCTCGAGAACCTCGAGATCACGTCCGGCGCGCTGTTCAGTCAGCGCCTGCTGCTCGCGCTGATCGAGGACAAGCAGCTGGTTCGCGACGATGCCTACCGCACGGCGCAGGAGCTGGCCCAGCGCGCCTGGGACACCCGCACGCCGCTCAAGCAGCTGGCCGCGGCCGACGAGCGCTGCGAGGGCCTGGACCTGGACAAGGTCTTCGACCTCAGCTTCTACACCCGCTACGCCGACGAGATCGTCTCGCGGCTGGCGGTCATCGACGCGGCCTGACCGCGCTCGGCAGCCGTCCGAGACTCTCGGGCCGGCTGCCGCAGGCGGCTACGTCACGGGCCGTGCCACGAGAGTCGCCGGCACGCGTGTAGACGACCAGATCCATGCCGCTACGGTCGGGCAAACGAATCCCGCAACCGTGAGGACGTCGTGGAGTCGCGCTTCGAGGTCGTGCCGGTACAGCGGTTCGTGGTGGGCGATGCGGTTGCGGAGGTTGTTCAGGCGGGACATCGGGTCGTAGACGTTCTGTCGTATACGAGGCCGAAGGTGCGGAAACGCATGACGGAGCGCGGGCGCCCAGAGCGTCGGCTGGTGGTAGGCATCGAGGAGGAACCTCCAGAACCCGAACGTCAGCTCGGCGACGACCTTGCCGTGTGTCGGTGGCCCTCCGGCCCGAGTTGCGTGTCGGATCGCCTGCCGGATCTGCCGGCGCGATTCATCCTGAAGGGGTACGGCGTGATCGTCGAACCAGCGGCCGTTGCCGTTGAGCGCCTTGCGATGCCAGCGCCGGAGCTGTGCGTCGAGTCCGTTGCGGACGACGACCTCGAGCTGGCCGAGGGTTTCGTGGAAGGCTCCGCCGATCGCGATGTTCCACTCGTAGAGGCGAAGAGCCGCGACGTCGTCGCCTTCGCAATCTTCGAGGTAGCGGCTGAATCGCGGTTCCGATACTCGTGCCCGGATCAAGTTGATGTGGGCGAGGGGCGCGGCCGGACCCATATCGGAGACGGTCATATTTCCATCCTAGCTTTGCTAGGCTGGTCGTGAAAGCCCCGGAACGATCCCTACCCGTCGTCGCATCGCGATGGCGAGGCATATCGCCGGGGCTTCGCTGTGCCCGGGGCGCGATCGCCCTTCCGCGGCCGCTTAGGCCGCGCGGACGTCGATCTCGACGCCCAGCACCTGGCCGACCCGGGCGGCGAGCACCGAGACGCGCTCGGGGTCGCCGTCGATCTCCGGTGTCCAGACCGACTCCGGGCCGAGCCGCTCGGTGCGGAACTGGGAGTAGGTGAAGTCGATCTCGTCCCCGTTCGGCAGCCGGTTCCAGGCGTGGCCGCGACGCTCCTTGGGGGTGCCGTCGGCGTCGAGGACGTCGGCGATCACGATCTCGCCGCCGTAGAGCGCCTGGATCACCAGCGTGGTGGCGATGCACTGACCCGCGGCGGGATTGTCCGGGTTCCACGCGTCCGGGTCGTCCGAGGTCTCAGGGGTCCACGACGCTCGCAGCGCCTGCTCGGTGGCCTCGAGACTGGGCGTCCCGGAGGATGCGGTCGTGGCGTTCGGCGTCTGGGTGAAGCCCATGGGCCCATGGTCCCACGCGTACGACGTCGCGAAGTGAGCATGCACACGTAACGGGTGGCACAAGCGGTGGTGACGGTGCGCACCTGCGACGGCACCCGCGACGACGTCCCACGCGCGAAGAACGCCCCGGCGTCGTCCCGCGGTGCGAGACTGCAGCGGTCTCGCACACCCGACGCAGGGGACGAACACGGTGGACCTGACCTTCAACGACGCCCAGCTGGCGTTCCGCGACGAGCTGCGCGGCTGGCTGCGCGAGCACGGACCCGGCGGCGCGCTCGGCCCAGAGCCCGACGACGAGGACGAGGCGTTCGCCTGGAGGCGGGCGTGGCAGCGGACCCTCCACGAGGGCGGCTGGGCCGGCGTCCACTGGCCGAAGGAGGTCGGGGGTCGCGGCGCGACGCTGTCGGAGACGGCGATCTTCTTCGAGGAGCTCGGCCGCGCCGGGGCGCCGCTGCCGGCGGACGTTCTCGGTCTGCTGCTCGCCGGTCCGACGCTGATGGTCTGGGGCGACAGCGCGCAGAAGGAACGACTCCTGCCGACGATCCTCTCGGCCGACGAGACCTGGTGCCAGGGGTTCAGCGAGCCGGACGCCGGCTCGGACTTCGCGGCGCTGAAGACCCGCGCGGTCCCCGACCCCGGCAGCCCCGGCGACTGGATCGTCAGCGGCCAGAAGGTCTGGACGTCGGGGGCGCAGTACGCCAAGTGGTGCATGCTGGTCGCGCGCACCGATCCCGACTCGGGGACCCCGGACGGGCCGCCGAAGCACCAGGGCCTGACCTACTTCGTGCTCGACATGGAGGCCGAGGGCGTCGACGTCCGGCCGCTGGTCCAGATCACCGGCAGCCCGGAGTTCAACGAGATCTTCCTCAACGAGGTGAAGATCCCGGGGACGGCGGTCGTCGGCGGCGTCGGCAACGGCTGGAAGGTCGCGCTGACCACGCTGATGAACGAGCGCGCCGGGCTTGCGTTCTTCCTCCAGGTGCGGCTGCGCCAGCAGCTCGACGAACTGGTCGCGATCGCGCAGCAGAACGGCAGCGCGGACGATCCGATCGTGGCTGACCGCCTGGCCGACCTGCACGTCCGGACCGAGGCGCTGCGGCTGATGGCCTGGAAGGGCCTGACCGCGATCGAGCAGTACGGCCAGCCGGGGCCCGAGGGCTCACTGACCAAGTGGCTGTGGAGCGAGACCAACCAGCTGCTGGTCCAGCTGGCGGTCGACGTGGTCGGCGGCGACGCGCTCGTCGACGGCGACCCGTGGGCGTATGCGTTGCTGCGCGCTCGCGGCAACACGATCGAGGGCGGCACCACCGAGATCCAGAAGAACATCGTGGCGGAGCGCGTGCTCGGCCTTCCGCGGTCGAAGTAGGAGCGACGAGATGCGATTCGAACTGTCGGAAGACCAGCAGGAGATCCAGCGCACCGCCCGCGAGCTGCTCGCCGAGCGCTCGTCGATGGCCCAGGTGCGGTCGTTCGTCGAAGGGCGCCGCGGAAGCGACGACGCGCCCGCCGACGTCAGCGTGATCGACTACCTCGGCATGTCCGACGAGGACGCCGCGCTGTCCGCGGAGCTGGCCGAGCTCGGCTGGACCGGGATCGCGGTCGCCGAGGAGCACGGGGGCCAGGGCCTCGGACTCGTCGAGCTGGCCGCGATCACGGAGCAGCTCGGGTACGCCGTGGCTCCGGTCCCGTTCCTCGGCACCGTGACCGCTGCGCTGGTGATCGAGCACGAAGGCACGGAGGAGCAGCGCGAGGACTGGCTCGGCCACCTGGTGTCGGGCGAGCTGCGCGGCGCGGCCACGCTGACCGGTGACCGTGGGCCGGTCCCGGGGGCGGCAGAGGGCTCGCTGGTCGTCGTGGCGGACGCGGGCGGTGGGCCGGGCGCGCTCTACGGGCCCGGCAGCGGGATCGTCGAGCCGGTCGAGGCGATCGATCCGACGCGCGGCCACGGCCGGGTGCCGGTGGCGTCGCTGGACCCCGAGGACGTCGAGCTCGACGGTCGCGGCGAGTGGCTGGGCGGGACCCCGACTGCGGCTGGCCCCGGCTTCGACCGTGCGACCGTCGTGGTCGCCGCCGAGCTGGTCGGCGTCGCGCAGCGCGCGCTCGACATGACCGTGGCCTACGTCAAGGACCGCAAGCAGTTCGGCGTTCCCGTCGGCAGCTTCCAAGCCGTCCAGCACAGCGCGGCGCAGATGCTGCGTGACGTCGCGATGGCGCGGGTCCTGACCTACAACGCCGCGTGGGTGGCGGATGCCGGCGACCCGGCCGACCTGCCGGTCGCCGCGGCGATGGCGAAGGCCGCCGCGTCCGACGCGGGGCGTGCGGCGACCGCGGCGGCGATCCAGCTGCACGGCGGGATCGGCTTCACCTGGGAAGCCGACGTCCACTGGCTGATCAAGCGGGCCCAGGTCGATGCGGTGCTGCTCGGCGGCGCCGGCCACCACCGCGCGCGGATCGCGGCCGCGCGGCGGTAGCTCGGCCGGTCGGACGCTGCACGGACCCGGCTGTCGCCCGACCGTGCAGCGAAGGACCCGGATAGCGCGTCACGGACGCCACGATCCCGGCGGCTGGCGGACCGTGCAGCGCAGGGCTCGCCTCGCCGCGCGCGGCGCCCCGGCGCTCCCGGCACCGAGTGCCGCTCGGGCGCGCGCTAGCCTGCACTCTGTGACCAGCTTGGACAGCCTTCCCCTCCTCGCCCGCGGCAAGGTCCGGGACATCTACGACCTCGGGGATCAGCTGCTGCTGGTCGCCAGCGACCGCGTGTCGACCTACGACGTCGTCCACCCCAACGAGATCCCCGGCAAGGGGGCCGTCCTGACCGGCGTCTCGGCGTTCTGGTTCGAGCGGACCGCCCACCTCGTGCCGAACCACGTCGTCAGCTACACCGAGGGCGTGCCGGCCGAGGCCCGCGGCCGCGGCGTCCTCGTCAAGAAGCTGAAGATGCTCCCCGTCGAGGCGATCGTCCGTGGTCACATCACCGGGTCCGGCTGGTCGGACTACAAGAAGACCGGCAAGGTCTCCGGCCTGGAGCTGCCCGCCGGGCTGCAGGAGAGCCAGGAGCTGCCGGTGCCGCTCTTCACCCCGTCGACCAAGGCCGACATCGGCCTGCACGACGAGGCGATCGACTTCGCGCGCACCGTCGAGCTGCTGAACGACGTCGCCCCGGACGGCAACGGCGACGGCCTGGCCACCCGGGTGCGCGAGATCTCGCTCGCCCTCTACCGCTTCGCCCACGAGCACGCGCGCGAGCGTGGCGTGATCCTGGCCGACACGAAGTTCGAGTTCGGCCTGGACCCCGAGACCGGGCAGCTGATCCTCGGCGACGAGGCGCTGACGCCGGACTCGTCCCGCTACTGGCCCGCCGACGAGTTCGAGGTCGGCAAGACCCCGCCGTCGTTCGACAAGCAGTTCGTGCGCGACTGGGCCGTCGGCTCCGGCTGGGACAAGACCCCGCCGGCCCCGGCGATCCCCGACGACGTCGTCGCCGGCACGCAGGCTCGCTACGCCGAGGCCTACGAGCGGATCACCGACGAGCCGCTCAGCGCCTGGATCGAGCGCACCAAGGCCTAGAAGTCGCTCTGGGGCGGGTACGGCGTTGCTCGAGACCGCGTTGGGTGCGGACCGCACGGAACGCGATCAGCCCCTGAGATACGATCGGCGCGCACGGGCGCTGTTGCCGCCGCGCCCGCGCGCGCTCTGGATCTCGACTCCGCAAGGACTTCGCTGCGATGCCCCACGTCCGCATCCTCATCCGGCCCAAGGCCGGGATTCTCGACCCGCAGGGGACCGCCGTCGAGCAGGCGTTGCCGCAGCTCGGCTTCGCGGGGGTCTCGGACGTCCGCGTCCGACGGCTGGTCGAGCTGGACGTGACGACCACGGACGAGATCGAGGCGATGTGCCAGAAGCTGCTCGCCAATCCGCTGGTCGAGGACTACGAGATCCAGATCGACCCGCCGACGGCGGACTGAGGTTCGCATGGCCCTGCGCATTGGTGTACCGCAGTTGGGTGGGTGGGAGTTGTTTCCTGAGGAGCAGGGAACTGCACCGATCGAGGTGA
>JBQGEK010000323.1:0-2066 GCA_052039575.1 Patulibacter sp. | reverse complement strand
GGCCGCGGTGCCCGCTTGCGGGCGCGGCTTGGCGCCGAGCGCGGGCGACGGGCCGTCGTCCGCCGCTCACGGTGCGAGGACGCCGGCGCGGCCCGGCGCCGCGGGTGGTCGTTCGCGGCCGGCGCGGCGACCGGGTCGCGGTCGGTCGTGGCCGACGCGCCGCCCGCACGTTGATCGGCTGCCGCCGGTCGGGCCTCGTCGTCGCGATCGTCGGCACCGTCCGGCGCGAGGCTGGTGCCGCGGGCGAGCGCGGATCCGCCGTCGGTCGGCTCGACGGCGGCGTAGGGGCGACCGTCGGGCACGGCCGGCGGGTCGCCGCCGATCCGCGGACCGTGCGCCACCAGGGCGACGGTCGCGAGTACGGCCGCGATCGCGACGACCGGGGCCCACGGCCCCTCCGGGAGTGGGACGTTGGCCCAGGGCCGCGCGCGGGATCGATCGTTCTGTGCCATCTTGAGGAGGACCCGCCGACCGCGGGATTCTCGCCCCCCGAATGTCGCGGACCGCGACACGGCACCCGGGGCGGGCGACCACGCGGCGCGGGCTTTGGTACCGTCGACCGTCGCTTCCCAGCGATTTCTCTTATGGCCGCTCCCGCACCTTCTTACGACCTCGTCCTCCTGCTTCACGCGTCTGCCGAGGAGCAGACCCGGCAGAAGCTGTCCGTGGACATCGACAAGCTGATCCAGGAGCAGGGCACGCTCCTGGAGGGTCGTGAGTGGGGCGTCCGGCAGCTCGCGTACCCGATCGGTGACGAGCTGACGGCCGAGTACCGGGTCTTCCGGTTCCAGGGTCCGGCCGAGCTGCTGAACGAGCTCGACCGCCAGCTGAAGATCGCGGACGCCGTGCTGCGCCACCGGATCATCAAGCTCGAGCGCAACCCGGTCCCGCTGCCGGACCTGGCCGAGATCGATGCGAACGCCGCCGCTGCCGGCGCCGCCGTCGCCGCGGCCGACGCCGAGTAACCCACCCCCTTCTTGCGCGCCGGGGTCTCCCGGTGCCCGTGATCGTGCCGCCTCCGGGCGGCACGTCGTGTTTGTGGACCCGTCCCGCGGGATCCGACAACGCCCACGTGGCGATCCGCCGCCGTTCGTGGGAAGCTCAACGTCTGCGATCCGGTAGCGGAGCGCACGGCTCCACGGCCGACTTCGTTTCATCGGTGCGCCGTCGCTCCACGGCGCTCCGTGGCCGTTACCCTCGGCCGACGCAACCCCGAGAAAGAGGACCCCATGCCGATCAACCGCGTCACGATCGTCGGGAACCTGACCCGCGACCCCGAACTCCGAGGCCTGCCGTCCGGCGGCAATGTCTGCAGCCTTCGCGTGGCCGTGAACGAGCGCCGCAAGGACGCCTCCGGGCAGTGGACGGACGCGCCGAACTTCTTCAACGTGACGATCTTCGGCAACTCGGCCGACAACGCCGCGAAGTTCCTCGCGAAGGGTCGCCAGGTCGCCGTCGACGGTCGCCTGCGTTGGCGTGAGTGGCAGGATCAGCAGGGCAACAAGCGCGAGGCGATTGAGATCGTCGCGCAGGACGTGCAGTTCATCGGCGGGCGTGAGGGCGGCGGTGGCGGTCAGCAGGGCGGCGGCGGTGGCGGCTGGGGCCAGCCCCCGCAGTCCGCGCCGGCCCAGGACGACTGGGGTGGGGGCGGCGGCCAGCAGCAGGGCGGCGGCTTCTCGGGCCCCGGCACCGCGTACCCGGTCGAGCAGGGCGACTTCGGCGGCCCCGGCCAGGGGGGCGGCGGGTTCCAGCAGCAGCCTCAGCAGGGCGGGGGCGGCCAGTTCCAGCAGGGTGGGGCGGGGCAGAATCAGCCGCCGTCGTCTGCCCCGGTCGCGGACGACGACATCCCGTTCTAGGGGCCTGCTCCGATCGACCCGCGCTCCGTGGCGGCCGCTGGTGCCGTCGCGCGCGGGCTGTCGCGCGCACCGCGCGGCGCCGGCAGCGGTGGACCTGGCATCCTTTCCTGTCCTGCTGAGGGGTACGGCGCCGTGCCGTGCCCGGCACGACAGAAGCGAATCTGATCCGTATGCCTGAAGCAATCCTGCTCCAAGACGTCCCGCAGCTCG
>JBQGEK010000322.1:0-13519 GCA_052039575.1 Patulibacter sp. | reverse complement strand
CGTGAGCGCTGAGCACGCCCCGACCGTGATCGTCCTCGCCGCGGGTCGCGGCACGCGGATGCGATCCGCGACGCCGAAGGTCCTCCACGACCTCTGCGGTGCGCCGTTGGTCGACTGGGTCGTCGGTGCCGCGCTCGATGCCGGGGCGCACCGGGTGGTCGTCGTCGACCAGCCGGTCCGCAATCTCGACGGACACCTGCGCGAGGGCGTCGACGTGGTCGAGCAGCACCCCGACCGCCACGGCGAGGGCACCGCCGGCGCCGTCGCCGCGTCGGTCGAGCTGATCGATCCGCAGCGCCCGGTCGTGGTGCTCGCCGGCGACGTGCCGCTCGTCTCGGCCGCGTCGATCGCGGCGCTCGCCACGGCGCACCGCGAGTCCGGCGCCGCCGCCACGCTGCTGACCACCGAGCTGGCGGACCCAGCCGGCTACGGCCGGGTCGTACGCGACGAGCGCGGCCACGTCGCCAAGGTCGTCGAGACCAAGGAACCGGGCGACGCGACGTCCGACGAGCTGCTGATCCGCGAGGTCAACACCGGGATCTACGCGTTCGACGGCGCGCTGCTGATCGGCGCGCTCGAGCGCGTCGGCAGCGACAACGCGCAGGGTGAGCGCTACCTGCCGGACGTGCTGGCGATCCTGCGCGGGGACGGCCACGACGTCGGCGGCTTCCGCTCCGACGACGCCAACCTCGTCCGCGGCGTCAACGACCGCGTGCAGCTGGGGGAGATCCGCGAGATCGCCCAGCAGCGGATCATCGCGGCACACCAGCGCGCGGGGGTGACCGTGGTCAACCCGGCGTCGACGGTGATCGACCGCGACGTCGAGATCGGCGAGGACAGCGTGATCGAGCCGGGCTGCGTGCTGCGCGGCACCACCCGGATCGGCCGCGCCGCGACCGTCGGCCCGCACACCACCGTGGTCGACGGCGAGCTCGGCGACGAGGTCAGCGCCGTTCACAGCCACATCCTCGGTGGCGTCGCCGAGCAGGGCGCGTCGATCGGCCCGTTCTCGTACCTGCGGCCGGGTGCGGTGCTGCGGGCGAAGGCCAAGGCGGGAGCGTTCGTCGAGATCAAGAACAGCGACATCGGCGAGGGCAGCAAGGTCCCGCACCTCTCGTACATCGGCGACGCCGACGTCGGGCCCGGGACCAACCTCGGCGCGGCGACGATCACCGCCAACTACGACGGGCGCAGGAAGCACCGCACGACGATCGGCGCGGGGGTCAAGACCGGTGTCGACACCACCCTGGTCGCCCCGGTCACGGTCGGCGATCGGGCCTACACCGGCGCCGGCAGCGTGATCACCCAGGACGTGCCCGCCGACGGCCTCGGTATCGCCCGCAACCGGCAGCGCAACTTCGAGGGGTACACGCACCTCGTGGAGCAGCGCGCCGCCGACGAGCGCTGAGCCGTGCGGCTCAAGCTCAGCTGAAGCGCCGCTGAATTCCCGCTTGGGACGGGCGATCGCGGGCGGATCTCCGCCGGACCGCCCGGCAAGTTACGCTGCTACAGCGCCGTCACCCGCCGCGCCGACGACGACCGCCTTCGTTCCTCCTCTCAGGACTGCCCAACCGTGAGTGCACTTCTGCCGTCCGTAGACACCGCCACGAGCCTGTCGCTGGGCTACGACAAGCGCCTGATGCTGTTCAGCGGGCGCGCCAACCCGGGGTTGGCCGACGCGATCGGCGACAAGCTCGGCGTCGGCCCGGGGCCGGTCACGTTGAAGACCTTCCAGAACGGCGAGGTCTACTGCCGATTCGACGAGTCCGTCCGCGGCGCGGACGTCTTCATCGTCCAGCCGACCTGCGGCAACCCGGAGACGGGAATCAGCGCCAACGACGCGCTGATGGAGCTGCTGGTGATGATCGACGCCGCGGTCGGGGCCAGCGCCCACCGCGTGATCGCCGTGACCCCGTGGTACGGCTACTCGCGTCAGGACAAGAAGAGCGCGCCGCGCGAGCCGATCTCGGCCCGCCTGGTCGCCCGGATGCTCGAGTCGGCCGGCGCCGACCGCGTGCTGACGATGGACCTCCACGCCGGTCAGGTCCAGGGCTTCTTCCAGATTCCCGTCGACCACATGACGGCGATGATGATGCTCACGCAGTACTTCCTCGATCTCAACCTCGACGACGAGCTCGTGGTCGTGGCGCCGGACGCCGGCCGCGTGAAGCTGAACAAGAAGTTCGCCAACCGGATGGGTGCCGACCTGGCGATCCTCGACAAGGAACGGCCGCAGCAGCAGGTCGCCGAGATCGGTCACGTGATCGGCGACGTCGCGGGCAAGACGGCGATCATCGTCGACGACATGATCGACACCGCCGGGACGCTGCGGGCGGCCGGCGAGGTCGTCAAGGCCGCCGGCGCGTCGAAGGTCTACGCCGCCGCCACCCACGGCGTCTTCAGCGGCAAGGCGTTCGAGAACCTCGCGGCCGCGCCGTTCGAGGAGATCGTCGTCACCGACACGATCCCGGAGCGTCCCGGCGCCCCGGCCAACCTGCGCACGATCTCCTGCGCCAACCTGCTGACCGACTCGATCCGCCGGATCTTCACCGACGACTCGGTCTCCGAGGTGTTCGAAGGCGAGAACCAGCTCTTCTGAGCGGGGGCAGGCAAGAAGTACTTGCCTTATGAAACAGTCCGTCGGTGATGTCCGCCGACCCGCCCCGCCAGCACCCCAGCATCACGTTGGCGGCGCTGGCCCTGGCGGGGATGGCGTTCTCGCTGCTGCAGTCGATGGTCGCGCCCGCGCTGCACGAGATCCAGACCGAGCTCGGCACCAGCGAGACCGCCGTCGCCTGGCTGCTCACCGGCTACCTGCTGAGCGCCGCGATCTGCACGCCGATCGTCGGACGGCTCGGCGACATGTTCGGCAAGGCCCGGGTCCTGCGGGTCGTGCTGGTGATCCTCTGCGTCGGCACCGCGTTGGCCGCGACGGCATCGTCGATCGGCCTGCTGATCGCTGCGCGGCTGATCCAGGGCGTCGCGGGCGGTGTCTTCCCGCTGGCCTTCGGGATCATCCGCGACGAGTTCCCGCGGGAGAAGGTCGCCGGCGGCATCGGCCTGATCTCCGCGCTGCTCGGGATCGGTGGCGGATTCGGCGTGGTCCTGGCCGGAGTGATCGTCGACAACCTCAGCTACCACTGGCTGTTCTGGCTGCCGCTGATCGCCGTGTTCGCGGCGACCGTGCTGGTGGTCTTCTTCGTTCCGGAGTCGCCGGTGACGGCTCCGGGCCGGATCAACTGGTCGGGGGCACTGCTGATGTCCGGTGGGCTCGCCGCCCTGCTGCTGGCGATCAGCCAGGGGGCGACGTGGGGGTGGGGCTCGTCGAGCACGCTCGGGTTGCTGGTCGCCGCGCTCGTGGTGCTCGGGCTCTGGGTCCGCAACGAGGGGCGGGCTAACGAGCCGCTGGTCGACATGCGGATGATGCGGATCCGCGGGGTCTGGACCACCAACGTCGTCGCGTTGCTGACCGGCGTCGGGATGTACTCGTCGTTCGTGCTCACGCCGCTGCTCGTCCAGCTGCCGGAGGACACCGGATTCGGCTTCGGGGTCAGCGTCACGGCTGCGGGGCTCTTCCTCCTGCCGTCGGCGCTGACGATGCTGCTGGCTGGCAGCCTCGTCGGCCGGATCGAAGCGCGGTTCGGGTCCAAGCCGCCGCTGATCGTCGGGTCGATCTCGACCGCGCTCTCGTTCGTGCTGCTGGCGGTGGCCCACAGCGAGCCGTACCAGATCTACCTGGCGTCGCTCCTGCAGGGGCTCGGCATCGGGCTCGCCTTCGCGTCGATGGCCAACCTGATCGTGCAGAACGTGCGGATGGACCAGACCGGCGTGGCGACCGGCATGAACACCGTCGCCCGTTCGATCGGCGGAGCCCTCGGCGCCCAGATCGTCGCGGTGATCCTGACGGCGTCGGTGGTGCTGCGGCACCCGAGCGAGACCGGTTTCACGGTCGCGTTCCTGTTCTGCGCGGTGATGATGGTTGCCGCCGTCGCGGTGTCGCTGCTGATTCCCGGCCGCCGAGCCGTGACCGCTAGGGTCGGGTGACGATGACGACGGCCGCGCAGCTGCTCGTGGAGCGCCTCGGGTTGAGCGACGACGAGCTGCTCGCCGTGCTCAACGCCGACCCGTTGTCGGTCGTTGCCGGCGAGCTCGAGCACCGACCGCAGCTGTCGCTGCTGCTGGCCCTGACCAGCGAGCCGGCCGAGCGGATCGGCGTGCCCGCGCTGCGGCGCTGGCTGCGGACGAGCGGTCCGAGCGGTCGGCCGATCGATCTCTTGACCGCCCGCTCGTTCGGCGCGTTCGAGGACGCCCTCGGGGTGCTCGACGACCGCGGCCTGGTGGTCCGGGCGTCGCGTCCGCCGCGGGGCTGAGGGCTGACGCCGGGGCGCCGGTGACTAATCGCGGTGCTTGCCCGGCCAGCGGCCGAACACGTGCTCGAAGACGTGCAGCCCGTCGCGGCTGGTCGCCGCCGAGGTCGCCCCGAAGATCGCGGACTGCAGTCCGGCCGCCAGGACCGCGCGACCGCCCGGATCCTCGCGCACGTCGGGGTCGGGGACGTCGTTGCCGTCGATCCGGTCCCAGACGCGCGCGAAGAGCGCGGCGGCCAGACGCGACGCGATCAGTCCGACGATCAGCCCGAACGGTTTGAAGAGCAGGCGCATGTGGGGCCAAGCCTAACGGTCGATCCAGCGGTCGGCGCATCCTGACTGGTCGGCCTGCTATTCACCTCGCATGAACCGACGCGTTGTGGCGGCCCTGCGGGCCGCGACGTTGATCGCGGTGGCCTGCGCGACGGTGCCCGCAGCGGCACAGGCGCAGACCGCCCCGGCCGAGCCACCACCAGCGCCGGCGGCACCGGCCCCGACCCCGGTCCCGACGCCCAAGGCCACGGCCCCCACGACGGGGTCCCGGGTCTTCGCCGGCTCCGACCGGCGGTGGACGGTCGGCGGCAGCTGGCTGTTCCGCCGCGACCTCGACGACAGCGGACAGCGCAGCCGCTGGTTCGACCAGCGGACCGCGACCGGCTGGGAGCGTGCCACCGTCCCGCACGTCTGGAACGCACGCGACCACTCGTCGGAGTCTCAGGGCGGTGGGGTCGCCTGGTACCGCCGTGAGCTGCAACTGCCGCGGATTGAGCGGCAGCGCGCCGGTGGTCAGTGGGTGCTGCGCTTCGAGCGCGTCGGCGTCGCCGCCACGGTGTGGATCAACGGCCGCGAGGTGGCCAAGCACCGGGGCGCATTCGAGCCGTTCGAGGACCGGGTGCCGAAGCAGCTGGTCCGCGGCAACCGCACGATCACGATCGTGGTCCGGACCGACAACCGGCGCGACATCGGCGACTTCCCGCCGCTCTCGATGCAACGCGACGGCACCTTCGGCGGCGGCTGGTGGAACGACGGCGGGATCCCGCGCGAGATCACGCTCCGCTACGCCGACCAGGTGGACGTGTCGCCGCTGCAGATCACCCCGGACCTGCCGTGCAAGTCGTGTTCGGGGATCGTTCGGTACCGGATGACGGTGACCAACGTCGCCGCCGGCACCCGCAAGGCGATGGTCTCGGCGACGATCGCCGGGACGACCAAGCAGCTCGGCACCGTCACGCTCGCTCCGGGCGCGTCGCAGGAGGTCACGGGCCGGATCGACATCCGCAAGCCGCGCGTCTGGTCGCCGACCCGTCCGTCGCTCTACACGACGACGGTGTCCGTCAGGTCCGCGGGCGGGGAGCGCCGCGGGCAGCAGCTGCTGCGCTACCGAGCCAAGACCGGGATCCGCTCGGTCCGGGTGTCGCGCGGCAAGCTGCAGCTGAACTTCACCGACGTCAACCTGCGCGGCACCGGCCTGCACGAGATGGACGAGGCCCGCGGCAGCGCGATGACCAATCGGATGCAGGACGTGCTGATCCGGCAGGCGCGCCAGCTCGGTCTGGTGATGCGGGCGCACTACCCCCTGCACCCGCGGATCCTCGAGGAGGCGGACCGGCTCGGGATGCTCGTCTGGAGCGAGATCCCCGTCTACCAGGTGCGCCAGAGCCAGATGGGCAAGGCCCGGGTTCGCGACACCGCGCTGCGGCTGCTGCGGACCACGATCCAGAACGACGCGCACCACCCGTCGGTCTTCACCTGGTCGGTCGGCAACGAGCTGACGACCAACCCGGGGCCGCCGATCCAGCGCTACTTCGAATGGACCCGCCGGATCGCCGACGCATACGACCCGTCACGGCCGTTGTCGTACGCGCGCCAGGTCGGCTGGGAGTACGGCTGCATCCCGATGTACCGGACCTTCGACCTGATCGGACTGAACGACTACTTCGGCTGGTACGGGACCCTCGGTCACCCGCTGTCCGAGCCGAGCAACCTCGGGCCGTTCCTCGACTCGCTGCGCGAGTGCTACCCGAACCAGGCGATCATGATCTCCGAGACCGGGGCGGAGGCCAACCGCGACGGACCACTCGACGAGCCGGGCACCTACGCCTATCAGACGGCCTACGCCGACTACCACTACGCGGTCTACCGCTCGAAGCCCTGGCTGTCCGGGGCGATCTGGTGGGGTCTGCGCGAGTTCCGCGTGCGCCCGAACTGGGCCGGTGGCAATCCGGTCCCGTCGCCGCCGTGGCACGCGAAGGGCGTGCTCGACCGGTTCGGCCAGCCCAAGCCGGCGTGGTCGCTGCTGCGCAACGAGCGTCGCAGCGTCAACGAGCTGGCTCCGGCGCCGAACGAGCCGGTCACGCTGCCGGTCTCGCCGCCGGCGCGGATCCTGCGGGTCCCGCAGGAGGTACCGGACGCGGAGGTCGCCGGTGCGCTCGGGGCCGAGGCGCCGGCCGCCGGAGGCTGAGCGGCCGCGGCCACCGCTCGCCCCGTACCGGGTGGGCGGCGGCCGCGGGGTCCGGCCTCCGCACCGGACGTCCTGTTTCGTCACTCTCCGGTAGCATCTCTCGCCGCTCATGGCCACGAATTCTTCCTCGCTCGCAGTCGCGTCCCGCGCACCCCGACACTCGCGTGACGCCCGGCGTGCCCGTCGTACGGGCAGCGTGCCGGGGGTGCTCTACGGTGGCGACGCCGAGCCCGTCTCGATCTCGATCAACTCGCGCGAGCTGCGCCAGACCCTGGCTGCCTCGGGCGCCGTGATCGACCTGTCGATCGACGGTGGCTCCGCCGAGTCGGTCGTGGTCAAGGACACGCAGCGCCACCCGGTGCGCGGCGAGATCATGCACGTCGACCTGCTGCGCGTCGACCTCAAGCAGAAGATCCAGGCCACGGTGCCGCTCGAGATCGTCGACGCCGAAGACGCCGCGGGCGTCAAGCAGGGCGGCATCATCGAGCACCTCGTCCGCGAGGTCACCGTCGAGGCGCTGCCGACCGACATCCCGGAGAGCGTCGCGGTCTCGATCAAGGACCTGAAGGTCGGTCACAGCCTGACCCTCGCCGACGCCACGGTCGACGGCGACTTCACGATCGCCGACGACGAGGACACCACCGTCGTCAACCTGCGTGCCCCGCGCAAGAGCGGCAAGGACGACGCCGACGAGGCGGAAGAGGGCGAAGAGAGCAGCGAAGAGAGCGCCGAGTAACGACGTTTCTCGGGGGCCCGTGCGGCCCCCGATCGCGTTGTCGGCTGACCTCAAGCGGTGGCGATGCGGTTCCGTGGCGGTACCACGCCGGTCGACTGGTTGGTCGTCGGTCTCGGCAACCCGGGTGCGCGCTACGCCGACACCCCGCACAGCGTCGGCTTCGACGTCGGCCGCGCCCTGGCGGCCCGCTGGGACCTGGGCCGCCCGCGCAGCAGCTTCAACGGCGACTACTTCCAGGGCAAGATCCGGCCGCTCGACGTCGGTGAGGACCCGATCTCGGTCGGGGTGCTGCTGCCCCAGACCTTCATGAACGAGTCCGGCCGCTCGGTCGGACCGGCTCGCGGCAAGCTGAAGCTGCCGCTCGACCGGATCCTCGTCCTCCACGACGAGATCGACCTGAAGTTCGGGGACATCCGTTGCCGGCTGGGCGGCGGACTCGCGGGCCACAACGGCTTGCGGTCGCTCAAGCGCGACCTTGGCGACGCGACCTTCGGCCGCGTGCGCGTGGGCGTCGGCCGTCCCGGACCGGGTGACCCGGTGTCGGTCGCCGACTACGTCCTCAGCCGCTGGCGGCAGCCGGCGAGCGAGGTCGCCGCGGTGGTCGACGAGGCCGCGGACCAGGCCGAGGCGATCGTCACCGGCCGCCGCGTGCTCTGAGGCTCGGTTCGGCACGTCGCATCTCGCGCCGGGCACCACTCGGCAGTACGGGTGCACAGCTCTCCTGGTGCCCGCCACGACCTGCTCGGCCGCTCCGTCGCCTCAGAGCACGCGGATGCGACCTCACAAACCGCGTTCGACTACCGAGGACGCGTGCTGTAGTTCGGCGCCTCCACCGTCATGTGGACGTCGTGGGCGTGGCTCTCCTTGAGCCCGGCCGACGTGATCCGGACGAACTGGGCGTCGTTCTGCAGGTCCGCGATCGTGGCCGATCCGGTGTAGCCCATCGAGGCGCGGAGGCCGCCGACGAGCTGGTGCGCGACGGCACGGAGCGGGCCGCGGTAGGGGACCTGACCCTCGATGCCCTCGGGGACGAGCTTGTCGTCGCCGGCGACGTTCTCCTGGAAGTAGCGGTCCTTGGAGAACGACTGGCGGCCCTGCATGGCGCCGAGCGAGCCCATGCCGCGGTAGCCCTTGAACTGCTTGCCGTTGATGAAGACGAGCTCGCCGGGGGATTCCTCGCAGCCCGCGAGCAGCGAGCCGACCATCACCGACGAGGCGCCGGCGGCGAGCGCCTTGGCGATGTCGCCGGAGAACTGCAGGCCGCCGTCGCCGATCACCGGGACGCCGGCGGGGCGGGCCGCACGGGCGGCCTCGAAGATCGCGGAGACCTGGGGGACGCCGACGCCGGCGACGATCCGGGTGGTGCAGATCGATCCGGGGCCGACGCCGACCTTGACCGCGTCGGCTCCGGCAGCGATCAGGGCCTGCGCGCCGGCGCGGGTCGCCACGTTGCCGCCGATCACGTCGACGGAGGTTTCGCGCTTGACGCGCGAGACGGTGTCGAGCACGCCCTGCTGGTGACCGTGGGCGGTATCGACGATCAGGACGTCGCCGCCGGCGTCGACCAGCGCGTGAGCGCGCTCGCGGCTGTCCGGCCCGACCCCGACGGCCGCGCCGACGAGCAGGCGGCCCGATCCGTCCTTCGACGCATCGGGGTACTTCTCGGTCTTGGTGAAGTCCTTGAGCGTGATCAGCCCGGCGAGCCGGCCGTCGCCGTCGACCAACGGCAGCTTCTCGATCTTGTGCTCGCGCAGCAGCCGCATCGCCTCGTCGCCGGACGCGCCGGGGGCGGCGGTGACCAGCGGCATCGAGGTCATGACGCTGCGGATCGACTGGGTGTGGTCGTTCTCGAAGCGGATGTCGCGGTTGGTGACGATGCCGAGCAGGTGGCGGTCGTCGTCGCAGACCGGGAGGCCGCCGATGCCGTAGCGAGCCATGATCGCCTCGGCGTCGTTGATCGAGGCGTCGGGGCCGATCGTGACCGGATGGCGGACCATCCCGGCCTCGGACCGCTTCACGGTGTCGACCTGGGCGGCCTGGTCCTCGATCGACTGGTTGCGGTGGAGGATCCCGATGCCGCCCTGCCGGGCCATCGCGATCGCCATCCGTGCCTCGGTCACCGTGTCCATCGCGGCCGACAGCAGCGGCACCTTGAGCTGGATGTTGCGCGTCAGCCAGGTGTCGGTGGAGACCGTGTTCGGCAGCACGTCGGACGCACCGGGAAGCAGCAGCACGTCGTCGTAGGTCAACCCTTCGAGCACGAACTTGTCGCTGGGCGTGATCGCCTCCGTGGACGGTGCGACGGCCTTGGACGTCAGGTGCGAAACGTGGGGCATGGCGGCGGCGTGGGATCGGCGGCAGGACCTAGAGCACGAGCCGCTGCGGCTCCGCGGTTCGTACTCGATTCCCTCCACGGTAGCGCGACGGGCGGGCGGATCCTGTGACATCGCGCGCGGGCGGTGCCGCGCGCGTTCGCGTCGCGCGCGTACCCGGTGTCGGCAGGGGTCGTGCGACGGTCGGAGTCGGTGGCGTACGCGCCGGTTCCGCGAAGCTGCGCTAGGGTTGCGGCACACGAACGCAGGGAACCCGGTGCGACTCCGGGACTGACGCGCAGCGGTATGGGGGACGACCAGGTCGTGACGCCACTGAGCCGGCAAGGCTTGGGAAGGTGATCTGGGAGACCGAACCCGAGTCCGAAAACCTCGTCGTGGAATTCCGTCACCCGCCTCGCGACCCGGCGGCCGGTACGTCGTGATCCGTGGTGCGGTTCCTCGTGCGTATCTGTCGTCGAAGGACAGGACGCCATGCCCGATCATCTTCACCCACCGGCCTCCGGTGCCCGCCCCGCTCGTCGCTCGTCGCGTTCGTGGCGTGCGCCGCTCGCGCTGCTGACCACCATCGCCGCCGTGGCGCTCGCGCCGAGCCCGGCCGTCGCGGCCAGCCACGAGGCGGTCGCCGACGCACGCGACCGCGCCGTGCAGTGGCTCAAGAACCAGCAGCGGCCCGACGGTAGCCTGGGTGACATTCGCGGCCTCGACGCGGGATGGGGTCTGCTCGGGTTCGCCGGCGCGAACATTCCCGCGGCCGACCTGCGCCCCGGGAACGACCCGGCGGCGCCCAGCGCCCAGGACTTCTACGTCGGTCTCTGGGGCGGCGGGGACGACTTGGCGTTCACCAGCAGTCCCGACCGGGTTCAGGCCTCCGATTACGTGCGGGCGACCCTGCTCGCGACCGCGGCCGGAATCGATCCCCGGCGCGTGTCCCCGACCCAGAACCTGACCGCCAAGCTCGCGCGGCACTGGTTCGACGGACGGTTCCAGCCGCCCGGAGGTGTGACCTTCTACAACCAGCGGGTCTTCGGCCTGTTGGCACTGGCGCAGGCTCCGGTTCCGGAGGCGTTCCGTGAGCGCACGGCGACGCTGATCGAAGAGGGCCAGTACGTCGACGGCAGCTACCCGGTCGGTCTCGACATGACGGGCGCGTCGATCGGCGGGCTGTGTGCCAGCGGCCGGACGCTCGCCGACCCGACCGTCTCGAGCGCCGTGGCGTACCTGCGCTCGCGCCGCAGCGTCGATACCGGCGCAATCGGCAATCCGAACTCGACCTCGTGGGCGCTGCAGGGGATGGGCGCCTGTGGGCTGTACCGCGGATCGGCCGGCTGGACGGCCGACGACGAGCGGACGATCGACTGGCTGATCGCCAGCCAGAAGGCCGATGGCTCGTGGTCGACGTCGGGAAACCCGAGCGAGGGGTCAAACCCGTACTCGACGCAGGACGCGCTGCGCGCGCTGGCGCCGCGTCCCGGCTTCCTGGTTGCGCCGCCGGCGCGGGCGAATCCTGCCGATCCGGTTCAGCGGCCGGTCGCCGCGGTCTCGTCAGGCGCCCCGATCTCGGTCGCGCTGGCGATCGACGCGGGCCACGGCGAGCTGCAGTTCTGCGAGGTCCCGACGGTTCAGGGCGCGACCTTGCGGCAGACCTTGCAGACCGCTCGTGGCAGCGCGAAGCCGTTCCGCTGCGTGACCGGTCCGCGCTGGGAGGGCGGCGAACTGACGGTGCTCAACGGGCGACGGAGCGAGCCGTCAGGCGGCGGTTGGCAGTGGAGCATCGACGGTGGGGGGACCGAGGCCGGTGCGGTCGAGACCGCGACCGTCAGCGCCGGCCAGGTGATCTCGCTGCGGCTCGCCGACCCGTCGTCGGAGGTCGTGCCCGCGGACCCCAGCGACCCGGACCCCGAGGCGCCCGTCGATCCCGATCCGCCGGTCGACCCCGATCCGCCGATCGATCCCGATCCGCCGGTCGAGCCCCCGTTCTTCCCGCCGGCTGATCCTCCGGTCTATCTGCCGCCCGGCAACCCGGTCCCGCCGCAGCAGCCGGTGGTGCCGAGGAAGCCGAGCACGCCGGTCAAGCGGGTCGCGGTCCGCACATCGTGCCGGCGGACCTCGCGCAACCGTGCCGTCCGCTGCACGGTGCGGGCCAGCGGCCGGTTCACCGTCCGGACGAACCTGCCCGGCCGCAAGGCCGTCCGCAAGACCGCCCGCCGCACCGTCGTCACGGTCGTGCGCTCGCCGCGGGCGGTGCGGACGACCCAGCGCGTGCGACTGCGGGTCACCGTCGGCAAGCGCTCGCGCACGCTGACGGTCCGCGCCAACGGCCGCACCGTCACCTCCCGGATCTAAGTGTCTGAAGACCCGTCCCGGCAAGGGTGGGTCCCGACGGCGGGCCGAGCGGCGTCGCGTCGCTGGGCCCCGTCCGTCCCTTTCGTCGTTCCCCCGATCACCTAGGAGTCCCGATGCTCGCAACACCCCCGCAGTGCCGCCGCCCAGGCGGCGCGCGCCGCACGTCCGGCGCCGCCGTCGCTGGAGCCGTCCTCCTCGGCCTTCTCACGCCGACCGTCGCATCCGCCGTGTCGCCCGGGCCGCTGGTCGGCTGGGGCCAAGCCAACAGCGGCCAACTCGGCGTGTCAGGGGGCGCCGCGATCGGCACGCCGACGCCGGTTCCGGCGCTCGACGACGCCACGAGCGTTGCGGCCGGCGGCTCGCACAGCCTGGTGCTCCGCGGCGACGCCATCGTCAGCTCCGGGCTCAGCGTCACGGGGCAGATCGGTCGCGGTGGCCTCACCAGCTACGACACGTTCGATCTCGTCACCAGCATCACGGAACCGGTCCGCGCGCTTGCGGCGGGAAGTCGCTTCAGCCTTGCGCTGCTGGAGGACGGCACGGTTCGTTCGTTCGGCGCCAACAACTCCTCGTCGGTGCCCAGCCAGATCCGGGGACAGCTCGGCAGCGGCAGCACCCTGCTCTCCACGGTGGTTCCCCAGACCGTCAGCGGAATCGCCGACGCCGTCGCGGTCAGCGGTGGCTGGGAGCACGGCGTGGCCCTGCTCGCCGACGGGACCGTCCGTGCATGGGGAGCCAATGGCTTCAACGAGCTCGGTACCGGTACGGGCATCGATTCCTCCGTGCCGGTGACGGTGCCGGGCGTCACGGATGTCGTCGCGGTCTCCGCCGGCGAGCACACGCTTGCGCTGCGGGGCGACGGACGCGTGTACGCCTGGGGCCGGAACCACCAGGGCCAGCTCGGGCTCGGCGACGTCGACCCGCGCCCCGCCCCGGAGCTCGTTCCGGGCATCAGCGACGCGATCGCCGTCTCCGCCGGTCGCTGGCACTCGCTGGTTCTCCTGGAGGACGGTACGGTGCGCGCGTTCGGCAGCAACAACTCGGGTCGGCTCGGGGACGGCAGCACCACGGCCAACCGACCCAGCCCGGTCGAGGTCGGCGGTCTGACCGATGTCGTCGAGGTCAGCGCGCAGCTCGCGGGAAGCAGCGCGCGGCAGGCTGACGGAACGGTCTGGGTGTGGGGCAATGGCGGCGCCGGGCAGCTCGGTGACGGCAACACCACAGCGCACACCAGTGCCGTCCCGGTACGCGTGCGTGGGCTCCGGGCCCAGGCGCTCAG
>JBQGEK010000321.1:0-2005 GCA_052039575.1 Patulibacter sp. | reverse complement strand
CCTCGCGTACGCACTCGGAGCCGTGATCGCCGCGGTCCGCGGAACGACCGTCACGGCCCGGGTCAGGGTTGACGACGAGGAGATCTTCTCCGGTAAGGCCTGGCAGGTGCTGGTCGCCGCGACCGGGGCGTTCGGCGGGATCGCGCAGCTGCCCGACTCGGACCCCGAGAGCGCGCCGATCGAGACCTACGTGATCGCCGCGGGCTCGCGGCTGGGCCTGGCTCGCCGCGTCTGGTCGATGCGCCCGAACGGGAGTCGCAGCGGGGTACTGACCGCCCGCGGTCGGAAGATCACGGTGATCGTCGGACCGGACTGCCGCTGGAACGTCGACGGCGAGGTCGTCGCGCTCGGGGCCGGCGTCGCCGAGCCCCTCGGACCGGTGTCGGTCCTGGTCCCCCACGATGCCGACGGAAGCGCCACCGCATGAGCACTGAACGGCCCGACGATCCGCGCGGCGACGAGGACCTGCCGCCGCTCGCCGACCACCTGCGCAACCGCCCGGACCGCGTCGACGCGCCGATGAGAGTCCGCTCGCAGACGCGACTGGTGTTGCTGCTGATGTTCGCCGCGATCCCGCTGCTGGCGGTCTTCGCGGTCGTGCTCGGATCGCTGGCCGAGGGGCCGCCGTCGACCGACCCGGACGCCCGCGGCACCAGCAGCGGCCTGGCGCAGGTCACCCGCTACTGCAACTACTCGGCGCAGACCGAGGCGGAGTTCCAGCCCTGCCTGGACGAGCACCGCGACCGGGCGTTCCTCGAAGAGGACACGAACCCGGCGCGCTACGCCCGCGGCGACATCAACGAGTGCCTCGACGACGCGGGCCCGCGCTGCACGGCGCGCGAGGGCGTCCGGCCGCAGTAATGCGTCTGGCTCTCCGAAGTGCGGGTCGCCTGACGCGCTTGCAGGCCGAGCAGGTCGGTACGCCGAAGCGAGAGCTGTACGCCCGTACTGCCGAGCGAGCGGTGTGCCGATATGCGACGCGCATGCGTGCGCGTCAGGCGACCCGCTACAGGCCGAAGCCGATCTTCGGCTCGTCGCGGTCGATCCGGATGAACACGACCTTGTCGAGGTTCAGGTGCACCCGTGCGTCCTCACCTTCGACGTCGGTCCAGCCGCCGCCGGGAAGCGCGGCCTGGAGCGTCGAGAGCTGGGCGGCGGTGAGGCGGACGGACAGCGGCGGTGCGCTGTCGAGGCCGATGCTGACGCGGAGCTTGTCGTCGGACACGGTCTCTCCTGGGGAGTCGGTGCGGGGCGGATGCCCCGGTGCGGTGGGCTGACGGTTGGGCGCGGGAGTCCCGCGCCCACCCCGCAGACTAGTTGACCCGCGGCCGCGCCCTGCGCACGCCAGCGCTAGTGGTGCGCGGGCTCGGTCAGCTCGGTCAGGACCTTGCCGGTCGACTTCGGGTGGATGAAGGCGACGCGGCTGTTGCGGATCCCGACGCGCGGCTGCTGGTCGATCATCGTGATCCCACGCTGCTCGAGCGTCTTGATCGCGGACTCGATGTCCTGGGTCTGGTAGGCGACGTGGTGCAGGCCCGGCCCGTTCTTGGCGAGGAACTTGGCCACGCCCGTGTCCGGCCCCAGCGGCGCGATCAGCTCGACGTGGTTCTCGCCGACGTCGAACAGCACCGCCTCGACCCCCTGCGACTCGACGGTCTCGCGGTGGACGAGCTCGAAGCCGAAGGTGTCCCGGTAGAGCGCGATCTGCTCGTCGAGGTCCTCGGGGGCGACGGCGATTCCCAGGTGGTCGATGCGGTCGAACATCGGCCGGAGTCTAGATCGCGGCCGTCGACGGTGGCTCGTCGGCCGCACGCGTTCCGCGACCCACCTGCCGCGGTTGGCTCGGGCTGCGCCGAACCGGTAGCGTCGGTGCATGGGCGTGCTCTCGATCGCGTTGCTTCCGGCTCGGGCCGCCGTGGCGTCCGCCGAGCTGGTGGTGTCCGCTCGCGACCTGCTCGTGGCGGACGGGCCGCTGCGCCGGCCCGGTGGTCTGATCGAGCGGACC
>JBQGEK010000320.1:0-12562 GCA_052039575.1 Patulibacter sp. | reverse complement strand
CGGCACGACGTCGATCGACCGCCTCGCGCACCCGGGCGTCGAAGTCCTCGGGGGTGATCGTGTACGCGTCGGGGGACCGCTTGGACTGGCCGAAGCCGCAGAACGCGCAGCCGACGGTGCAGACGTTCGAGATGTTGATGTTGCGGTTGACCACGAAGGTCACGGTGTCGCCGGCGAGTTCCTGGCGCAGCTCGTCCGCGGCGATCCGGATCTCCTCGACCGCGGTGGGGTCGGTTTCGACGAACAGCGCGGTGAGCTCCTGCTCGCTCAGCCGCTGGCCGTCGCGGGCCTTCTCCAGCGCGGGGGCGACCAGGTCGCGGTCGATCTGGAACGGCGCCTCGCTGCGGCCGCTCGTCCCGCGCGGGATGAACGTCCAGAACCGCTGCACGATCGTGTCGAGCACCGCCGGGTCCTGCCACTGCTGGTCGATGTAGTGGCCGTAGACGCAGAGCCGCTCCGCGAGCGCCGCGCCCTGCTGCTTGAGCGTCGCGCGGACCTGGGTCGGCGAGGGGAACGGGTGCTCGGGCGAGATGTGGTCGCCGTTGGCGCTCAGCCCACCGAGGTCCGTGGCGCCGGCGGCGACCAGCCGCGGCCACCAGTCGGCGAGGTTCGGCGGGATCTGGATCCCGACGTCGGGCATCAGCCGGCGGGTCACGGCGACGAGCTCGGCCATCTCGTCGATCGTCACCGGGCACGCCCACTCCGGCAGGTCCAGGTGCGGGGACCGTTCCCAGCCGAGCGGCTGGTCGGGGTCCGCGATCCCGGTCCGCCAGTAGTCGCGCGCGGCGGCGTTGGCGATCGCCCCGACGTCCCGGCCGTAGTACCGCTCGTGCGGCACGAAGTTCTGCAGGATCACCTCCTGGATGTGCCCGAACTCGGCGTGGATCGTGGCGATCGCCTCCAGCGACGCGACGCGCTCCTCGGGCGTCTCGCCGATCCCGACCAAGATCCCGGTGGTGAACGGGATCTTCAGCTCGCCGGCGGCGCGGAGCGTGGCGATCCGGCGCTTCGGGTGCTTCGACGGGGACCCCGCGTGGACGGTCTCCATCAACCGCTCGCTGATCGACTCGAGCATCACGCCCTGCGACGCGGTGACGGTCCGCAGCCGCGCCAGCTGATCCCGGTCGATCGCCCCGAGGTTGGTGTGGGGGAGCAGGCCGCGCTGCAACGCCTGCTCGCCGGCCCAGACCACGTAGTCGACGAAGTCGGCGAAGCCCCACGCGTTGAGCGTGGCCGTCACCTGGGGGTGCGAATCGGGCTGCTCGCCGGTCAGGATCAACAGCTCCTTGGCCTGTCGCCGGACCGCATCGTCGAGGACCTGCTCGACCTCGTCGCGGGTGTGAAGATGGAACTTGCGGGTCGCGAACGCGCAGTACTTGCAGACCGACGAGCAGGTCCGGGACAGCGACAACGTGTGGTTGCGGCTGAACGTCACCCGCCGCGGCGAGACGCCCGTGGTGTGATCGCGGCTTGACGACCCGTCCCGGAACAGCATAGGCTGACAATACCGACCGGCTGGTACTAAATGGGACGGGGAGAGAGTCACGTGAAGTTCGGAATCATGGCGTCGCATCAGTACCCCTTCGACGAGGACCTCCAGGGTCGCCTCGCCGAGCTCTGGGGGACCGCGGAGCACGCCGCATCGCTCGGCTTCGACTCGATGTGGGTGATCAACCACTTCGTGTCGAACCTGAACACCCCGCAGCCGATCTCGATGATGGCCAAGCTGCTCCAGCACACGGGCGACATGACCGTCGGCACCGGGATCCTGCTGCTGCCGTTCTTCCATCCCGTGCACGTGGCGGAGGAGTTCGCCACGCTCGACCAGCTGAGCGGGGGCCGGGTCGTGCTCGGCGTCGCCGCGGGCTACCGTGAGCACGAGTTCGAGGCCCTGGGCGTGCCGATGGAGGAGCGGTTCTCCCGCCTCGACGAGGGTGTGCGGGTGATCCGCGCGCTGTGGTCGGGAGAGCCGGTCACGTTCGAGGGCAAGCACTTCCAGCTCGACGACGTGCGGATCGGGGTGCGGCCCTACCGCGACGGCGGACCGCCGATTTGGATCGGCGCGGGCGGCAAGAAGGCGATCCGCCGCGCGGCTCGCCTGGCCGACGCCTGGTACGCCCCCGGCAACTCGCCGAACCCGACGTTCCTCGAGAAGCACATGGCGGTCTACGACGACGCGCTCGCCGAGTACGGGCGAACCGACCAGATCGTCGAGCGCCCGGTCGGCACCGAGCTCTACGTCTCGGACACCACCGAGAAGGCGATCGAGGAGGCGCTGCCGCACGCCCGTCGCGAGTACTCGACCTACGCCGAGTACCCGGCGTTGCGCTGGCAGCGGGACCGCTTCGACGAGCTGGTCGCCAACACGCTGATCCTGGGCGATCCCGACCACGTGATCGAGCGGATCAAGGCGCTTCAGGCGCAGGGTTGCAACCACCTGATCTTCCGGCCGGGCTGGCTCGGGATGCCGGTCGAGCAGGTCCGTCGCTCGCTCTCGCTGTTCGCCGAGCACGTGATGCCGGCGTTCCGCTGATGTCGGTCCCGCTGATCGCCGACGTCGACGAGGTCCTCGGCACGACCCGTGCGGTCCGGCGCCGACTCGACCTCGAGCGCGAGGTGCCGCTCGACGTGATCGAGCAGTGCGTCGAGCTGGCGCGGCAGGCGCCGATCGCGAAGAACGTCGAGCAGTGCCGGTTCGTCGCCGTGCGCGACCGTGAGCTGCGCGCCGGACTGGCCGCGCTCTACCGCCGGGCGGGCAGCGAGATCGTGCTGCCGCAGATGGCCGCGGCGGCCCGCAAAGCCGGTGGGGCGGCCAAGCCGACCGCCCAGCAGCGCCGCAACATGGCCAGCGCGATGCACCTGACCGAGCAGCTGGACGCCGTCCCGCTGCTGGTGCTGGCCGGCACCGTCGCGCCGCCGCCGGACGAGATCGTCGGCCCCGACGCCAGCGAGTTCTACGGGTCGGTGCTGCCGACGATCTGGTCGTTCCAGCTGGCCCTGCGCTCCCGCGGGCTCGGCAGCTCGCTGACCTCGATGCACCTGCACTTCGCGGACGAGGTCGCGGCGCTGCTCGACCTGCCGGACGACTTCACCCAGGTCGCGCTGCTGCCGGTGGCCTACACCCGGGGCACCGACTTTCGCCCCGCCGAGCGCGCCCTGCCGCTCGACGCGGTGCTGCACGTCGACCGCTGGTCGGCCTGACTCGGCCCTCAACGGTCCGCCGCGCCGCGCCGCAGCGTGAGCGTCGCCAGCAGGGCGGCACCGGCGAACAGCGCGCTGATCGCGAACGCGGTGCGGTAGCCGTCGGCGCGGTCGGCGACCCCCGACGCGGCGACGATCGAGGCCGCCAGCTGGGCGCCGATCGCGGCCGAGACCGTCCGCATGATCGCGTTGATCCCGGCGGTCACGCCGACCTCGTCGGCCCGGGCATGTTCGACCACCAGCAGACCGAAGGCCGCGAACGAGGTGGCCACGCCGACGCCGACCAACAGCATCCAGGTCGCGACCAGCACCGGTGTGTCGGGGAAGAAGGCGAGCAGCGCCATCCCGACCGCGCCGATCGCCAGCCCCGCGCGCAGCGGCAGCAGCGCGCCGAACCGCGGGCTCAGCCAGCCGGCGAGTGGGGCGACCACGAGCATCGCCAGCGAGCTGGGTAGGAAGTACAGGCCGACCTGGGCCTGCGATGCGCCGAAGCCGAAGTCCCCGGCGGTGCCCGGCTCGGGGCCCTGGACGAATCCCGGCAGCAGCACGTAGACGCTGAACAGCGAGAGTCCGACCAGCACCGTCGCCAGGTTGGTCGCGGCGATCGCCGGCCGGCGCAGGGTGCGCGGATCGATCAGCGGCGCGGCGACGACCGACTCGACCCGCCACCAGACGACGGCCAGGAGCACCGATGCGATCAGCAGGGCGAGCACGGCCGGGGTCAGCGCGCCGTCGACGCCCCAGCGGTTGACCCCGACCAGCAGCGTGGTGACGGTCGCCGCGAGCAGACCGGCGCCAAGGTAGTCCGGGCGGCGGTTGGCGTGGCCGGAGTCCCGCGGGACGTAGCGGGCGATCATGACCGTGCCGATCGCCACCGGGATCGCTCCGAGCAGGAACAGCCAACGCCACGAGAGGGCGTCGATGATCACGCCGCTGGCGACCAGGCCGAGCGCGCTGCCCGCGCCGTAGACCGAGCTGACGGTGCCGATCCCGAACCCGACCCGGTGCGGCGGGAAGACGTCGCGGACGATCCCGAACGACAGCGGCAGCACGGCCCCGCCGAAGCCCTGCAGCACCCGGCAGCCGATCAGCACCTCGATGCTCGGCGCGGCGGCAGCGGCGAGCGACGCGGCCGTGAAGACGGTCAGCGAGACGACGAGCACGGGGACCTTGCCGTGGACGTCGCCGAGCTTGCCGAGGATCGGCGCCATCACCGACGAGCTGAGCAGGAACGCGCTGGCGATCCAGGCTGTCGTTCCCGGTCCGACGTCGAACTCACGGCCGAAGTGCGGGAGCGCCGGCAGGACCAGCGTCTGCATCAGGATGAACGCCGCGCCCGCGGTGGTCAGCAGCGCCAGGATCAGGCCCGCGGCGGGCGGCGGACCGGGGCGGTCCGGGCCGGAGGTCGCCGCCCCGCGGGCGCGCACGTCAGGCCACGCGCTCGGTCGCGTGGTAGCGGCCGGCCTCGTCCCGCTCGAGCCGCCCCGCGGTCCGCAGGCAGGTGACGTGGGCGAAGATCTCGCCGAGCGCGCCGAGCCGGGTCAGCTCCTCCATCGCCGTCCACGACATCCGCCACGGGTAGCGCTGGGCGAGCGCCCAGACCGTGGCCGGGCCGCCGTCGGCGACCAGCTGCTCGATCGCGACCAGTCGCCGCTCGCGCGAGTCGCGGATCGCGTCGACCCGCGCGGCGAGATCCCCGAAGGGGTGCCCGTGTCCGGGCAACGCGATCGCGACGTCGAGGTCGCGGACGGCGCCGAGTGAGTCGAGGTACGAGGTCAGCGGATCGGCCTCGCCGGCGGGCAGGCACGAGACGTTGGGCGTGATCCCGGGCAGCACGTGGTCGCCGGCGAAGAGGATCCGTCGGCGCGGCTCGCGGAAGACCACGTGCCCGGCGCAGTGCCCGGGGGTCGCGATCGTCTCGGCGTCTCCGCCGCGCAGCCGCGGTGAGAACTGCGCGTCGATCAGCGCGTCGGGGTCGACCGAGATCGCGTCGCCTCGCATCTGGCGAGCACGGAGCAGCAGGTCCGGGCGCGGCTTGTGCGGGGCGCCCACGTCGTCGAGCCACTCGTCCCACGACTGGTCCCACTGCTCGACCGAGACGTGGCCGCGGCGGACCAGTGCCAGGTCGGCGGGGTGCAGTGCGACGGGGGTGTCGTGGCGGTCGAGCAGGGTCGGCACCAGACCGCAGTGGTCCCAGTGCCCGTGAGTCAGCAGCACCCGCTCGATGTCGGCGCTGGTCGCGTCGAGCTCGGCGAGGGCGGCGTCGAGTCGGGCCGCGGCGGTGTCGCCGGGAACCCCGGCGTCGATCAGCACCAGCCCGTGCTCGCCCTCGGTGAGGTACGCGTTGGTACTGCCGCCGAACGCGGCGCCGGCCCGGAACTCGACCCGCCAGGTACCGTCCGCGACGGGCTCGGCGGCCGGTCCGTCCGGGGGCGATCCTGGTTCGGGGCGAGACATCGATCGCACGCTACCACGCCGTACCGTCCGGTTGGTATGGTTGCGATCCGAGGTATTCCGGGGCACGAGAGGGCTCCGCGGTCGTTCGCATCCGCAAGTGGGGAGAGCAGCATGAGTTCGCCGGTGATCATCAACGGACCGCACGGACCGGAGCGGCTGCGCTTCGGCGTCCTGCTCGACCATCAGTACTCCAAGCGCGACACCGTCTCGATCGGCGACCGCGTGTCCGAGCTGGTCGACACCGCGCAGGCCACGCGCGACCTCGGCTACGACTCGCTGTTCGTGCTGCACCACTACATCGCCCCGCTGCGCACGCTGCAGCCGCTGGCGCTGCTCTCGCACCTGCTCCAGCACACCGGTCGGATGCAGGTCGGCACCGGGATCCTGATCCTGCCGATGGTCCACCCGATTCACTACGCCGAGGAACTGGCGACGATCGACCAGCTCTCGGGCGGGCGGCTCGTGCTCGGCGTCGGGGCTGGCTACCGCGACACCGAGTTCGACGCCTTCGGGGTCGACCGCAAGCAGCGGCTCGGCCGGCTCTGGGAGGGTCTGGAGATCATCGAGCGGCTGTGGTCCGGCGAGAGCCTGACGTTCCGGGGCAAGTACTACGAGCTGAACGACGTCGAGTGCAGCGTCCTGCCCGCCCAGCAGCCCCGTCCGCCGATCTGGGTCGGGTCCGGGGGCCCGAAGACGATCGAGAAGATCGGGGCCAAGGGCTACTCGTGGGTGGTCTCGAGCAGCGCCAAGGCCCGCTGGGCGAAGGGCAACCTGGCGGCGCACCTCGAGCAGCGCGCGGAGGCCGGCTTCAGCGGTCCGCACACCGCGGCGCTGCACCGCGACCTCTGGCTCGGCGACGACGAGCAGTCGGCGTTCGACGAGGTCAAGGACCACGTCAGTGCCTCCGCCCGCGAATACGCCGGGTTCGGGATGGACTGGCTGCAGGCGGACTTCGAGGATCGCTCGCTGAAGGCCGGCCTGTTCGGCAGCCCCGAGCAGGTCGCCGAGCAGATCCGCGACTACGCCGAGGCCGGCTTCGACCACTTCGTCTTCCGCGTCCAGTGGCTCGGCCTGCCGGTCGAGCGGTCGATCGCGATGCTCGAGCGGTTCCAGCGCGAGGTCGTGCCGCTGCTCGCGTCGTCGCCGATCCGCGTCTCGGTCGGATGAGCGTCGGACCGATCCACCACGCGGTCCTGAGCGTCGCGGACCTCGACCGCAGCGTGGCCTTCTACCGCGATCTGCTCGGGTTCCGGGTCAGCGTGTCGGGGGAGTTCCACGACGACGCCCACGTGCGCTCGTTCCGGCTGCCCGCCGGCAGTGGCGGGCGCAGCGCCAGTGTCCACCCGAAGGGCGCGACCGCGGGGATCGTCGAGCTGGTCGAGTGGTCGATCCCCGGCGGCGTCCCGGCGACCGGACCGAAGCGGGCGGGCGACGTGCCCGGCGTCTGGGCGCTGGCGTTCGAGGTCCCGCGCGACGAGCTCGCGATGCTGCGCGAGCGGCTGGTCGCCGCCGGCGTGTCGGTCTACACCGAGCCGGTGTCGCACGAGATCGACGGCTACGGCGAGATCTCGTGGTTCGGCTGCGAGGACCCCGACGGGATGCTGCTCGAGATGATCGCGCTGCCGTCGATCGACGAGGTCCGGCAGCGCCGGGCCGTCAGCTAGGGATCATCGATGGCCACGCTCAACGTCAGCCGGGTCCTGCGCCACGGGCGAGTCCGGCACCCGGACCGCGAGGCGCTGGTCGGGCGTGACGTGCGGCTCGACTACGCCCAAGCCGACGACGCCGTCGACGCGACCGCGACCGCGCTGCTCGAGCGCGGCGTCGGCGACGGCGACCGGGTGGCCGTGCTCGGCTGGAACTCGGTCGAGTTCCTGGTCGCGACCCTGGCGATCGCGCGGATCGGCGCCACGGTCGTGCCGCTCAACGTCCGGCTCAGCGCGCTGGAGCTGACGCGGCAGCTCGATGTCACCGACGCGCGGCTGCTGCTGGCCGATGACGAGCACCGCGAGTTGGCCACCGCGGCGGCGGCGGGCGTGGCGGCACCGCCGCCGGTCGTCGGGCTGGCGCGGTCGTCGGCTGGCGACGGGTCGGGAGCCTTCGGCGGGGCGTCATTCGCCGCTCAGGGGGAGGCAAACGACAACCGCGTGCGGTCCGCGCCGCCCGGTGACCGTCTGCCGCCGCTCGACGCGGCTCCGGCGGCACGAGTGCCCGACGCCGAGAAGGGCGCCGACGACCCGCAGCGGATCCTCTTCACGTCGGGCAGCACGGGGCACCCGAAGGGCGTGGTGCTGACGCACGGCAACGCCTGGTTCGGGGCCTACACGATGCGCACCGAGCTCGACCTGGCCGGCGACGACCGCGTCCTGGTCGCGCCGCCGCTGTTCCACACCGGCGGGATGGACCTGCCCGGGCTGTCCGCGCTGTTCTTCGGGGCGACGCTGGTCGTCGCCGAGCGGTTCCGTGCCCCGCTGATGATCGAGCTGATCCAGCGTGAGCGGATCACCGGGATGTCGACGATCCCGCCGGTGGTCAGCGCGATGCTCGACGAAGACGCGCCCGACGACCTGGCGGCGACCGTGCGCTGGATCGTCACCGGCGGCTGCACGCCCGCGCTGCTCGAGCAGATGGAGGCGGCGTTCCCCGGCGCACGGATCGTCAACGGCTACGGGATGACCGAGACCCTGGCCGGGATGGCGTTCAACGGGCCGGCGACGATCCGCAGCCACGCGGCGACCACCGGCACCGCGGTGCGGGTGATGGACGTGCGCGTGCAGCGCCCGGACGGCACGCCGGCCCGGGTCGGCGAGCCGGGGGAGATCGTCGCGACCGGGCTCAAGCTGGCCGCCGGCTACCTCGGCCCCGACGGCGTCACGCTGCCGCACCCCGAGGGGCGGATCCGCACCGGCGATGTCGCGACGGCCGACGCCGACGGGTTCCTGACCTACGTCGGCCGGCAGAAGGCGATGATCAAGCCGGGCGGCGAGAACGTCGCGCTCGAGGAGGTCGAGCGGGTGGTCGCCGAGCACCCCGACGTGCTCGAGGCCTGCGCGATCGGGATCCCCGACCCGCGCTGGGGCGAGGTGCCGAAGGCGTTCGTGCTGCCACGGGGGTCCGCGGCTCCGAGTGACGACGAGCTCGCCGCGTTCTGCCACGAGCGTTTGGCGCGCTACAAGGTGCCGAAGGCCTGGGAGCTGGTCGACGAGCTGCCGCGGACCGGCAGCGGCAAGACCGCGCGTGCCGCGTTGGAGGCCCGAGAGCGCGATCGTCGGGCGGCCGCGACCGGCGGCGACACCCAGCCGACCACGACGGGAGCCGACCGATGACCAGCCTCGCCACGCGCGCCCCGTCGCGCGTCCCGAGCCTGGGATGGCTCGTCGCCTGGAACGCGGCCCGCCGGCCCGACGCCCCCGCGATCCGCGAGCCCGACGGACCGCCGATCGACCACCGAGCGCTCGCCGGCCGGGTCGGGGCTCTGGCGGCGCGGCTGCGTCGGGTCGGGGTCGCTCCCGGGGACGTGGTCGCGGTGCTGGTCTCGGGGGTTGCCGACCACCTGGTCGCGACGCTCGCGGTCAGCACCGTCGCGGCGGTCGCCGCCCCCCTCGATCCGGAGCGCTCGGACGGCGAGCTGGCTGCGGTGGTGGCGGGGCTCGGGGCACGGCACGTCCTGGCCGACCACGGCAACGGCGGACGGCTCGCGATCGAGCGGATCGCTCTGGGGGTCCGGGCCGGCGGCGCGCCGCTGGTCGTCGCGGACGGCGAGCTCGACGCGGTTCAGCGGCTGATGCCCCTGCGGGCCGGCGTCGGTGGGGACCCGGTGGCGGTGACCAACGGCGCGGCGCTCTGGGCCCAGCATGCGGCGATCCGCGAGCTCGACCTGCGCGCGGGCGACGCGGTCCGGGTGCGCAACGTCGCCGAGCTGCTCGCCGAGGCCGACGTCAGCGTGCTGGCGACGCTGGCGGCGGGCGGCACGATCGTTTGCGGAGTCAACGGCCCGACGGTCTGCCGCGAGCTGCCCGCGGTGGTCACCAGCGGCGCGGTCGTCGGGCCGGTCGGGGTCGTCGACGCCGACGGCGCGGGTCTGTGCCTGGCCGGCGACCTGGACGGGCGCGTGGGGGACGGCGGCACGCTCGAGGTCCGCGGGCCGCGCAGCGTCGGCCGGGCGGCCGACGCCTGGGTCGACAGCGGGGTCGCGGTGGACCGGCGGCCAGACGGTCGCTGGGCGATCGCGGCGGCCGTCTGAGCATCGGCGTCGGACGGCCCTCGCGGGGCTCCGCCCGGGGTCGACCGCGGGGCCCGTCGCCGTGCCCGGATCCGGGCGGTTCGAAGGGGTCTCCAGGGCCCCGCCGAGGCGTCTGGTTCGGGCTGATTCGCGGGCTCGGCGCGCCGCACGCGCCTGGCCGGATCATCAGTATTGACGGGAAATTTAGCGTTCTGCGGTGGATTGCTGTTGACAGATACCAGCCAGTCGGTATTCTACCCGCATCGTCGACCGAGAGAGCGCTCCGAAACGTCAGGGAGCGACCCGGTCGAGACGCGCGGAGAGCAAGCCGCTCGGACGGGCGACGAGCGCGTTCCGAACGGCGGGAGGAGAGACGATGAGGACGGAATTGCCGGAGGAGTTCCTGGGGTTCTGGCGGGCCGCCGAGCTGGCGCCCGACCGGCCTGCGCTGACCACGTCGGCGGGCGTCCGGATGACCTACGGCGAGCTGCTCGCCGAGGTCAACCGCACCAGCCACGGGCTGCTCCACGTGGCGGGGATTCAGCCCGGCGACACCGTCGCGTCCGTGATGGGCGACACCGCCGAGATGATGACCCTGTACCTGGCCGCGATGCAGAGCGGCATCTACCTGGTCACCGTCAACCACCACCTCTCGGCTCCGGACATCGGTTACATCCTCGAGAACTCCGGCGCCGGTGCCGTGGTCTTCTCCGAACGTGCGGGCGACCGGGTCCGCGAGGCCATCGCGCTCGCCGGAATCGCCCCCTCGCGGGCGTTCTCCGAAGAGGGCACCGGCGGCGGTCCGACCTGGGCCGACCTGCTCGCCGACCAGCCGACGTCGCGCCCCGAGGACCCGCGCCAGGGCTCGGTCATGCAGTACACGTCCGGCACGACCGGCCGCCCCAAGGGCGTCAAGCGGGCGCTGTCGGGCAAGGACGCCGACACGGGATCGCACGTCTACGAGTGGCTGTTCCGCGAGTACCGAATGGACCAGGCGGTCGACGCCTGGCTCGTCCAGTCGCCGATGTACCACTCGGCCAACATCACCGTGGCGTCCGGCTGCCTGCACCTCGGCGGCCGGCTGGTGCTGATGGACGGCTGGGCCCCGGAGCGCTGCCTCGAGCTGATCGAACGCGAGCGGATCACCGGCACGCACATGGTGCCGACCCAGTTCCACCGGCTGCTGCAGCTGCCGAAGGACGTGCGCGAACGCTACGACCTGTCGTCGCTGCGCTGCGTCGTCCACGGCGCCGCGCCGTGCCCGGTCGACGTCAAGCGGCGGATCATCGAGTGGTTCGGGCCGGTCGTCGTCGAGTACTACGGGTCGACCGAGGTCGGTACCACGCTCGCGTTCTCCGAGGATTGGCTGCAGCGCCCCGGGACGGTCGGGCTGCCGTCGGCGATCTCCGAGTTGAAGATCCTCGACGACGAGGGCAACGAGCTGCCCGCGGGCGAGGTCGGCACGGTCTACATGCGCCAGGGCGACGACCAGTTCGAGTACCACGGCGACCCCGGCAAGACCGCCGCGGCCCGGCTCGGCCGGCTGCTGACGGTCGGCGACCTCGGCTACGTCGACGATGACGGGTTTCTCTTCCTGACCGGCCGCAAGAGCGAGCTGATCATCTCCGGCGGCGTCAACCTGTACCCCGCGGAGATCGAGAACGCGCTGGTCGAGCTGTCGCTGGTCCGCGACGTCGCCGTGCTCGGCATGAAGCACGCCGACATGGGCGAGGTCCCGGTCGCGTTCGTCACGCTCAGCGACGAGCTGGACCGCGACGAGGCGCTCGCCCGGATCGACGAGCACTGCGCGCACCGGCTGTCGCGCCAGCAGCGCCCGCGCCGGACCTTCGTCCGCGACGAGCTCCCGCGCGACCCCAACGGCAAGCTCTACAAGCAGCGGCTCCGCGCCTGGCTGGACGAGAACCACGACCGCGCCCCGGCGGCGTAGGAGAACCATGGACTTCCGTGACGGACCGGACGAGGCGCGCTTCCGCGAGGAGGTCGCGAGCTGGCTCGACGAGGCGCTCAGCGACGTCCCCGAGCAGGAGGGCCTCGACGAGGCCGAGCGGCGGCAGTGGGGCCGGACCTGGCAGCAGCGGCTGTCGGACGGCGGCTGGACCGGGCTCGACTGGCCGACCGCCTACGGCGGCCGCGGCCTGACCGAGGTCCACCAGGCGATCTTCCACGAGGAGGCGGCCCGCCGCCGGGCGCCGTGGGCGCTCAACGGCCAGGGCACGCTGCTCGCCGGCCCGACGATCCTCGTCCACGGGACCGAGGAGCAGAAGGCCCGCTACTGCCCGAAGATCCTGCGCAGCGAGGAGTACTGGTGCCAGGGCTTCAGCGAGCCCGAGGCGGGTTCCGACCTGGCCGGGCTGCGCACGTCGGCGCGCAAGGTCGACGGCGGCTGGGTGCTCAACGGCGAGAAGGTCTGGACGTCGTGGGCCCACGAGGCCGACCGCTGCATGCTGCTGGCGCGGACCGACGCCGACGCCCCCAAGCACAAGGGGATCACCTACTTCCTCGCCGACATGGCGCAGCTCGAGGTCCGGCCGCTGGAGATGATCAACGGCGACAACGAGTTCAACCAGGTGATCATCGACGACCTCTTCGTCCCCGACGAGGACGTGCTCGGCGACGTGAACGGCGGCTGGCGCGTGGCGCTGACCACGCTCTCGTTCGAGC
>JBQGEK010000319.1:0-9082 GCA_052039575.1 Patulibacter sp. | reverse complement strand
GCTTCCCGACCGTCGTCGGTCAGCTCGTAGAGCTTCTTGCGGCGGCGCGAGTCCGCCACCTCCGTCGCGGTCACGAGTCCCTGCTCGTCCAGCTGGCGCAACGCGCGCTGGATGCTGCCGAAGCTGGCGGCGTAGAACAGCGAGATGCCGGCGCCAAAGCGCTTGTGCACGTCGTAGAGCGAGAGCGGGCCGCCGAGCAGGAGGCCGAGGATCAGGTGCTGCACGACTCTAATATACCTCTTAGGTACATCAGGATCGAGCGGGCGAAGGGCCCGGCCGTTCGGGGCCGCTCGATCCTGGCTGGCCCACGACGCGTGTTTGGTCCTGAGTGTCTGGATGGTCGGAGCTGACTGGGCGTGGTGGAGACGGTCCGTAGGGCGGGGGATTGGCTCGATTTGCGGGAGAAACCATCCCTATCGCGCGCTGGCCGCGAGGGTTCCGTCAAGTGAACGGCGTAAAGTAAACCCCGCCGTGTGTTCAGTCCGTGTAGTTTCAGCGAACGATCTCGTCAATGTGCGGACCGCAGAACGATCGCGTGTTTCATCAGGCGAACGGTGCGGTCCCGAGTCCCTGGTCCTGCCGATGCCTCATACCGCTGCCCTGGAAGTCGTCCGCGACGCCGATCCCGAACTGCCGCAATCAGCCGCGGAACTCGTCGGGTCGCCCGTGCCGGTGGTGGTGCCCGACCGCGGACCCGCCGCGCCCGACCGCGGCCCGGTCGTCCCGGGGCCGGTCGCCGAGCGGCTGAAGGCCGGGCGCCTCGGCCGCGGCCTCAGCGTGCGAGGCCTTGCCCGCGAGGTGGGGGTGTCGCCGAGCCTGGTCTCGCAGATCGAGAACGGCAAGGCGAACCCGTCCGTCGGAACGCTCTACGCGATCGTCTCGGCGCTCGACATCTCGCTCGACGAGCTGTTCGACCGCGGTGGTCACCGCGCCGACGTCGAGATCACGCCGGTTCCGACGGTCGAGGAGCTGTCGACGGTTCGCCCGGCGTCGGTCGTGCTGCGCGCGGGGGACCGTCCGAGCCTGACGCTCGACAACGGGGTCACCTGGGACCGCCTGACGCCGGAGTCCGACGAGGCGGTCGACTTCCTCGAAGTCACCTATGCAGTCGGGGCGGCATCGTGCCCACCCGACGCCCTGCTGCGGCACAACGGTCGCGAGTACGGACTGGTGCTCGGCGGCAGGCTGGGCGCGACGATCGGCTTCGACAGCCACGAGCTGGGGGCGGGGGACTCGATCGTCGTCGACTCCCTCACCCCGCACCGGTTCTGGACGATCGGCGACGAGCCGGCGCGGGTGGTCTGGACCGTGGTTGGTCGCGGTTGCGCGGCCCGTGAGGCGTAACCCGTCCCGCGGAGTGGCGGTCAGGCGCGCTCGCCGCCCGGCTGCCAGAGCGGCTCGTCGCCGCTGTTGGCCGCGCGTGAGAGGATGAACAGCAGGTCCGACAGCCGGTTGAGGTAGGTCACGACCTCCGGATTTGCCCCCTCGACCAGCAGCGCGCGGCGCTCGGCCCGGCGGCAGACCGCGCGCGCGACGTGCAGATGCGCGGTCGCGGGACCGCCGCCCGGCAGCAGGAACGAGCGCAGCGGCTGCAGCTCGGCGTTGACCTCGTCGCAGCGGGCCTCGAGCCACGCCACCTGCTCGGGCGTGGCCCGCAGACGGTCCTTGCGCTTGTGGTCGGTGTCGTGGGGGACCGACAGGTCGGCGCCCAGGTCGAAGAGATCGTTCTGGATCCGCGTCAGCCACGGCGCGAACCGCGGCGGCAGGTCCGACTGGACCAGGACGACGCCGAGCTGGCTGTTGAGCTCGTCGATCTCGCCGTACGCCTCGATCCGCGGGTGGGTCTTCGCCACCCGACTCATGTCGCCGAGGTGGGTCTCGCCGGCGTCCCCGGTGCGCGTGTAGATCCGGGTCAGGTTGACCGTCATCACACGACCCTACCTTGGGTCCGAGGCACTCGCGACCGCGGCGTGCGCGCGCGGGAGTTCTCGTAGACTCGACGGCCGTGCCGACGTCGCTCCACCGTCCGTTGTCCGCTCGTCGCACCGCGCTGCGGTGGCTGCTCGGGGGGGCCGTGACGGTCGGACTGCTGACCGGGTGCGCGGCGACCGAGGACGAGCCGACGGGCACCCGGGTCCTGGTCACCGCCGACCAGGGGACGCGGGCCGTGCTCGACCGCAGCGGGATCGAGGTCGGCGAGGGCACCCGGGTGATCGATGTCCTCCAGCAGGTCGCCGAGGTCTCGCTCGACGACGACGGCGAGACGGTCACCGCGATCGACGGCAACCAGGCCACGGGCGACCAGGCCTGGACGTTCTGGGTCAACGGCGTCGAGATCCGCGGCGGCCCGCTGCCGCAGAGCGACGAGCATCCCGACGTGCTGCAGCAGGCGGACGTCGCGACCGTCCAGACCGCCCAGGTGACCGACGGCGACACGGTCTGGTTCGACCTCCGCAGCGACGCCGAGATCGGTCAGCCGCGCGGGGTCGTCGGGACCTTCCCCGAGCCGTTCCTGCACGGCTACGGTGCGCGCCGCTGGCCGGTCCGTGTCGAGTGCTTCGAGCCGCGCAGCGCGCCGTGCAAGCAGGTCCGCGACGTGCTCGTCGGCTACGACATCCCGGCGGTCGCAGCGCAGTTCCGATCGATGGAGACGGCCCATACCGCCCGCGTCTCGGTCGGAGTGTGGAGCGAGATCCGGATCGATCCGGCGCTGCGGATCGCCGAGCGCGGCGTCGATGCGTCCGGGGTCTACGCGATCCCGCAGGAGGACGGTCGCGAGATCGAGATGCTCGACGCCGGCGGCGAGACGGTCGAGAAGCTCGGCGCGGGCACCGGACTGATCTTCGCCTCGCGCTACCGCGACGAAGCCCCGACCTGGGCGGTCACCGGGACCGACGAAGCCGGTGTCGCCGCTGCGATCGAGGCCTGGAACAGCGACGTGCTCAGCCGGAACTACGCGGTGGTCGTACGCGACCAGAAGGTGACGGCACTCCCGGTCCCGCCGGTCGCTGACGCCGCGCCAGCGGCCCCGGCCGGCGACTGATCAGCGGCGCGAGCCGGCGCTGCTCGTCAACCGCGTCCAGTCGCGGCTCGGGTCGGCGTAGCGCAGCAGCTCGCATCCGCCGGCGTCCGGGGCGGTCGGCGCCGCGCACGCCCAGCGGCCATCGCTGGCGAGCCGCCGCACGACCACCAGATCACGGTCGTCAGTCCGCGCGACCGCGATCAGCGCCGATCCGTAGCGGGCCGTCTGGGCCGCCGAGAACCCGCCCTTGAGGCTGGACTGGTTGCGGCCCGAGAAGCTCGACCGGACGATCGACGAGGCACTCGACCCGCCGGTCCTCAGCACGGGGGCGACGATGTCCCTGGGTCCGACGACCGGGCGACCGATCTGGCTGACGACGGTGCTGGTGGTCCGGGTGGAGAGCAGCTGACGGGGAGAGCCCTTGGACCCCGCGGTCTGCAGCGACCAGTGGTCGCTTCGGCCCTTGGCCTGCCACGAGAAGGCCAGCCGTCCGCCACGGAGGTCGATCCCGCGCGGGCCGTAGGTCCGGACCGAGACGTTCTTGCCGCCGGAGCGCTCGGTGCGCGGACCGAACACGGTCGGGCGCTTCGGCGCGGAGCCGTCGAGGTTGGCTACGGCGACGCCCGCGGTCCGCCCGCTCTTGCCGACCGACAGCGAGAACGCGATCTTCGAACCCCAGACCGTCGGGAACCGCTCTTCGCGGTCGGAGCGCGAGGCCGCGGCGACCCGGCCGCCGTTGCCGGTGAGCGGGTCGAGTCGGTAGACGTCGCAGCCGGTCGGCTGCGGGCCCGGGCTGCTGCACTCGGTATAGACGATCAGCGGCTGGCCGTCGGGACCCGGGCCGATGCTGGCGTCGATCGGCGTCGGCTGCGTCGCGACCGGCAGCGAGATCCCCTCGCCGGCCGGGTTGCGGGCGATCAGGGCGAAGCGCCCGTCCGCGGCGCGGCGGCTCCAGACGAGCCAGCCGTTCCAGCCGTCGATCGGCGTCTCGTGCTGCTCGACCGAGACCACCGTCGGTCGGCCGTCGGACGCGTCCTCGGCGGAGGCGGTGGCTGGGGCCGTCGCGACGGCGGCGAGGGCGAGGGCGGAGGCGAGCGCGGCGGTCCGAGGGGAGACGGTCACAGTCCTCGAAACCCGAGACCGTTCCGAAAGTTGTGGTGGCCAAGCGGGCCCGTCGCTCGGCGGCCGGCCTGGCGACCGGGGTTCAGCGCGCCGGCTTGAAGGCCGGATCGTCCTCGTGCTCACGGAAGAACTCCACCATAGGGGCGACGTACGCGGCAACCGGCGGGCAGCGGATGCCGTGGCGGCCGAGCAACTCGGTGGCGTGGCTGGCGTCGTATCGGACGTGGTGGTTGAGGTAGACCAGCGACTCGCGCGGGGTGCCGCCGAGCAGTGCGCGGACCAGACCGATCCGCAGCGAGTGGTCGGCGACGCTCCACGGGAGCTTGAGCCGCGGCGGGCGGCCGGCGTACTCCTGGCAGAGCAGGTCGTAGAACGCGGCGGCGGTGATCGGGTTCGGGTCGACCAGGTGCAGCGTGTGCCCCGCGAACTCGTCGTGGGCCGCCCCGGTCGCGATCGCGTCGATGATGAAGTCGATCGGCACCACGTTGAACGGCGCGGCCATCTGCCCGGGGCGGACGATCGGGCTGTGGCGCCGAGCGGCCGCGGCGAGCGTGCGGAGCAGGTAGTAGGGGCCGTCGAACTTCTGGGTGACGCCGGTCTTCGAGTCCCCGACGACGATCCCCGGCCGGTAGACCGTGGTCGGGATCTCGTCCATGCTGTTGCGGACGAGCACCTCGGCGGCGAACTTGGTCGACTCGTAGTGGTTCTTGAACTGCTGACCGGCGGCCAGCTCGCTCTCGAGCACGGTCCCGCCGCGCAGCCCCGCCACGTAGGAGGTCGAGACGTAGTTGTGGCGCTCCAGCCGAGGGCATGCGCGGCAGAAGTCCAGGACGTTCTGGGTGCCGGTGACGTTGACGCGCTCGGCGAGCTCGTGCGGCACCGCCAGGTCGTAGACCGCCGCCAGGTGGTGGACCGCGACCGTCTCGCTGGCGAGCTGGTCGAAGGTCGCCTGATCGAGACCCAGCCGCGGTGCGGTGATGTCGCCGGGCTGGATCCGCAGCCGGCGACCGCGGCCGAGCTCAGCTGCCGACGCCTGCGCGCGCTCGACCATCCGCGGCTCGACCAGCGCCACGATCGTCGCGTCCGGATCGCCGTCCAGCAGCAGCGGGATCAGGTGGGCTCCGATGAAGCCCGGGAAGCCGGTGAAGACGATGGTGCGTGGCGCCATGGCGACGATCCTACTCGTCGTAGGTACAGGCGTGAACCACCCACGTTCCGAGCGGCCGACGGGGGACCTAGTCGACGAGCCGCCGCTCGGTCGCCCACCGCGTCAGCTCGTGGCGGTTGGAGAGCTGCAGCTTGCGCAGTACCGCGCTGACGTGGTGCTCGACCGTCTTCGGGCTGATCGTCAGGCGCCGCGCGATCTCCTTGTACATGTAGCCGCGGGCGATCAGCCGCAGCACCTCGCGCTCGCGGTCGGTCAGCTGGTCGAGCTCGGGGTCGGCCGTCACCGTGATCTCCCCGCCCGCGCGGCCGGCGAACGCGTCGAGCACGAATCCGGCCAGCCGCGGCGAGAAGACCGCGTCGCCCGCGTGGACGGTGGCGATCGCCGCTCGCAGCTCGTCACCGGAGATCGTCTTCGTGACGTAGCCGCGGGCGCCGGCGCGGATCAGCCGGATCACGTCCTCCGGCTCGTCCGAGACCGACAGGGCGAGGAACCGCTGGCCGGGCCGCGATTCGTGGACCCGGCGCAGCACCTCCGCGCCGCCGCCGCCGGGCATGTGGACGTCGAGCAGCACGACATCGGGCTCGCGGTCGAGGATCAGACGCACGGCGTCGTCGACGTCGCCGGCCTCGCCGACCACGCTCGCCCCGGCGGCCCCGGCGTTCTCGGTGGCCTCGATCTCGGCACGGACCCCCGCGCGGAACAGGGCGTGGTCGTCGACGAGGACGACGGTGGGAAGCGACGTCACGAACGGACCTCCAGATGCAGCTCGACTTCGGTCCCGGCATCGGGACTTGAGGTGATGGTGGCGCGTCCGCCGGCCCGGCGCATCCGGCCGACGATCGACTCGCGCACGCCGCGGCGGTCGGCGGGCACGGCGTCGAGGTCGAAGCCGCCACCGCGGTCGCGGACGAACACCTCCAGCCGGTCGCCGGCGACCTCGGCGAAGACCGAGACCCGGCCGTCGCCGGCGTGCCGGGCGGCGTTGGTCATCGCCTCGCGGGACGCGCCGAGCAGTGCGACCGACCGGTCGTCGAGCGGCCACTCGCCGGTCGTGACGACGTCGATCTCCACCGCGTGCTCGACCTCGACCGCGGCCGCCGCCGCCCGCAGCGCGGCCATCAGCTCGACGTCGGGGCGCTCGCTGCGGCCCGACAGCCACAGCCGCAGCTCCCGTTCCTGACGGCGGGCCAGGGCAGCGACCTCGCGCGGGTCGTCGCTGCGCCGCTGGATCAGCGCCAGGGTCTGGAGCACCGAGTCGTGGAGGTGGGCGGCGACCTCCGCTCGCTCGTCGCCACGGACCCGCTCGGAGCGCTCGCGAGCGGCGCGGCGCGACAGTCGCAGCCAGAACGGAGCGACGACGACGAGCACCGCCGCGAGCGCGACGACCAGCTGGACGACGCTGGTGCGGGTCGCGTCGAGCGCACCGAGCGAGGAGAGCGCGACCAGCGCGCCGAGCACGACCAGTGCGACCCCGCTGGCGATCACCATCCGGTCGGCCGGGGCCGTCGGGTCCTCGGCGCGGCGGCCGAGCAGTCGCTGCCAGCCGGAAACGGCCCCGCCCGCCCCGCCCGCGGTGCGCGCCGCCTCGCTGGTCTGCGACCACAGCACCACGCCGCCGGCGCCGAGCAGCAGCAACGCCCAGAAGCTGATCCCGAGCGCCCCCTGCAGCGTCAGCAGGGCGACGACCACCCCGCCGAGCACCAGCACCGTGCCCGCGAGGGTGCGGCGACCGCCGATCTCGACGGCGACCGGAGCACCGGTCGCGACGGCGACGGCCTGCGCCGTGCGACGTTCGCGCCACCGGTCGCGGGCGATCGCGACCCGAGCGACGACGGCGGCCACGACGAGCGCGGTCGTCAGGGTGGCCAGCACGGCCTGGACCGCGACGCTGGGGTCGCTCTCGGCCGCCAGCAGCGCCACCGCGACGACGACGGCCAATCCGGCCGTGATCCGTGCGGGCGTGGGGTTCACGGTCGGCTGCGCTCCCGTCCGCCGCAGGCGTCGGTGCGGAACGAGGTCGACGAGCCGGTGATGTCGGTGCCGTGCCAATCGGTCTCCGTCACCGAGTGGCCGACGACGATCTCGCCGATGCCGACGTGCGCGTCGACCGTCACCTGGGGGCGTCGCTCGCTGCCGCCGTGGTTGATCCGGTAGGTGCGGCCCTGGCGGTAGCCGCCCCACGACGACTGCCGACTCCGGTCGAGCACCCGGACGTCGCCGCCGAAGCCGACGGTCGTGCGGATCGTCCACGCGACGCACCGGTCGGCGGGGATCACGATCGCGGTCCGGCCGACGTCGACTCGTACCGGAATCGAGAACGGCTGCTCGCCGGCCCGCAACGGCAGCTGGCGGAGGTCGACGGTCATCGAGCCCAGGCCCAGCTGGTAGCCCTCGGCCGCCTCGGCGGCGGTCAGCGGGGTCTCGGTCCGCTCGCCGGCGGAACGGTCGACCGACAGGTCGGCGATCACCGCGACCGCGGCCGGCGCCGCGACGGCGACGAGCATCACCAGCACCGTCGCGGCACTGCGGCGGTTCTTCGCGACGACCGCGAGCAGCACGCCGAGCACGAGCAGCACGACGGCCGCGGGCCAGGCGCCGAAGAAGAGCGTCGCCGCGAAGCTGACCCCGACCACCATCGTCAGTCCGCAGAGCACGGCGAATGCGACCGCGAGGGCGACGAGGATCCGCAAGATGCCGTTGCCGGCGCTGGTCGGGGCGGAGCCGTTCGCCGGGACCGCACCCTCCTGACCGGCCGGCGGATTCGGGATCACGATCGCGGCGGCGATGTAGAAGAGGATCCCCGCGCCGCCGATCAGCAGCGTGGCGAGGAACGCCAGCCGCACGATCACCGCGTCGATGCCGTAGCGCTCGGAGATCCCGCCGCAGACGCCCGCGAGCATCCGGTCGCGGGTCGAGCGGTAGAGCCCGGTCGCGGCCGGTCGGTCGTTCGCGGGCGGGGTCACGGGGACGTCGTACCGCGTCGCGTCGTGCTGGGCGGTCGGCGCGTCGGCCGGGTCCGGAGTGGTGCTCGGGTCGCGTTCGGGCGGCGTCGGTGTCGGCGAGTCAGCGGTCATCGTCGGGTCCTGGATCGGAGTACGCCATCCAGGGTGGCGCCGCGTCGCCCGCCGATCCATGGGGGATCACCCGGAGCGACCCCTGGTTCGACCCCGGGATCGCCGACTGCGTCTGCAGTCTGACGTGCGGGTCGGCGGTCGGGGTGGCCCTTCCCGGGCGATGAGGAGGCACCCGCCGCGCGGGATGGGATGCTCAGGTGGTGCTGGAACGTCCAGATGCCCTGAACGCCCTCCGCGAGGAGCGCTTCGACGTGGTCGTGGTCGGCGGGGGCGTGACCGGGGCCGGGGTCGCGCTCGATGCGGCGTCCCGGGGCTACTCGGTCGCGCTGGTCGAGCGCTTCGACTACGCGTCCGGTACCTCGAGTCGCAGCTCCAAGCTCGTCCATGGCGGCCTGCGCTACCTCGCCAGCTTCGACGTCGGCTTGGTCCGCGAGGCCCTGCTGGAGCGCCGGATCAACGCGCGCCTGGCCCCGCACCTGGTCACGCCGTTGCCGCTGGTCGTGGCCGAGGTCGGGCCGCACCGACCGGACCGGATGACCGGGGTCGGGCTGAACCTGTACGACGTGCTCGCCGTCGACGCCCGTCGCGGCGGACGTCGGCGCCGGGGGGGCGCCGCCCGCGGCCGCGGCGGGTGTCCCGACCCCCACCCCACGCAGGATGCCCCAGAGGTGGTCCCACCCGGGCCCGCGCTAGTCG
>JBQGEK010000318.1:0-4119 GCA_052039575.1 Patulibacter sp. | reverse complement strand
CGAGCACCTGCGGGTAGCGCGCCTCCAGGTACGCGGCGAAGTCGCCCATGTGGACCGACATCGCCGCCCCGGCCCGGTCCACGTCGCGGCTGGCGATCGCGCGCTGGATCCGGTGGTGCTCGGTGACGACCGCCTCGCGCGACTCGACCGGGTACTGCACGCCCAGCGGTGTGCCGTCGCAGATCCAGGTCAGCGACGCGAGCACCATCGTGAACACCGGGTTGCCGGCGATCTCCGCGATCGTCTCGTGGAAGTTCGCGTTCTCCTCGACGAACGCGTTCTCGTCCCCGAGCGTCTCGCGCATCCGCACGACCGACTGGTGCAGCAGCTCCGCCTGCTCGTCCGTGACCCGCGCAGCGGCCCGCCGAGCGAGCTCCGGCTCGAGTACGACGCGGGCCTCGAGCACGGTCCGGAACGACGCCTGGTCGAGCTGGAGCATCATCGCGATGATGCTGGCCAGGTGCCGCGATCCTGGCCGGTTGACGATCGGGCCGCCGCCGGGGCCGGTCTTGATCGTGATCACGCCCTGGATCTCGAGGAACCGCAGCGCCTCGCGCAAGGTCCCCCGCGCGACTCCGTACTCCTCGAGCATCGTCTTCTCGGGCGGCAGCGGCGCACCCTGCTCGAGTCCGCCGTCGGTGATCTCCCCGACGATCCGCTGGGCGAGCAGGGCTGCGGTCTTCTGGGGGCGTAGACCGCCTCGTGCTCGCGAGCGCGACCTGTTCTGTGCGGGAGCCGACATCGTCGACAAGTCTCGCATCAGGAGCGGCCGTAAGGGGAACCAGAAGGCCCTTGGAGCTCCTTCGGGGCTGGAATCTTGACGATATAATCCTTATACTTGACCGAACGGCGACGGGCCCGACGCTCGACGCGAAGCGCAAGCAGATCGGGGAGAAACACCACGATGATCATCGACGGGCACGTGCACGTCTGGCCGGACAAGATCGCCAAGATCGCACTCGGCTCCCCCAGCGAAGGCCTCGAGCGTTTCGGCGACGGCACCACGGCATCGGCGATCGAGACCTTCAAGCGCGCGGGAATCGACAAGGGCGTGTGCCTGGCGGTCGCCGACGTCCCCGAGCGACTCGAGTCGGCCAACCGGTTCGTCGGCGGCCTCGACCCCGAGTGGTTCATCGGCTTCGGCAGCGTCCACCCCGGGCGCACGCCGGAGGAGCATCTCGCCAGCCTGCGTGAGAACAAGCTCAAGGGCGTCAAGCTCCACCCGCTGTTCCAGGGCTACCCGCTCGACGACCCCAAGCTGTGGGACGTGCTGGCCGCGCTCGAGGGAGAGTTCGCCGCGCTGTTCCACGTGGGTCCGGAGTTCCCCGGCGACCCGCGGGGCGATCTGGCCACGCCGAAGATGATCCGCGAGATCAACAAGGCGTTCCCGAAGCTCGACGTGATCGCCGCGCACTTCGGCGGCTTCAACGCCTGGGACGAAGCGGTGGCCGAGGTCCACGGCCTCGACGTCTACATCGACACGTCGTGGGTGCCGAGCATCGCCACGCTCGACCCGAAGCAGGTCAAGGCCGCGATCGAGCGCCACGGCGCCGAGCGCGTGGTCTTCGCCACCGACTGGCCGATGGCCGACCCCGAAGCCGAGATCGCCGCGATCCGCGCGCTCGGCCTGTCCGACGCCGACACCGACCTGATCCTCGGCGGCAACTTCGCCCGCCTGCTCGGTCTCGAGAACGACATCCCCAAGGAGAACGCATGAGCCTGCAGGGCCGCGAAACCGTGATCGTCGAAGCCGTCCGCACGCCGGTCGGCCGCGGTCACAAGGAGAAGGGCGTCTTCCGCGAGATCCATCCCGCCGACCTGCTCGGCCGGACCTACGTCGGCCTGCTCGACCGCGCTGGGATCGACCCGAAGCTCGTCGACAACGCCGTCGCTGGCTGCGTCTACCAGGTCGGCGAGCAGGCGACCGGGATCACCCGCAACGCCTGGCTCCAGAAGGGCCTGCCCGAGACGACCGGGGCCACCACCGTCGACATCCGCTGCGGATCGGGCCAGCAGGCCGTCCACATCGCGGCGCTGCAGATCGCGGCCGGGATCGACGACGTCGTTGTGGCCGGCGGCGTGGAGCACATGGGCCGGGTCGGGTTCCCGGTCACCGCCGCCACCCAGCGCGACTACGGCAGTGGCCAGACCCAGGAGCTGCTCGACCGCTGGCCGCTCGTCCCCCAGGGCGAGGGCGCCGAGATGATCGCCGATCAGTGGAAGATCACGCGCGAGGAGATGGACCGGTTCGCGCTGCGCTCGCACGAGCGCGCCCACGCCGCGACCGAGAGCGGCGCCTTCGGCCGCGAGATCCTCCCCGTCGAGACCACCACCGACGGCACCGTCACCGCCGACCAGGGCATCCGCCCGAGCACCAGCATGGAGAGCCTCGGCGGGCTGAAGACGGTCTTCCGCGACGAGGGTCGCGTGACCGCCGGCAACTCGTCGCAGATCTCCGACGGCGCGTCGGCGCTGCTGCTGATGAGCCGCGACAAGGCCGACCAGCTCGGCCTGAAGTCGCGCGCGCGGATCGTCGACCAGGTCGTGCTCGGCGTCGACCCGGTCACGATGCTGACCGGTCCGATCCCCGCAACCCAGCGGATTCTCGACCGCAACGGCCTGACGATCGACCAGATCGACGTGATCGAGATCAACGAGGCGTTCGCGTCCGTCGGCCTGGCCTGGATGCGCGAGTTCGCCGCCGATCCGGAGCGCGTCAACCCGCGCGGCGGCGCGATCGCCCTCGGCCACCCGCTCGGCGCCACCGGCGCCCGCCTGATGACGACCCTGCTGCACGAGCTCGAGGACCTCGACGGTCGCTACGGCCTGGTCACGATGTGCTGCGGCGGCGGCCTCGGCACCGCAACCCTGATCGAACGGATCTGACCCGATGACGGACTTCGAACTCTCCCCCCACTACGTCGAGCTCCAGGCCGAGGCCCGCGCGGTCGCCGCCCAGGTCGAGCCGTTTGCGCTCGAGGCCGACGCGATGAGCACCGTCCACGAGGGCGTGCTGAAGATCATGCGCGACAGCAAGCTCTTCCAGCTGCTGGTGCCGAAGCAGTACGGCGGCCGCTACGAGCAGCTCGATCCGCTGGCGATCGCGCTGGTCCGCGAGATCCTGATGGCGACCTCGTCGCACGCCGACTCGCTGTTCGCCCTGCAGGGGATCGGCAGCTACTCGCTGACCCGCGGCGGCAACGCCGAGTACCAGCAGGAGTGGCTGCCGAAGGTCGCCACCGGCGAGGCGCTCGCCGCGATCGGCCTGACCGAGCCGGTCGCCGGGTCGGACCTGAAGAACATCACCACCGAGATCGTCGCCGACGGCGACGACTTCATCCTCAACGGCGAGAAGGCGTTCATCTCCAACGGTGGCGCCGCAGCGTTCTACAACTGCCTCGCCCGCGACGGCGACGGCCACACGATGGTCTTCGTCCGCGGCGACGCCGAGGGCCTGAGCTTCTCGGAGACCCCCGAGATCGCCGCACCGCACGTGCTGGCGGACATGAAGTTCGAGAACGTCCGGATTTCCGCCGACGACATCGTCGGGGTGCGCGGCAAGGGCTTCGACCTGGCGCTCGCCACGCTGGCGATCTTCCGCGTGTCGGTCGCCGGCGCGTCGCTCGGCCTGGCCGAGGCCGCGCTGCGCGAGGCCGCCCGCCACGCCGGCACCCGGATCCAGTTCGGCAAGCCGCTGGCCCGCCAGGGCGCGATCGCCGAGATGCTCGCCGACTCGTGGACCGAGCTGGAAGCCGCCCGACTGCTGACCTACGCGGCCGCGTCGCGCGCCCGTCAGGACCCGCAGGCCGCGCTGCACCACTCGTCGGCCGCCAAGCTGTTCGCCAGCGAGAGCGCCGGCAAGATCGTCGACCGCGCGGTCCAGATCATGGGCCGCTGGGGCCTGATCAAGGATTCCAAGATCGAGCTGCTGACCCGCCAGGCCCGCCCGATGCGGATCTACGAGGGCGGCTCGCAGGTGCTCCGGCTGGGCATCTCGCGCGAGCTCGTCGCCGACGTCCTGAAGGAGAACTGAGTCATGGATCTGCAACTCGAAGGTCGCGTCGCGATCGTCACCGGCGCCAGCCGCGGCCTCGGCCGCTCGTCCGTCACGGCGCTCGC
>JBQGEK010000317.1:0-3160 GCA_052039575.1 Patulibacter sp. | reverse complement strand
GCTGGCGTCGTTCGGCCTGCCGCGCGAGCTGCGGGTCGCGATCTACGATGGCGACACCCCGCGCGAGGCCCGGAAGGACGTGCGCCGCAACGCCAACGTCGTGCTGACCAACCCCGACATGCTGCACGTCGGGATCCTGCCTCGCCCCGACCTGTGGGGCGAGTTCCTGGCCAACCTGCGGGTCGTCGTGGTCGACGAGGCGCACGTCTACCGCGGCGTCTTCGGGTCGCACGTCGCCAACGTGCTGCGGCGGCTGCGGCGGCTGACCGAGCGTCAGCGCGGTACCAGCGTGCGCGAGTTCGAGCGGGCGCTGGCGGCGGGTCGCGGGCGCAAGGGCGGCCGGGCGCGAGCGACGGCCGCGCGGACCGCGAGCTCGGCGGTGAAGGCGGTTCCGGACCAGGCTCGGCTCGACGGCGTGGACGACGCGGCGCCGCGCGAGGACGGCGGTGAGGTCGCCCGGGTCGGCCCGCGGTTCATGCTCGCGTCGGCCACGATCGCCAACCCGCTCGAGCACGTCGAGGCGCTGACCGGGCTCGAGGACGTCGCGCTGATCGACGTCGACGGATCGCCCGGCGGCGAGCGGCAGATCGCGATGTGGAACCCGCCGCTGCTCGACGACGAGGACGAGGCGGAACGCGTGGCCGAGCGCGTCCGGGCCGGGGGCGGCGAGTCCGGTGGACCGGCTGCCCCGGCGCCCGACGGTGAGCAGGCGCCCGGCGAGGAGGGCTGGCCCTCCCGTCCCACCGACAACCCGGTCGACGCGGCGCCCGACGGCTCTCCGGACCGTGAGGACCCCGATACGCCCGCACTCAACCCCGACGTCGAGCTGCTCGACGCCTCCGAGCTTGTGGTCGGCCGCACCCGTAGGTCCGCGCTGACCGAGGCGTCGCTGATGCTCGCCGACCTGGTCGAGGCCGAGGTGCGGACGATCTGCTTCATCCGCTCGCGAAAGGGCGTCGAGGTCGTGGCGCAGTCGACCATCGAGGAGCTGAAGAAGCGGGACCGGGGAGACCTGGCGCGCAGCGTGATCGGCTACCGCGCCGGCTACACGTCCGGGCAGCGCCACGAGCTCGAACGGCAGCTGGTCGATGGCGAGGTCCGCTGCGTCGTCACCACCACCGCGCTCGAGCTGGGGATCGACATCGGCGAGCTCGACGCCTGCGTGGTCGTGACCTTCCCCGGAACGGTCGCGTCGCTGCGTCAGATGTGGGGCCGCGCCGGTCGTCGTGGGCGCGGGCTGGCGGTCTACGTCGCGGGCGAGGATGCGCTCGACCAGTACTTCTGTCGCCACCCCGACTCGTTCCTCGACCGGCCGGTCGAAGCCGCGATCCTGCAGCACGAGAACGAGCCGATCCACCTGGCGCACCTGCTCTGCGCCGCCTACGAGGCGCCACTCAGCGACAGCGACGTGCCGACACTCGGGCCGCGCTGGCGTGCGCACGCGGAGGAGCTGGAGCGGCGCGGCGAACTGCGCGAGCGCGGTGGGGTCTTCCGCCCGGTGCTCGGAGAGGGGTTCCCCGCGGGCGACGTGCCGCTGCGCAGCGCGTCCAACCGTCGCGTGGTGATCGTCGACGGCGAGACCGGCGAGGAGATCGGCCACGTCGAGCACGACAAGGCGCCCTCGACGGTCCACCCCGGCGCGGTCTACCTGCACCTCGGCCAGGAGTACGAGGTGGTCGACCTGAGCCTGGAGACCGGCTACGCGGTCGTGGTGCCGTTCCACGGGACCTGGTGGACCGAACCGAAGCGCGAGATCGAGGTGCTGTTCGAGCAGGTGCTCGACGCGCGCGAGGTCCAGACCGCCGCGGGACCGATGCCGCTGTCGTTCGGCCGCGTGACGGTCACCGACACGGTGCTCGGGTACCAGCGGCGCAAGAAGGGCTCGGGCGAGGTGATCGACCTGCAGACCGTCGACCTGCCGTCGGTGTCGTACGAGACCGAGGCCGTCTGGTATGAGCCGGGCGGGCTGATCCACGGCGGCGGCGTACCCGGGTCCGCGATCCCGGCCGAGGGACTGACCGCCGACGCCGCGGAGCTGCTGCCGTTCCCGACCGAGCACGTGCTCGGGTCGTTGCACGCTGCGGAGCACGGCCAGATCGCGGTGCTCCCGCTGCTGGCGATGTGCGACCGCTGGGACGTCGGCGGGCTCTCGACCAACCTGCATCCGCAGACGGCGGGTCCGGCGATCATCGTCTACGAGGGGCACGTCGGCGGTGTCGGGATCGCGCGCCAGGCGTTCCTGCGGTTCGAGGAGTGGGTCGACGACGCGCGCCGGATGATCGACGAGTGCCCGTGCGAATCCGGTTGCCCGTCGTGCGTGCAGTCGCCGAAGTGCGGCAACCTCAACGAGCCGCTGCACAAAGCCGGCGCGCTGGAGCTCCTGGAGCGGGTGGCGGGACAGCGGTAGTCGGTTGACGTCGCGATCGTTGCCGGAATAGCGTTCGGCCGTGCCCGATTCGCAGCCGCTGTCCAGCTCGCTCCGCCTATGGACGCGCTCGCGTCTTGCCGTGGGTGCGGTCGTGATCGCGACCGCGCTGGCCGCGTGCGGCGGGGACGACGACGATTCCGCGCCGGCGACGACCACGACCGCGGAGGCGCCGCCGGCCGCGGCCGCGGCCCCGCCGACGGCTGACCTGACCGTCTCGTTGGACCCGGAGCAGACCGGGACCTCGGACAGCCCCGCGCCCGTGCGGATCGCGGTCGACCTGAAGATCACGGCGGCTGACCCGGACGACACGCCGACCGTCCGCGGGGTCGACCTGACGATCCCGGAAGGCGTCGACTTCCGCGCGGAGGAGCTGGAGGCGTGCTCGGTGGAGACCCTGGAAGCGGACGGGCCGTCGGGCTGCCCGCAGGCCGCACGTATCGGGACCGGCACGATCACCGCGCGCGCCGGGACGATCGAGGTCGAGGGTGAAGCGACGGCGATCTACGGCGGTGACGACCGGATCGCGCTGTGGGTCTCGATCGCCAACCCGGTCAGCGTCGGCGCGGCGATCGTCGGGCAGCTGGAGGAGCAGTCCGACGGCGGGTACCGGATGGCGCTGCAGGTTCCCGAGGACCTGCAGAACGTGGCGGGTCTGCCGGTGGCGCTCGACCGGCTGCGGTTCTCGCTCGGCCGCGGCGGCGCGCTGGCGACCACGGGCTGCCCGGACGGCGG
>JBQGEK010000316.1:0-2593 GCA_052039575.1 Patulibacter sp. | reverse complement strand
AGGAGTTGGCGCAGTTGCCGACCCCGATGATCGCCACGCGGACCTTGTCACGCTGGTAGCGAGCGCTGTCGTTCTGGCCGTCGGAAGCTGCGGCGTTGCCGTTCGGAGGCGTCTTGCTCACGGTGATTCTCGAAGTCCTAGTCTCGGTTGAAGCCAGCTGCGGAGACGCGACCTCCGACAGAGGGCGAGGCGCCACCTTCCGGTACCTCCGCCGATGGTCGGCGGACGCCCAGAGCCACAAACCCCGCATCGGGGGGCGGGTTACAGGCGGATCTTAGGCTGTTCGCCGGCCGCGCGACCCCCGGGGTCGAAAAGCTACCGACCGTCGCTCTGCTTCAGCTGCGACCGGACGTGCCACATCCGCTGCGCGGTGGTGAAGACGCCGAGCGCCGCGAGCACCCAGATCGACGCAGGCAGCAGGTCGACGCCGCCGATCAGCTCCTCGCCACCGAGGCAGAGCCCGACCGAGAGGATCACCACGCGGACCGCCCGGCTGCCGATCCCGGCCTTGCCGTCCAGGCCCAGGCCCTCCGCGCGTGCGCGGGTGTAGCTGACGAGCAGCGAGCTGACCGCGGCCAGCGCCGCGATTCCGGCGTTGATGTCGTCGCCGTGCTTGGCGTAGACCATCACCACCGCGACCAGGACGATTCCCTCCTCGATCCGGTCGAGGGTCGAGTCCAGGAAGGCGCCGAAGGTCGTGCCCTTGCCCGACATCCGCGAGTAGCGGCCGTCGAGCGTGTCCATCACCGAGCCGAGGATGAACGCGATGCCGGCCAGCAGGAAGTGCTCCTGCCAGATCAGCACGGCCGCGACCAGGTTCCCGATCAGCCCCGCGAACGAGATCGCGTTCGGGGTCAGCGGCAGGTCGATCAGCCACTGCTGGAACTTGGTGGGGGACGAGGCCGAGCCGGCGGCGGAGGGGTCGGGAGCGGAACTCATGGGCGGTTGGGAGCCTACGGCGCTCCACGGTCGTACGCGCGTTGGGTCCCGTCCGGGTGGGGCGCGCCGCTACGCTTCGGAGCGACTGCGCGGTGCGATCGACGGTCGTCATTCCCGGTCGGCCCCGTCGTCGAGCTCGTCTCCTCGCTGGTCGCGACCGTCGCCCTGAGTCGGCTTCTCGCCGGCCCGACCCGCACTACGCACGTGCCGCCCGCTCCCGATCGGGCTGCCCCGACCGCGGCCTCGCCGACTCTCGACCCGGTGGTCGCCGCCGACGTCGCTCCCGAGGCGATGTCGGGCATCGACCCGACCGACCTCGAGGTCGCCGTGCGCGTGCTCGCCGCCGTCGACGACCTGCCGCTCGACCATCCCGATGCGCTTGCGGTCCAGCGGGCGACGTCGCGGCTGTACAAGACGGTCAAACGGCGCCGGAAGACCGAGAGGCGCCGGGCGATCCTCGCCCATGACGCCGCGGTCACCGCGAAGACCGCGACCGGGGCGCCGGGACGGATCGACGACGAGACGCAGGGTCTGCCGCTGGTTTCGTCGGTGCGCGGGGCGATCGCCGGTGTCCTCCAGCAGGACCGTGCCTGCTACGTCTGCAAGCGGGCGTTCCGCGAGGTCGACGCGTTCTACCACCAGCTCTGCCCGGCGTGCGCGGCGTTCAACCACGCCCGCCGCGACGCGCGCACCGACCTGACCGGCCGGCGAGCGCTGCTGACCGGCGGTCGGGCCAAGATCGGGATGTACATCGCGCTGCGGCTGCTCCGCGACGGCGCGCATCTGACGATCACGACCCGCTTCCCCAACGACGCCGCCCGCCGGTTCTCGGCGATGGCGGACAGCGGCGACTGGCTGCACCGGCTGCGGATCGTCGGGAGCGACCTGCGCGACCCCGGCCAGGTGATCGCGCTGGCCGACTCGGTGGCCGCCGACGGCCCGCTCGACATCCTCGTCAACAACGCGGCCCAGACCGTCCGCCGCTCGCCCGAGGCCTACGCCCTGCTCGCCGAGGCCGAGGCCGCCCCGTTCGAGGCCCTCCCGGGTAGAGGCTCCCCGGAGTTCGTGGACCTCGTTGGTGGTTCGGCGCACGTCGTGAGCCGGGCGGCCCTGAGCGCGGCGGACGCCGAAGTCCTCGAACGTCCCGCCGACGCAGCGGCGGTCGTCCCGGGCGCCCATTGGGCGCCGACCCCACACGCGCTCAGCGCGCTGGCGCTGCGGGCCAACTCGGCGTCGCTCGACCGGGTCGAGATGGGCACGGCGATCGACGCCGGCGGGCTGGTCCCGGACCTGCACCACACCAACAGCTGGGTCCAGACGGTGGACGAGGTCGACGCGACCGAGCTGCTCGAGGTCCAACTCTGCAACCAGACCGCGCCGTTCATCCTGATCGGCCGGCTGCGTCCCGCGCTGCGCGCGTCGTCGGCGCGGCGGACCTACGTGGTCAACGTGTCCGCCATGGAGGGACAGTTCGGTCGCGGCTACAAGGGGCCCGGTCACCCGCACACGAACATGTCGAAGGCGGCGCTGAACATGCTCACGCGGACCAGCGCCCAGGAGATGCTCGAGTCCGACGGGATCCTGATGACCGCCGTCGACACCGGCTGGATCACCGACGAGCGCCCCCACCCGCAGAAGGTCCGGTTGGCGGAGG
>JBQGEK010000315.1:0-11550 GCA_052039575.1 Patulibacter sp. | reverse complement strand
AGCTGGTGCGCGTGCTCCGGCGTCTCGTCGAGCAGGTTGCGCTGGCGGCCGATCGAGGACGCCAGCGACATCACGATGTCCTCGCGGATCGGGTCGATCGGCGGGTTGGTGACCTGCGCGAACAGCTGCTTGAAGTAGCTGAACAGCGCCGGGCGCTTGTCCGACAGCACCGCGAGGGCGGCGTCGTTGCCCATCGAGCCGAGCGGCTCCTGAGCCGCCGCGGCCATCGGGGCGAGGATCACGCGCTGGTCCTCCTGCGAGTAGCCGAAGGCCTGCTGCAGCTGCCGCAGGTGGGCCCCGGTCTCGTGGATCGCCCGGCGCGGCGTGAGGTCGGAGAAGTGCACGACCTGCTCGCGGTGCCACGCCTCGTACGGACGCTGGGTCGCGACCGAGCGCTTGACCTCCTCGTCCTCGATCACGCGGTGCTCGTGGAGGTCGACGAGGAACAGCTTGCCCGGCGCCAGCCGGCCGAGCCGCTCGACGTTCGACGGCTCGATGTCGAGCATCCCGGTCTCGGACCCGAGGATGATCCAGCCGTCCTTGGTCTCGACCCACCGTCCCGGCCGCAGGCCGTTGCGGTCCAGCGTGGCGCCGACGGTCCGACCATCGGTGAAGAGCACGGCCGCCGGGCCGTCCCACGGCTCCATCAGGAGCGAGTGGTACGCGTAGAACCCGGCGAGCTCGGGCGAGAGGTCGGTCCGGTCCTGGAACGCCTCCGGGATCATCATCATCGCCGCGTGCGGCAGCGAACGGCCCGAGAGCATCAGCAGCTCGAGCACGTTGTCGAAGGTCGCCGAGTCCGAGCCGCCCGGGCGGACGACCGGCTTGATCTTCTCGATGTCCTGGCCGAACAGCTCGGACGCGAGCTGCGACTCGCGGGCCCGCATCCAGTTGACGTTGCCCATCAGCGTGTTGATCTCGCCGTTGTGGGCGATCACGCGGTTCGGGTGGGCGCGATCCCAGCTCGGGAACGTGTTGGTCGAGAAGCGCGAGTGGACCAGCGCCAGGGCGGAGACGAAGCGCTCGTCCTGGAGGTCCGGGTAGAAGGCCGGGACCTGCGCCGACAGCAGCATGCCCTTGTAGACCATGGTGCGGGACGAGAACGACGCGGCGTAGAACTCCGGCGTCGCCAGCTCGCAGATCCGGCGGATCACGTAGAGCTTGCGCTCGAACGCCTCCTGGTCGTCGGCGCCGACCCCGGCCTCGACGAACAGCTGGCGGACGAAGGGCCGCGCCTCGTTGGCGGTGACGCCGATCTCGTCCGGACGGACCGGAACGTCGCGCCAGCCGAGCACGCGCTGCCCCTCGACGCGCACGTTGCGCTCGAGCAGGTCCTCGACCTTCGCCCGCTGCGTCGGGTCCTGCGGCAGGAAGCACATGCCCACGCCGTAGCGGCCGAGAGCCGGCAGCTCGAAGTCCACGACCGCCCGCAGGAACGCGTCCGGCATCTGGACGAGGATCCCGGCACCGTCGCCGGTCCGTGCGTCTGCTCCCGCTGCCCCGCGGTGATCGAGGTTCTCGAGCGCGGTCAGTGCGCGCTCGATCGTCTCGTGGCTCGGATCGTTGTCCAGCCGCGCGACCATCGCAACACCACAGGCATCGTGCTCGTGCCTGGGGTCGTAGAGGCCCGCAGCCGCGGGAAAGCGTGAGAATGGAGTCATAGAGTCGAAAAGGCGTCTTGCGGTGTGGGGCCCAAGACGCTCCCGCGGCGGACACGGCTCCGCCCGGGGGAACCGGCGATTCTATAACGATCGCGATGTTTTCACCATGCCGGGTTCCCCTCATCTTGCCCCGAAGCCCGTGGCGCCCGTAGCTACCGGGTCGCACCAGGTTTCCGCCGCCGCCGTTTCGGGCATGCTGTGCCCATAACGACCGACGAGACCCACCCCGACCGCCTCTCCCCCGCCCGGCGTCGGCCGATACCGCTGCGCGAATGGCCACAGGTCATGCGCCGGGCCGTGTCCGCGTTCCTCTCGCAGGGCATGACCGACTGGGCGGCCGTGCTCGCCTACAACACGATCATGGCGATCGTGCCGGTGCTGCTGGTGGCCGCGGCGCTGCTCACCCTGCTCGGGTCGGACACCCTGCCCCAGACCGTCGCCAACGAGTTCCTCTCACTGGTCGAGGACGAGACGTCCGGGACCAGCGCCGACGACACGGCGAACGCGATCGAGGGTCTGGTCAACACCGCCCTCGACAACGCGCAGCAGGCGGCAGGGATCGCCCTGGTGGTCTCGGTGCTGCTGGCGCTCAACGGCGCGTCCGGGGCGTTCGCCGCCGCCGGTCGCGCGCTCAACCGGATCCACCACGTCGACGACCATCGCGGCTTCGTCCGCAGCCGGCTCGCCAACGTCGGTCTCGCCGCCGGAGTGATCGTGCTGATGGCGAGTGCGCTGACGCTGACCGTCGTCGGCGGAGGCATCGCCGACGACGTCTTCGGATGGCTCGGCCTCGACGGCGCTCCGGTGGTCTGGAGCATCCTCCGGATCCCGATCGCGCTGCTCGCGCTGCTGACCGCGATCAACATCGTCTTCACCTATGCCCCGGCCCGCCGCACGCGGCGCCGGATGCGGCTGCTCTCGGCCGGCGCGCTGACCGCGCTCGTGGCCTGGGTCGTCGCCACCGCACTGGTCGTCGCCTACGTCCAGATCGCCGGCTTCGGCAGCGCCTACGGCGCGCTCGGCGGCGCGATCGTGCTGCTGTTCTGGCTCTACGTGTCGTCCGCGACGTTCCTGCTCGGCGCCCAGGTCGACGCCGAGGCGGAGCGGACCGTGCTGATGCGCGAGACCGAGCCGCCGGCGATCCACGGCCCGTCCGGAGACCGCGAAGCCGACCTGCCGGCCGCTTCGGCCTGAGCCCCGCTCAGGCCGGCGGCGGGGTGGCCTGGGCCCTCCGGACCTCGGCTGCGACCTGCCGCAACAGCGCGTCCCGGTCGGCCTGGGTGAACGCGAAGAGCACGGGATCGCCCGGCGCCTCGGAGAAGACGAACGCGACCTGGACCAGACGGACGCCGCCGAGCAGCGCCGCCAGGGCGTACACGTCGCGCTGCAGCGCGTAGTGCCGATCGACCACCGCGACCGGGTCGGCACCGCCCAGCGCGTTGGTCTTCCAGTCGACGATGGTGACCTCGTCCCCGTCGTCGATCCAGAGGTCGATCACGCCGTGGATCAGCGGCAGGTCCCCGACGTCATCCGCCGACGTGGCCCCGGGATCTCCGCGCTCGGGTGACTGCTCCGGGCCGGACGGAGCCCCGACTGCGGCGGGATCGAACAGGAACGGCCGCTCGACGTGCCGTCGCTCCCGCGGGCGAGCGAGCGCGTCCCGGGCGAGCGCCGTGCCTTCGAGGCCCGCCGCGATCGCGATCAGTGCCGCCGCGTCGGCGTCGTCGACGTCGGGGGCGTCCGCTTCCTGCCCGACCAGCTCCCGCACGAGCGCCGGCGTCGGCACCCCCGCCGCCGGGTCGAGCAGCCGTCGCTCGAGCAGCCGGTGAACGACGGCCCCGCGCACCCGGCCGTCGAGCGCCGCCGTGGTGAACAGCGGGGGCACGACCCGGTCGTCGCCGGGGGGCGGCGGCGCGTCCTCGTCGGAGTCCTCGTCGGCCGTCTCGCCACGCCAGGCGTCGTCGGCGACCGCGACACCGAGCCGCTCGCTGAGCGCCGAGTAGCTGACCGGGTCCGGCAACGGGAACCGCGGAGCCGTGGGGAGGAGCACCTCGTCGTCCCCCGGCGACGCGATCTCGAGCTCGACCGCGGGTCGCGCGTGCGTCGGCTCCGGCCGCTCGGTCGCGGCCGGGTCGCAGACCACGATCCGCACCCGTCCCGGGCGGGCCGTCGCACCCGACGGGTCGTGGACGTCGATGTCCGTCTGCTGACCGCACGACGGCCAGGCGTCGGGCGGGGCGATCAGCGGCAGCAGCCAGCGCAGCGGCGGGGTCCGCGGCTGAAGATCGTGGCCGGTGCCCGGCTCGACCGGCTGCACGCGGTCGGCGCGCAGCCGCCCCGTCGACCGCTTGTCGGCCCCCGTCCCCTCGGTCTCGGGGTCCCACGCGCCGCAGAGGATCAGCCGCTCCTTGGCCCTGGTCATCGCCACGTGGACCAGCCGTCGCTCCTCCTCGGCCTGGGCGCGGCGTCCGGCGGCGACCAGCTCGTCGTAGGCCCAGAGTCCGACCTTGTCGCCGTCGGGCAGCGGCACGCGCATGCCGATCCGATCGCTGGTCGGGTCGGGATCGACCAGCAGGCCCGGTTCGACGACCCGCACCGGCGCACCGAGGTCACAGCAGATCACGACCGGCCACTCGAGGCCCTTCGAGCGGTGGACCGTCGTGATCCGCACCGCGTCCCCGTCGGTCAGCACCGGCGCCTCCGGACCGCTGCGGCGACCGGCGATCCGGTCCAGCAGCGTCGTCAGGTCGTCGCCCGCCGCCTCCTGCTCCTCGACCCAGTCGATGAACGCGTCGACCGCGGCCCACCTGCGGACGCCGCCGGGCCGGCTGAGGATCGACGCGCGGTAGCCGTCGTCGGCGCGGATCCGGGCGAGGATCTGGGCGGGGCCCCACGATCGCGCGTGGGCGCGGTGCTTGCGCAGCACCGTCAGCTGCTGGTCGAGATCGTCCCGGGCGTCCTCGGACACCGGGTAGCGCTCGCGGTACCCCGTCTCGACGTACTCCTGGAGCGTCTCCCAGAGCGACGGACGCTCGGCCCGACTCCGCTCGTCGTAGGCCGCCCGGTGCTCGGCGAGCAGCGGAACCAGCGCGTCCGCGTCGATGCCGGCGGTCGGCAACCGCAACGCCCCGAGCAACGCGACGTCGTCGTGCGGGTTGGCGACCGCCCGCAACCACGCCTCCAGCTCGCGCACCTCGAGCGCCTCGAGCAGCGGCGCCGCGACCACCGGAACGGTGTCGATCCCTCGGTCGAGCAACGCCCGCTCGAGCTCCGCCACGGGCGCCTTGCGGCGGACGAGCAGCGCGATGTCGGACGCCTTCCGCCCCGCCGCGATCAGCTCGGCCACCACCGCGGCGACGTGCTCCGGCTCGCCCGCCGTCACCGCGGCCTCCGGCTCCTCCCGCCCGTCGGTGGTCTCGGATCGGCCATTCTCCGGATCGTCGGGGGCCTCGACCAGCACGTGGACCTCGACCGGTGGGGCGTCGCGCGTATCCTGCGGAGGCCGGTCGTGACCGCCGACCAGCGGCTGGAACCCGTCGTGGGAAGGGACCCCGACCCGGTTGGCGACCGCCAGCACGTCGACGCGACAACGGAAGGTCTCGTTGAGGGCCAGTCGACCGCCGGCGGTGTCGGCCCGCGCCGCCGCGCCGTCGAACCCGGCGACCGTCGCGTGGCGAAACCCGTAGATCGCCTGCAGGCGATCGCCGACCTGGAACCGCCCCTCGGGCGTCGAGAGCCGCTCGACGAGCTCCAGCTGGACCGGATTGGTGTCCTGGTACTCGTCGACCAGCACCTGGCGGAAGCGGCCGCGCAACCGCGCCGCGATCTCGGGATTGCGACGCAGCAGCTCGAGCAGCGCCAGCAGCAGGTCGTCGAAGTCGAGCGTTGCCTGCTCGCGTTTGCGCCGGCGGTAGGTACGGGCCGTCGCCACCAGCAGCGCCTCGCGCAGCCGCAGATCACGGAGCCCGTGCGGTCCCAGCTCGCGCGCCCAGGCGCAGCTGGTCGCGCGCTCGAGCGCGTCCCGCAGGGCCTCGACCGCGGGGCCCTTCATCGGCTTCGAGCGCCGGTCGGGGATCGTCCACTCCCGCAGCCGTTCCAGCGGCGGCAGCACGTCCGGATCCCCGAGCCCGATGTCGGCGACGACGTCGTGGAGCCCGTCGAGTGCCCGCTCGCCCGCCGGGGTCGGCTTGCCGGCGTCGAACCGCTCCCGTGCCTCCTCCGCCGCCGCCGGGGCGGCGGCGTGGAGGGCGCGGGCCGCTACGCGCGCCGCGGCCTCGTCGACCGCCGGCGGGGTGGGCAGCGCCGCGGTGCCGTCGCGGACCACGTCGGCGGGATCGCGCCCCTGGGTCCGCCGCAGCGCGAGCAGCGACAGCGTCTCGTCGCGCAGCGCGTCGATCCCGACCGCCGCGGCCAGCGCCAGCGCGGCGTCGGCATCGGCGGGTCGTCCGCCCTCGGCCGCCGGCAGCGCGGCCCCGCGTGCCGCGGCCGGGTCGCGCAGCCACCCCGCCACCGCCTGCTCGAACGACGCCAGGCGGAGCTCGGCGGCACGTTCCTCGTCCGCGATCGCCACGTCGGGGTCGATCCCCGCCGCGAACGAGAACCGCCGCAGGATCCGCTGCGCGATCCCGTGGAAGGTGCCGATCCACGCGTCCTCGAGCCGCCACCGCTCGGGCAGGTCGGTCTGCCCGCCGAGCAGCGCCGAGAGCCGCAGACGGACCCGTTCGCGCATCTCGGCCGCAGCCTTCTCGGTGAAGGTGATCGCGAGGATCGTGCCGGTCGACAGCCGGTCGTCACCCTCGAGCAGCCGCAGGTAGCGCTCGACCAGCACGCTGGTCTTGCCCGCCCCCGCGCCAGCCGAGACCAGCGTCTCGCCGCGCCGCTCGATCGCCGCAGCCTGACGCGGCGAGAACACCGCCCCGCCGCCGTCGGCCGCAGGCAGCTCGCGTCGCAGGGCGCCGTCGGCGGTGTAGAGCAGGTCGGGATCGACGGGCGACGAGGACGCGTCCGTGGGGACGTCCGGCGGCGCGGCGACCGGCAGGTCGACGGGGTCGAGCACCTCCGACGGGTCGGCCGCGACCGGCTCGTCCTGCATGTCGAGCCGCAGCTGGATCTGCTCGTCGCTCACGGCAGCAGCCTCGTGATCGCCGGGTGGTCGCACTCGCCCGCGGCGCCGTGGACCGAGCGCTCCGGATCGGGCGCGACGTGCCCCGCCCGCACCGACGCGACGGACGTGACCGCGCGCTCGCGCGCAGCGGCGACGATCGCCGCGACGGTCTCCAGGTCGCGCGCCCCGCTTCGGGACGAGGTCAGCAGCCCTCGCAGCTCGAGCCCGGCGGGGGCGCGGGCCGGCGGCGCGGCGAATCCGGCGACCGCCGTGGCCGGCGACGTCGGCTGGTAGAGCGCGTAGGCGGGCGGCTCGTGCGGACGAGCGTCCTCATCACCGGCCGTCACCGCATACAGGTAGAGCGCGGCCTGCAGCGTCGCCGTCCGCTCCCACGTGCCGAAGCCGACCGCCGACCCCGTGCCGAGCTTGTAGTCGACGACGCCGACGCCGACCCGCCCGTCGGGCAGCTCGACCTGGTCGAGTCGGTCGATGCGGCCGACGGCCGTGGCTCCGTCGCCGAGGTCGAGCGCGGCGATCTCGCCTTCGGGACCGACCGTCACCTCGCTCGCGCGCCGGGCCGCCCGTGCGTAGCGCTCCGGGAGCGCCGAGAGCACCGCCGAGACGCCGATCTCGACCCGCCGCAGCAGCACCGCCCGGCGGTGCTCGGGGACGCCCCGAGCGGCCGTCGGTCCACGCTCCGCGAGTGCCTCGCGCCCCGCCGCCACCAGCGCGACCGGATCGAGGTCTCCGTAGGGCACGCCGACCGGCGCGGCCTCCGACAGCGCCGCGTCGAGCACGTCGTGGACGAGCTGCCCGTGGATCTGGGGTTCGGTCAGCGCCCGGTCGTCGCGCGCCCGTCCCAGGTGCTCGACCAGCCAGCAGACCGGACAGCGAGCGAGCCGCTCGACCTCACCGACCGCGAACCGCGACCGCTCCAGCAGCACGCGCCGCACCGTCTCGCGTCCCGCGGCGTCGAGCTGCGTGCCGAACGGCACCGGCTTCGCGGTCGCCCGGCGGGTCGGCGGCCGGACCGCCGAGACGCCGCGGACCACGGTGCGCGGGCGCAGCGGGGCGAGCGCCTGATCGACCGCGGCGAGGAACGGCGCCTCGGGCAGCGGCTCGCCGGTGGCCGAGCTGGTCGGCCGCGACAGGATCAGCCGTCCCGTCGGACGGCCGAGCAGCTCGGCGAAGAGCAGCCGCTCCGCGGAGACCCGTTCGACCGGCACCCCCAGGCTGACGCGCCCGGCCTCGGTCAACGCGAGGCGCGCGTCCCGGTCGATCAGGGGATCGATCGGCTCGGGGGCCGGGAACGCCTGCTCGCGCAGGTCGGCCAGCGCCAGCACCGCCACGTGCCGGCCGCGCAGCTTGGCCGGCTCGGCGATCTCGATCCGGCCGCTCCCCGGCCCCGGCGCCTCACCGACCGGCACGGGCAGGTCGGACAGCTCGGCCACCAGCTCCGTCGGCGGCGGCAGCAGATCGTCCCCCGCCGACGCGAGCTTCCGCAGGTGCTCGAGGAACGCCGTGATCCGGCGCAGCGCGCGATGCTCCGGATCGCGGGCCGGTGACAGGTCCGGCACCGTCCCCAGCGTCCGCTCCAATGCGTCGCTCGCCGTGCCGAGCACGGCCAGCAGCTCGCGCACGCTGCGCGGCGGCTCGGTCACGAGCAGCGTGGCGCCGACGATCCGGGTCGGCGAGCGGTGCACCCGGCGGATCGCCGTTGGCGCGTCCGCGATCCCGTCCCGGCGCAGAGCGATCGCCAGTCGGTCGACCAGGTCGCGCTGGGCGACGGGGCTGCCCGCGCGCAGCACGGTGACGACGTCGTCAGCCGTCCCGCTGCCGATCGCCAGGCGGCCGACGGCAATCAGCGCGCGGCCGATCCCGGTCCGCCGTGCCGGGATCTCGCGCGGGCGTGCGACCGGGACGCCCCGCTCGCACAACTCCCGCTCGATCCGGGCACCGGTCGGCCCGTCGGCGTCGCGCACGGCGATCGCGACATCGCTCCAGGCGATCCCCAGCGCGCCGACCGCGGCGGTCAGCTCGTCGGCGAGCGCTTCGGTCTCGGCCCGTGCGTCGCCACCGAGCACGAGTACGACGTCGTCGCACGGGACCTCCGCGACCGGCGCGTCGTCGCTCGCGGCGACGTCCTCGGAGGGCCGTGCGGCGAGGACGTTGGTGGAGGCGTCGTCGGCGGACTCGAACAGGCGCCGCTGGATCCGGCCCCGGCCGCCCTCCGTGACGCCCGGGGCCAGCACCACCTCGTGCTCGTCGATCCGCAGCACCTGGGTCCCGTCGAGCACGTCCGCAGCGGCCCGCAACGGCAGCAGTCCCGTGCCGCCGAGCGCGCGTCCGGCGATCTCGCGGGCGGTGTGGCGCAGCTCGCGGACGACGTCCTGCCGCGCCGCGGTGGCAACCCGGCCCTCCTCGTAGGGCAGCGAGACGACCACGTCGGACGCTCGCCCCAGAGGCCGCAGCAGTGCGTGCTGCGCCGAGGTCAGGTCGTCGAAGCCATACCAGGCGACCGGTCGTCCCGCCCACGCCTCCGGCCGGTCGGCGAGCGCCGTGCGAACCCTCCGTCCGAGCGTGGCCACGGTCGGCAGCGGGTCCCCGTCGCGGTCGTGGATCCGCTCGGCCGCCCGCGCCGCACCGGCGAGCACGATCCGCAGGTCCGCGACCAGCCGCGGGTCGATCCCGTGCGCCGCGGCGTCCAGCGCCTGCAGGTCGGCCCCGAGCTCGTCTGGCCCGAAGCCTCGCTCGGCCAGCTCCTCGAGCAGCACCGCCAGCCGCCGCCGTACCCCGCGCTTTCCCGCGGTGCCGCCCAGCGGCCGGCCCGGTTCGACGGCCGCGAGCGCAGTCGCCAGGACGCGGTCGAGCGCTTCGGGCGCGAGCGTCGCCGCGGGCAGCTCCAGAGCGCGTCGCACCAGCGTGACGAGTCCGCCGAAGGTCGTCACCTCGACGTCGTACGAGACTCCGCCGCCGTCCCGCACCAGCTCGCGGCGGTAGCGGATCGCGTCGGGACCGGTGGGGACCACCAGAACCGGCCGACGGCCGTCCTGGGCCCACCGACGGACGAGGCCCAGCACGACGCCCGCCTTGCTGGCGTTCGTCGGCCCGGTGACCAGCTGCAACGTCACCTCTTGACCGTTTCAACGCGTGCGGACGGAGCGCACGCGACGTTGCAGGCGGGGGTCGCCGCCACCGTCGCGTGCGGGGTCAGGCCGCGACGTCCGCCCCGTCCGCTGCCTTCTCGGCGACGGCATCGGTGGGTGCGACGGCCGCCGGCGGGACCAGCGCCTCGCCGGTCTCCTCGGGCTCGGGGGCCTTCATCCCCTCCTGGGCCCACGGCTCGTCGAACTCGACGCGCCACTTGCCCTCTTCGGTCTGGTGCAGCGCCAGCTTGGCCCGGAAGTTGCGACCGGCCCGGCTCTTGAACCCGGTCACCTGCTTGGCCGTCTTCCCGGTCTTGATCAGCTCCTTGGCGACCGCCGGAGCGAGGTTCTTGCCCGCCTTGCTCTTCCAGATCACGAAGCCGCAGCCCGGGTCGTCCTTGGCCCAGCACGAGAAGCCCTTGCGGTTCTCGGTGATGTCGCGGCCACAGACCGGGCACGGGCCGAGGTTGGCCCGCGGGATCCGGACGTCCTTGAGCTTGACGTCGAGCTCCTCGACCGTCTGCTTCGCGAAGCGCGCGATGCCGTCCATGAACGCCTTGCGCGTCTCGTCGCCGGACTCGATCCGCGACAGCCGCGCCTCCCAGTCACCGGTCAGCGACGGCGAGGTCAGCGGATGGTTGTCGAGCAGCCGGATGACGTTGAGACCCTTCTCGGTGACCAGCAGCGCCCGCCCGTCGCGCTCGGTGTAGCCGACGTCGATCAGCCGCTCGATGATCGCCGCCCGGGTCGCCGGCGTACCGATCCCGGAATCCTTCATCGCTTCGCGCATCTCGTCGTCGTCGACGAGCTGGCCGGCGGTCTCCATCGCGCCCAGCAGCGACGCGTCGCTGAACCGCCGCGGCGGCTTGGTGACCTTCTCCTCGGAGCCGATCTCGACCGTCCTGGCCGCCTCGCCCTGCTCGACCTTCGGCAGGGTCTGGGTCGAGCCCTCGTCGTCCTGGTCGTTGTCCTTCGATTCGAGCTCTCCGTAGACGCCGCGCCAGCCCGGAACGAGCAGCACGCGACCGCGGGTCCGGAAGACGTGGGGCCCCTCGGCCGGCGCCGCAGCGCCGGGGGTCTCGACGGTGGTCTCGATCCGGGTGTTCTCGAACTCGGCCTCGGGGTGGAAGACCGCCAGGAACCGTCGCACGACCATGTCGTAGATCCGACGGTCGTCGTCGCTCATCTTGTCGAGCTTGTGCGGCGCGTTCGTCGGGATGATCGCGTGGTGGTCGGCAACCTTCTCGTCGTTGACGACCCGGCCCAGCGGCAGCGTGTCCAGTCCGGTGACGTACTTCGCCGCGGCGGCGTACTCGGGGCGCCCTCCGACCTCGCTGGCCGTCGGCTTGATCTCGGGGATCATGTCCGTCGTCAGGTAGCGCGAGCTCGTACGCGGGTAGGTCAGCGCCTTGTGCTCCTCGTAGCAGCGCTGGGCCGCCGCGAGCGTCCGTCGCGCCGTGAACCCGTAGCGGCTGCCCGCGTCGCGTTGCAGCGACGTCAGGTCGTAGAGCATCGGTGCGCGCTCCTTGCGGCGCACCTTGTCGAGCTTGGTGATCGTGCCCTCGCGACGTTCCACCGCGGCCACGATCGCCGCGGCTTCGGCCGCGGTCTTCAGGCGGGGCGAGGTGCCGTGATGGAG
>JBQGEK010000314.1:0-2305 GCA_052039575.1 Patulibacter sp. | reverse complement strand
GACCGGCTGGAACGCGAGAACGCCGTCACCGACCTGGACCGCGAATCCGCCGGCCGGGGCGCCGAGCGCGGGCTCCAGGCCGAGCCGCCCGGTCCACCACGCCTGCTCCTCGGCCATCCGGCCGGTGGTCAGCGTGACCCGGCGGATCCGCGGCTCGGCGTTGCTCGACGGCGGGGGCGTGGACACGCCCCGCACGCTAGCCGGTTGGCGCCGTCGCGGCCTGCGTCACACGACGTCGCGGCCTGGACGCGGGCCGCTCTGCGTCGTGACGCGCGGGAGACGGGCGCCAGGCGACGACGCGTCGGCCGGTGACCCCGTCGTCACCGCCGACGCGTCGGACGGTCAGCCCTGGTTGCCGCGGGCGATCTCGCGCAGGTTGATCGTCCGGTCGTAGAGCTCGGCGTCGACGCCGTTCTGCAGCGCCACGTCGCGCAGCGGCTCGCCGGAGTCGGTCGCCTGCTTGACGATCTTCGTCGCCAGGTCGTAGCCGATCGCCTCGTTGAGCGCGGTCGCCGTCGCCAGCGTGCCGGCGGCCGACGCGTCGGTGCCCTTGACGTTGGGCTCGATCCCGTCGACGCACTTCTCGGCGAAGGCGGTCGAGGTCGTGGTCAGCAGGTGGATCGACTGCAGCAGGTTGCGCGCGATCAGCGGCACGCGGACGTTCAGCTCGAACTGGCCCTGCATGCCGCCGATCGTGATCGCGGTGTCGTTGCCGATCACCTGCGCGGAGACCTGGAGCACCACCTCGGGGATCACCGGGTTGACCTTGCCCGGCATGATCGACGAGCCCTTCTGCAGCTCGGGCAGGAACAGCTCGCCGATGCCGACGCGGGGGCCCGAGCCCATCAGCGCGATGTCCTGGGCGATCTTGGTCAGCGAGACCGCGACGCTCTTCAGCGCGCCGGACAGCTCGACCAGGCCGTCGCGGTTGCCCTGGGCCTCGAACGGATCGGCCGGAGCGGCGATCAGCGACAGGCCGGAGTCGGCGATCAACCGCTCGCGGATCTTCGGCGCGAACTCCGCGGGGGTGTTCAGACCGGTGCCGGTGGCGGTGCCGCCGAGCGGGATCTGACCGACGTGCGGCAGCGCGTTCTGCACCCGCTTGACGCCCTGGCGGACCTGGGCGGCGTAGCCGGAGAACTCCTGGCCGAGCGTCACCGGGACCGCGTCCATGAGGTGGGTGCGGCCGGCCTTGACGACGTCCGCGAACGCGTCGGCCTTGGCCTGCAGCGACGCCTCGAGCTGCTTCAGCGCCGGGATCAGCCGGTTGGTCGCCTCGTCGAGCGCGGCCAGGTGGACCGCCGAGGGGAAGGTGTCGTTGGACGACTGCCCCATGTTGACGTGGTCGTTGCGGTGGGCCTCGCCGCCGGTCAGCGCCGAGATCACCTCGTTGACGTTCATGTTCGTCGAGGTGCCCGAGCCGGTCTGGAAGACGTCGATCGGGAACTGGTCGTCGTGGTCGCCGGCGACGATCGCCTTGGCCGCGGTGGAGATCTTGTCGGCGATCCCCTGATCGAGCTTGCCCAGCTCGGCGTTGACCAGCGCGGCGGCGCCCTTGATCCGGGCCTGCCAGCGCACGACCTGGACCGGCACGCGCTCGCCGGAGATCGGGAAGTTGTCGACGGCCTTCTGGGTCTCGCTGCCGTACAGGGTCTCAGCCATGGTGTCCCTCGGGTGGTGATGGGTGGGGCACCCGGTCCGGAATCGTTCTGTCCGGGCCGCCCGACGGCGGAGGGTGCCTGGGTGGTGTGCGACGGGGCGGACACTACTCCCCGACCGCGGACCCTCGCCCGCTCGCCGGTCGGGCTTCTCGCCGCGACCTGCGGGCGCGCCGCGGCCGCAACGCGCCGCTACCGTCCCCCGTCGTGCCGCTGCGCTCCCCCTACGACCGCCGGATCGCCCGGCTCGCGCTGCCGGCGCTCGGCACGCTGGCCGCCGAGCCCAGCTACCTGCTCGTCGACACCGCGATGGTCGGGCACATCGACGGTCCCCAGGCGGGCCAGGACCTGGCGTCGCTGGCGCTGCCAACTCCGGTCCTGGCCAGGCTCTGGGGGCTGGGCGACCTCGCGGCCTACCCGCCGACGGCCGCGGTCGCCCGACTGTCGGGCGCGTCCGCCGCCGACGGACGCCACGACCTCGACCTGCGCCGCGCGGCAGCCCAGTCGCTGTGGCTCGGGGCGGCGCTCGGCCTCCTCGGCGCACTGGTCGTCCTGCTCACCGGCCCACTCTGGATCTCCGCGCTCGGGGGTCAGGGCGCGACGGCCGACGGAGCCGCCCGCTACCTGCGGATCGCGGCGCCCGGCTT
>JBQGEK010000313.1:0-3670 GCA_052039575.1 Patulibacter sp. | reverse complement strand
GACGCGACGATGCTGGGGGTGCCGGCGGGGCTCGGCAACGCCGGCATGATCGCGGTCGTCGTGGCGGCGATCGTCGTCGCCTTCGCCTACCAACGCTCGGCGTTCGGCATGCGCCTGCGGGCGAGCCGGGACGACGAGCTGGCCGCTCGCGGCATCGGCGTACGGGTGGTGCGCGAACGGCGCATCGCCATGTTGCTCTCGGCGTTCATCGTCGGGGTCGGCGGGTACCTCTACGCGCAGTTCTACGGGGCGTTCAGTCCCGGGGACTTCTACGTCTCGCTCACCTTCCTGACGATCGCGATGCTGGTCGTCGGCGGTCTACGGAGCCTCAGCGGGGCGGTCCTGGGAACGATCTGCCTGTCGGTGCTCCTCGAGCTGCTGCGACGCGTCGAGGAGGGCGATCAGGTCTTCGGCCTCGCGCTGCCGGGACGCCCGGGCATCCAGCAGCTCGGGTTGGCGATCGCGCTGCTGCTGACGCTCCTGCTGCGTCCGCGCGGCCTTACGAACGGCGAGGAGATCTTCTCCGGCCGTTCCCGCGGGGTGTCCCTCCCCGGGGCGCTTGCCCGGCGGTTGCCCGGCTCGGCAACCCGCACTCAATCCGAATCCACCGGCGACGCGCCATGACGGCGCGAAGCGCAACCAACGGGAGCACGAACGTGACCCAGCGAACCTCATCCTCCACCGGACGCAGTCCGGCCACCGGAACGGGAGGCCCGCGATGAGCGATCTGCTGGTCATCACCGGCGGGAACTGCGGCATCGGTGCCGCGGTCGCCGACGAGGTCCTCGCCAGCGGCGCGTTCAAGCGCTGCGCGCTGCTCGACCTGCGTGTCCCGGACGACGCGGACCGGCGTGCGGACGATCGCGTCCTGTCCCTGGCGTGTGACGTCACGGACCAGGAAGCGGTGAGCCAAGCGATGGCCGAGGCGGTCGCCTGGGGCGGCCCGCTCTCGGGCCTCGTGAACTGCGCGGGCGTCGTGCACGCGACGCCGTCGATCGACGTTCGGGCCGAGGACTGGGACCGCGTGCTGGCCGTGCACCTCGGCGGAACGCTGTTCGCCTGCCAGGCGGCAGCGCGCTTCATGCGCAGCTCCGGCGGCGGCTCGATCGTCAACCTCGGCTCGGTCGCGGCGCGGTTCGGCTGGCCGGCTCGCCTTGCGTACTCGTGCGCCAAGGCGGCCACCGAGCAGCTGACGCGCACGCTGGCCGTGGAGTGGGCCGACGACGGGATTCGCGTCAACTGCGCGATGCCGGGGTACATCGAGACGAAGCTGATGCGCGATGCCATCGAGCTCGGCAGCATCGACATCGATGCGGTGGTCGACGGCCACGCGCAGCGTCGCCTGGGCGAGCCGGCTGAGGTCGCGTCGGCGATCGCCTTCCTGCTGTCGCCGGCGGCGAGCTTCGTCACCGGCGAGGTCCTGGCCGTCGACGGCGGCTTCTCTGCCCTCAAGCTCCGGAGGAACGACGGATGACGCGCGAGCACGTGGTGGCCCACGGACCGTGGGCGAAGGGCTTCGGGTACGCGCGCGCGGTCCGCGTCGGGAACACGGTCGAGGTCTCCGGCACGGTCGCGATCGCGCCGGACGGGACGGTGCTCCACCCCGACGACCCGTACGGCCAGACGAAGGCCGCGATCGAGATCATCCTCGAGGCGCTCGCCGAACTGGGTGCGCAACCGGCCGACGTGGTGCGGACGCGGGTCTTCCTGCGGGACATCGATCACTGGCGCGAATCCGGCCGCGCGCACGCCGAGGTCTTCGGCGAGATCCTCCCGGTGAGCACCTGCGTGGGCAGCAACCAGTTCCTGCTTCCGGAGCTGCTCGTCGAGATCGAGGCCACCGCGATCCTGTCGTCGGGCGAGCGGGCGGCGGGCCGCTAGGTGACGGGCCAGGAGGTTCCGGACGGGAGCGCCCGCTCCGTGAGCGTGAGCGGCGACGCCTTGGTGGCGATCGCCTGCTGGACGGTGCGGTTCGCCGTCGACGTGCCGTTCACGCTCGCCGGTCGGACGATCGCAGCGCGGGAGTACTGCCTGGTTCGCGTCACCGCCGAAGACGGTCGGGAGGGCCACGCCTACACGCTGACGCGGGACGTCCCGGTGCAGGGTGCGCTCGCGGCCGAGGTCGACCGCCACGACGGCCCGTGGGCGATCGACACCCTGGTCGACCGCTTGCAGGAGGGTGGGACGCGAAGCCCCGCCCTCGCGCGGGCGGCCGGCCTGCTGGACCTCTGCCGGTGGGACCTCGCGGCGCAGCGGACGGGGCAACCGGTCTGGGCGTTGCTCGGTGGCGCGCCGCGCCGCACGCCGGTGTCGATCGTCGAGGGGTACCCGCTGCCAGGAGAGGCGGACGACGCGTTCGTGGCGCGTCTGGTCGCAGCGAGTGCGTCTGGCGCGACGCGCTTCAAGCTGGCCCACGTCGGCGGCACCGAGGCGATGGCCGAGCGGCTGACCGCCACGCGCGCCGCGCTCGGCGACGAGGTGGAGCTCGTCGTCGACATCGGCTCGGCGTGGCCGGACGTCAGGACCGCGACGGACGCCGCTCGTGCGTGGGAGCCGTTCGGTCTGGCGTGGATCGAGGATCCGTTCCCGGTCACGGACGTGGCGGCCATGGCGGCGCTGCGTGCGGGGAGCCCGGTGCCGATCGGGGCCGGCGACGATGCGAGCCTGGCCGCGCTCGAGCGGCTGTGCGAGAGCGCGGCGGTCGACGTCCTGCGTGTCGACGTGACGACCGCGGGGGGCCTGACGGGCGTTGCGACGCTGATGGATCGGTGGAGCGAGATCGCGGTTTCGCCCCACGTGTACGCGGAGGTCGGCCAGCACCTCGTGCATGCGTCCTCGCGCGTGCACGGCGTCGAGGTCTTCGGCTCCACGTCGGCGTTCGACTTCGTCGATCGCTTCGTGGTCGACGAGAGCCTGATCATCGAGCAGGGACAGCTCGAGCCTACGCGCGATCCAGGGCTGGGACTGCGGTTCCGGCAGGACGTGGTCGATGCGCACGCCGTCGGCGCCTTCGTGGCGGACGCTACCCGTGGATGACGCGCGGCGGGCGGAGGCCGGGGATCGGCCGCCGAAGCGGTCGTCGGGCACGATCCAGTCGGTGGCGCGCGCCTCGCGCATTCTCCTGGCCGTCGTGGCCGAGCGGGACGGGATGGCGGCCAAGCAGGTCGCCGAGCGGCTCGACCTCACGCTGCCGACCGCCTACCACCTGCTCACGACGTTGGTGGAGGAAGGTCTCCTGGCCAAGGACAAGGGCCGGACGTACTCGGTCGGTCCGCGGGCGTCCGTGATCGCGGATGCCGTTGCGCGTGACGTGACGCCGGCTCCACGTCACCTTCGGGCGCTCGAGCGGCTGGCGAAGACCACGGGGGAGACCGCCCACCTGACGGCGATCCGCCAGGGCGAGATCCGCGTGCTCGCGACGGTGGACGGGGCTCATCCCGTCCGCGTGGGTCGGGCCGACGTCGGGTTGGTCGGTGAGGTCCACGCCCGCGCGAGCGGCAAGCTGCTGCTGGCGTACGCCAGCGATGCGGTGCGGGCCTCGATGTTGGAGCGGGGGCGGTTGCGGAAGCACACCCCTAACACGATCAACACGGTGCCGCAGTTGGAGCGAGAGTTCACGCGTATCCGTGCGGAGCAGGTGGCGTTCGACGCGCAGGAGTTCGAGTTGGGC
>JBQGEK010000312.1:0-1778 GCA_052039575.1 Patulibacter sp. | reverse complement strand
CCACGGCCGGGTCGGGATCCTGGCCCGCTCGGTGGGCCGCGTCGTGCGCCCGGAGCTGCTCGGCGTAGGACGGATCGCTCGCGACCTGCGACAGCAGCTGGCGGCCGTGCCAGCACGACATCAGGACCAGGTCCTGGTCGTCGACGCCGCCCGCGGCATCGGCCGGCACGCGCTCGGTGACGGCCGCGAACGCAGCGACCGTCGCGTACCAGGCGGCGCCGGGACTGCCGGTCAGACGAAGTGCCTGGTTGTACGCCGTCACGCCGTTGCGATCGAAGCGTGCAGCAGCAACGGCGGCCGGTGAGGTGGGGACGCTCTCGGAATCAGCTGACATCGAAACTCGTCCCGGATCGTATGGCCTGGACCGGTTGAAGAACGCTACGCCCTACCTGCCGGACCGTCGCCAGGCGCACTCCGGGGTGGGTCGGGTGCGGTTCCGGATCCGGGCACCAACCCCTCCTTTCGCGCCACGTCGAGGAACTCCTCGACCGCCCGATCGACGGCGTCGGCGTCCCACCCCAGGTCGGGCGCGATCGTCTCAGCCACCGCGCGACAGGCGGCGCCGCCGTCGGCGGTCAGGCTGCGCGCCGCGGTCAGGCCCAGCCGGGTCCGGCGGAGCAGCACGTCGGCCAGGTCGCGGGCGTGCTCGACCCGCACTGCGTGGACCGCCTCGGCCATCAGGTCGAGCGGTCCGTCGTCGACGATCGGCCGCGCCAGCTCGGGACGGTCCGCGGCCAGCGTCAGCACGTCGCGGGCGACGCTCCCGTAGCGCGCGGCGAGCTGCGCCCGGGCCGCCTCGCTGGTCCCGGAAACGTGCGGCAGCCGCAGGGCATCGATCGGTTGACCGAGCGGCAGGTCCTCGGTCCGGCAGGGCGCGTCACGGCCGTCACGTTCGACCAGCCGGTCGACGGTCTGCTTGGCCATCCGCCGCCAGGTCGTCAGCTTGCCGCCGGTGATCGTCAGCATCCCCGACGAGGTCTCGTAGAGTTCGGCGCGGCGCGAGATGTCGACCGAGCGCTTCGGATCGCCCGACGCGATCAGCGGCCGGACCCCGGCGTAGGCGCCGCTGATGTCGTCCGGGACCAACGATGTCCCGAAGTAGCCGTTGATCCCGTCGAGGATGTAGTCGATGTCCTCGTCGGGCGCCGCGACGTGGTCGAGGTCGCGGGTGTCGAGCTCGTTGTCGGTGGTCCCGACGAGCGTCCGCCCCAACCACGGCAGGGCGAACATGAACCGTCCGCCACCCGACGGCACGATCGCGCCGGAGCGCAGCGGCAGCTTGTCGCTCGGCAGCGTGATGTGGGTGCCGCGGGACGGGCGGATCACCGGAACCTCGGCCTCGTCGCGCAGCTCGGCCGGGCGCAGCCGGTCGGCCCAGACCCCGGTTGCGTTGACGACGTTCGCCGCGCGGATCGAGAACCGCTCGCCGGACGTCCGGTCCTCGACCTCGACGCCTTCCGCCCGACCGTCGCGCTCGCGCAGCTCCGTGACCTCGACGTGGTTGAGGCAGACCGTGCCGAACCGCTCGGCTTCCTGGAGGATCGTCAGGACCAGCCGGCTGTCGTCGGTCTGGCAGTCGTAGAACAGCCAGCCGCCGGTCGGGTCCTGGCCCTCGAGCGCCGGCACGTGGTCGACGACCTCCTGGGCATCCAGCGTGCGGTGGCGGTCGGGACTCCAGCCGCGGTCGACGTCGGCGCCCCCCCGGCGCCGTCGTCCGCCGCGCCGGGCGTCGACGGCGAGCACGTCGTACCGGTTCAACCCGACCCCCGTCATCCCGT